>JBPCLT010000267.1:0-3567 GCA_051003015.1 Rubrobacteraceae bacterium | reverse complement strand
AACCTCGCCAACTACGATGGGTCCTGGAACGAGTGGGGCGTCAGGGAGGATCTACCGGCCGAAAGATAAGGACCGGGAGCCGGCAATCACGGGTTTCCGGTCATGATTCGGGGTCCGGTGTTACAATCGGCGGGTTCGGCGGCATCCAGACGATACACTGAGGAGACCGAAAGAATTGCGGATCAAAACGATCATTTCCTGGATCATCAGCCTCGCCATGATCGGGGCCGGCGGCGCCCTCATAGCGTCGTTCTTCCTGGCGGGGAGCCGCGACAGCACGGCCACCAACAGCCCCAACCCCGATAGCTTCAACGTCCCCCAGCTCGGGACCGCGCAGAAGCAGCCGGCGACAAGCGGCCCGGAGGACAAGACCCTCAAGCTCACCATCCCGGCGATGAACCGCATCGAGGGCGATACCGTGCCCGATGTGCCGGGCACCGACATGGATGCCCTCGGATCACATGCGGCCATACACCTCGAAGGCACCGGATATCCCTGGCAGAACGAGGCCAACGTCTACCTCGCAGGTCATCGCCTCGGCTACGCCAACACCGATAGCTGGCTGGCTTTCTGGGACCTCGACAACCTCGAAAACGGGGATGAGGTCTTCGTCGAAGACGCCGATGGCACCCGGTATACTTACAGGGTTTCCAGGGAGTTCGTCGTTGGCCCATCCGACCTCTCCGTGACCAGGCCCGAGCCCGGCAAGAACGTCCTCACCCTCCAGACCTGCACCTTGCCTGACTACTCGCAGCGTCTGATCGTGCAGGCCGAACTGGTGGACACCGAACAGAAAGCGGCGTGAGCGAACCCCCGGACGCCGGGCTCGTCGAACGGCAGATCTCCTACTACCGCGCCCGCGCCCTCGAGTACGACGAATGGTTCTTCCGCCACGGCCGCCACGACCGCGGCATCGAATGGAACCGCGCCTGGTTCTCCGAAGTCGAGGAAGTCCGCGAGGAACTCTCCCGTTTCCGTCCCGCTGGAGAAGTGCTGGAACTCGCGTGCGGCACCGGCCTGTGGACGGAGCAGTTGGACCGATACGCGGATCACATCACCGCCGTGGACGCTTCCCCCGAGGTCTTGAAACTCAACCACGGCAGGCTCAGGGACGAGCGTGTCCATTACGTGCGGGCCGACCTGTTCGACTGGCGTCCCGGCACGGCTTACGACGTGGTCTTTTTCGGGTTCTGGCTCTCGCACGTCCCGCCCGAGCGGTTCGGCGCCTTCTGGGAACTCGTGAGATCCACGCTAAAGCCCGGCGGGCGCGTCTTCTTCGTGGACTCCCTGCGCTCCGAGACCCCGGCGGAGAAGGAGCGCACCAGAGGCGCGTCCGGCGATCACGTGACCATCCGAAAGCTCAACGATGGCCGGGAGTTCCGCATAGTCAAGGTCTTCCACGACCCGGAGGACCTCTCCTCCCGGCTCTGCGGCCTGGGCTGGAACGTCCGGGTGCGGACCACGGAGAACCATCTTCTGTATGGAATGGGCGAGCCTTCTCCTTGAAAGCGATACAACGCTGCTACTTCTTCTTGAACTCCTGCGCCTTGAAACGTTCTCCGGTGACACCCCTGGACTCATCTGAGGCGAGATAGAGGAACACGGCGGTGTTCTCCTCGGGGGTGATCCTGGTCATGGGGTCTTCATCCGGGTAAGCGGCGGCGCGCATATCGGTGCGCATCCCGCCTGGGTCAACGGCGTTGACGCGGATGCCGCGTTCTTCTAATTCCGCTGCCAGGATCTGGGTTAGTCCCTCGACGCCGAACTTGCTGACCGAATACGCGCCCCATGCGGCCCGGCCCTCGACGCTCACCCCGCTCACGATGTTAATGATGGAGCCGCCATCCGGGATGTGCGGGATCGCGGCCTTCGACACCAGGAACAGCCCCGTAAGATTCGCGTCCATGACCTTGCGCCACTCGTCTTCTGGATACTCTTCTATCGCGACGCGAGGCCCGAGGAGCCCGGCGTTGTTGACGAGTATGTCTACCCCGCCGAATCGCTCCACCGCTGCATCCACGAGCCGCTTCACGTCCGCGCTCTCCGACACGTCCGCCGCGACGGCGAGCGCCTCTGCTCCCAAATCTTTGATCTCCTCCACGACCGGACGGAGTGACCCTTCGCTGCGGGAATTCACGACTAGCGACGCGCCTTCTCGCGCAAAGGCGAGCGCGAGCGCCCTCCCGAGCCCCTGGCTAGCGCCGGTTATGAGAACGACCTTGCCTTCGAGCATGAAAACCTCCGGTTCGTAGCGGCCGGCTTTCAGCTTAAACCTTTCCTGGCCGAAGCGTTGTCCACGACCACATGCCACGGGATAGTGGGCACTGTTAAGATAGGATGTGCGTTACAAGTTCATCGTAATCTCCGCTGCCGGAGCGACGTTCTTCTCTGTGCTGTCTGTCTATGCGCCGCCCATCGTGTTGCAGTCGGACGAGATACCCCGCTTCTTGTTCGGGTTGGGCGCGGCGGTCGTGGCGGGGGTAGCGTTGGGCCTGGCCGCCGGACGTGCTCGGGGGATTCCAATAGTTCTGTCGTGCGCGTTGGTTGGCGCCATCATCTACACACGTTCGCCTACGCGATACCCACGTACGGGCTCTCGGATGATTGGTCCTTGGCGGGAAGGCTGATCCTCTGGACCTCCCTTTACACCGGCGTGCCTGCCCTGGCCGGCGCGATGCTCTCCGAGCTTGCGCTGGCGCTTGTGTCTCGTCTCCGCGGAAGTCGCGGAAGATAACCCTGGCCGAAAGCTGACCGCTGATGGCTGAAAGCCAACGGCTAGAATGCAAACCTCCGCCGCTTGGCGTATAAAGGCTTCGTGGAGATACGAAATCCAGAATGGAACGTGGCCGATGTACGGTGAGAACGCGCCGCCGTCTTGGGCGCGGCTGCCGGGGGCGCGGTGCCGGGCTGTCGAGCACCTGACGAAGCTGGAGGGCTTGAAGGAGTTCGAGTTCCTGGACGGGCTGGACGAGGAGTTCTTCCAGGCGCTCGCTATCGCGGCGGCGGTGCTGGAGATCGGGGGCGGGGCCGCTCTCTACCGCGAGGGCGAGCCGTCAGGGGCCGTGTACTTCCTGCACGAGGGGCGGGCGAAGCTGTATCGTTCGTCGGGGGGACAGGGGCCTGGGAAGGCGCGGGATCAGATCCTGGGCGTCGCCGGTGATGGGGCCGTGATCGGTCTCCCCTCCGCCCTCGAAGGCCGTCCCCAAAGCCAGGGCGCAACCGCCCTCACCGACTGCGTGCTCTACGCCGTCTTCCGGGACGATCTGGTGGAATTAATGTCCCGCTTCCCTGAAGCCGCCCTGCGCCTCGCCCGGACCCTGGCCGCCCGCAACCGCGAGATGGAAGACCTCGTCGGCGACCTCGTTTTCCACAGCGCTCCTCAGAGGGTCGCCCGCATGCTCTTGAACCTCGCCACCGAAGAGGGCCGCGTGACCAGGAAAGGCGTCGTCTTCGAGCCCTCCCTCAGCCGCCAGGAGATGGCCGAGGCAACCGGCATCTCCCGCGAAGCCCTCTCCCGCGCCCTCTCCCGGCTCGCTCATGAAGGCATCCTCGACCTCGGCGGCAGGG
>JBPCLT010000266.1:0-4175 GCA_051003015.1 Rubrobacteraceae bacterium | reverse complement strand
GCTTCTTCAGCTCGGACATGGTGTCCTCGATCTTCTGGGTCGAGACCGGGTCCAGCGCGGAAGCAGGCTCGTCCATCAGGATGACCTCGGGCTCCACCGCGAGCGTCCGCGCTATGCACAGGCGCTGCTGTTGGCCGCCGGAGAGGCCGAACCCGCTCTCCTTGAGCCGGTCCTTCACCTCGTCCCAGAGCGCGGCCTGGCGCAAGGACCGCTCGACCAGCTCGTCCATGTTGCCGCGGTAGCCGTTGATCTTGGCGCCCCAGGCCACGTTCTCGTAGATAGACTTCGAGAAAGGGTTCGGCTTCTGGAAGACCATCCCGATCCGGCGCCGGATGTTCACCGGGTCGACGTTCTTGGCGTAGATATCCTGGTCGCCCGGCATCACGCGCCCCTCGGCGCGGGCGACAGGGAGCACCTCGTGCATGCGGTGGAGGCAGCGGATTTACGTGCTCTTGCCGCACCCCTACGGCCCGATGAGGGCCGTGACCTTGTTGGCCTGGATGTCCATGCTCACGTCGGTGACGGCCTTGAACGAGCCGTAGAAGGCGGCGAGGTCCGTGATCTTCATGCCTATCGCCGAGGGACCGGCGGAGCCGGAAGGCGCCTCGGCGACCCTGCTCGGCGCGTCAACCCTTTCGTCGCGCCTGTTCTCCGGGGCCTCAGCCACCTTTTGCTCCTCTTTCAGCCTTCTCGGGGTTGTCACGTTCGACCATCCTCCTTTTGTACCAGAATCTCAGTTACGCCTCTGGAACTTGTTTCTCAGCCAGATCGCCCCCGCGTTCGATATCAGGAGCACCAGCATCAGGACCACGATCCCGGCGGCGGCCAGGATCTCGAACTCTTCCTCCGGCTCGCCGGCCCAGTTGTAGATCTGGATCGGCATCGCGGTGAAGCGGGAGAAAAAATCTTCTGGCAGAAACGTCGTGTAGGGTACGACGCCGATGGCGATCAGGGGCGCCGTCTCCCCGATGGCCCGGCTCAGGGCGAGGATCGTACCGGTGAGGGCGCCGGGGAGGGCCTGGGGCAGCACGTGGTACCGGATGGACTCCCACCGCGTCGCCCCGAGGGCGAAAGCCCCCTCGCGCATGGACTGCGGGACGGCCCGCACGGCCTCCCGCGTGGCGATAATTATCACGGGCAGGATGAGCAGGCTCAGGATCAGGCCGCCGGAGAGTATGCTCCTGCCGAACCCGAAGATGTACACGAACACGCCGAGCCCCAAAAGCCCGTAGATTATCGAGGGGACGCCCGCCAGGTTGGAGATGTTGATCTCGATGATGCGATTTATCCAGGTGTCATTGGCGTACTCTTCGAGGTAGATGGCCGCCCCTATGCCAAGGGGCACGGCGACGACCAGCACTATCCCGAGCAACCATATCGACCCGAGGATGGCCGGCAAGAGGCCCGCGCTCTCGGCGTCGGCGGAACCCATGCTGGTCAGGAACTGCCAGCTTATGGCCGGCACGCCCTGCAGGCCCACGTCCACGAGCAGGACGCCGAGCACCGCGAGCCCGAACAGGGTGGCGGCGAAGACCAGTACCGCGAAGAAGCGGTCCCACCCGTGCCGCACGCCGACGGAGGTCTTGAAGTTGCCTCCCTCCTCCGGCCCCAGATCCTTCTGCCGATCCACTTGCGTGCTGCTCTGGCTCACGTTAGTAGACCTCCCTGAACTTGCGGACGAACCAGTAGGCGACCATGTTCAAGACCAGGGTCATCAGGAACAACGACGCGCCGACGGCAAAGATCGTCTCGTACTCCAGCGACCCCCGCGGGCTCTCCCCGGCGGTCACCTGCACTATGTAAGCCGTCATGGTCTGCATGGACTCCAGAGGGTTGACGGTCAACTGCGCCAGCGCGCCGGCGGCGACGGCGACGATCATCGTCTCCCCGACAGCCCGCGAGATGCCGAGCACGAAAGATGCCACTATCCCCGAGGTGGCCGCCGGAACGACGACCTTCGTGGCGACCTCCCGCTTGGTGGCGCCGAGCGCGTAGGCCCCTTCCCGCAGGCCACTTGGAACAGCATAAATAGCATCCTCGCTCACGGAGGCGACCGTCGGAATGATCATGACGCCCATCACCAACCCGGCGCTCAGGATATTGTAGATCTGGATACCCTCGAAGAGGGTGCTCTGCAAGAACGGCGTGACGAACGTCAGGGCGAAGAAACCGTAGACGATGGTCGGCACGCCGGCGAGTATCTCGAGCGCCGGCTTGAGCCACCGTCGCATCCCCGTGGAGGCGTACTCGGAGAGGTAAATCGCCGCCCCTAGCCCGACGGGCAACGCCACGGCGCAGGCGATGATCGTGGAGTAGATCGTGGCCCACGCGAGCACGATGATGCCGAACTCGCCGTCCTGCGGGGTGGCCGCAAAGCCCGCCGTCCACTCGGTCTCCGTCAGAAACCGCAAGATCGAGACGTCCTGGAAGAACGTCGCGGCCTCACCGAACAGGATAATAACGATGCCGAACGTGGTAAGGATCGAGAGGTACGCGCACGCCGTAAGCACGACCTTCACGACCCGCTCCCGAACCTTCCTCGACCGGCTGTCGCGCTTCCAGAGGTCCGGGCCGGATCCCCGTTCGCCCCTCGTCTCAACTGCCACGGCTAGCCCTCCAGAGATCTCTCACAGGAACAAAGTTGGGGCCGGTTTTGACCGGCCCCAATCTTACAGTCCCAACGTGCACCCGACAAATGCTACTGCGACTGCTTGAGCCCGCCCTCGATGTCGCCGCCGGGCAGCGAGCCGTCCTCGGCGTAGATGGTGCCCGTGGAGCGGTCCTCGAACTGCTTTCGGCTCTCGTCGCCGGTGTTGCCAGGAAGAGCCACGTAGTCGGACTCCTCGACGAACTGATCGAGGCTCCCGTCCTGGAGGTAGAACTCCACGAACGGCTCGACCGCCTCGTTCTCCTCCAGAGCCTGCGTGCTCACGTAGATGAACAGCGGCCTGCTGAGAGGGTACTCGCCCGAGGAGATGGTGTCCGGGTTGACCTCCGTCCCGTCAACGGGGAGCGCGTTGATCGTGTCCTGGTTCTCCGCGTAGTAGGAGTAGCCGAAGTAGCCGAGGGCGTTCGGGTCGCCGCTGACGCCCTGCACCAGCACGTTGTCGTCGCCGCTGGCCTGGTAGTTGGTCCGGCTGGCGCCCTCCTCGCCGGTGACCACTTCGGTAAAGAAGTCGAACGTGCCCGATTCGGTGCCGGGCCCGAAGAGGCTTATCGGCTCGTCCGGCCAGTCGGAGCGCACGTCGCTCCAGGTCTCCACCTGCGAGTCCGGCTCCCAGATCGCGTTCAGCTCGTCCAGCGTGATGTCCTGAGCAAAGTCGTTCTGGAGGTTGGTCACGACCGAGATGCCGTCCAGGCCCACCGGAACTTCGATAAAGTCGACCCCGTTCTCCTCGCAGGTCGGAACCTCCTCCTCCGGGTCTATTGGCCTGGAAGCGTCGGCTATCGGGATGTCCCCGTTGCAGAACGCTTCGAGCCCCTCGCTGGAACCGGCGTCACCAACCGTGATGTTCACGTCCGGGTTTTCCTGGTTGAACGCCTCGGCAACCCTCTGGGTGATCGGGAATACGGTGCTGGAACCCTCGATGTCTATCGTGCCTGAGGCTCCACCACCCCCGCCGCCGGAGGCCTCGCCGCCACCGTTGCCGCCTCCTTCGCCGCCCCCACCGCCGCCGCCACAGGCGGCCAGAACGAACGATAGCGCCAGCAGAGAGCTCACCGCTACAACGAACCTCGCACGCAAAATCCTACTCAACCCATGTCCTCCCTGAACTCCGATTACCAAAGACTGTCCTTCGACGTTCAAGGCAGGATGATATGGGATCGAGCCCGCGATTTAGTTGCAGTTATGTAAACTCCACGCTAAATCGAAGTTAAACAGTTGGACGGCGTTTCGGCTGGTCAGCTTGTCAACCGTTGGGCGCGTTTGTCCCTTTTTTGCGCGTGATGAGTTTTCTGTCCGAGGTTCTGTATCATCCCTTCGGCATGCGGTAGCTGAAACGCTGACCGGCTCTATTCTCACTCTATGGTGCCGGGGGGTTTGCTTGTGATGTCCAGCGCCACCCGGTTGACACCCGACACCTCGTTGATGATGCGGTTGCTAATCTTCTCCAGGAGGTCGTATGGGAGGCGGGCCCAGTCCGCGGTCATCGCGTCGTCTGAGGTGACGGCCC
>JBPCLT010000265.1:0-3920 GCA_051003015.1 Rubrobacteraceae bacterium | reverse complement strand
CGATCCCCGGGCTGTCCTCCGCGCCAGGCGCAGCCTGTTCCAGTACCAGGCGGCAGTCACCGACCACATCGCCCCCGATGATGATCATGCCGTCCTCGAATACTTTCGCTCCTGTCCACGGTATTTGTCAGGGACCGAACGTGGAAAGACATGATACTCGGCCAGGTCGCATGGTGAAACCATCTTCGTTAGACTCTTTCTTCTATGAGGCCGCAGGTCGAAGAGGTGGAGGCGCTCGTTGCGCGGGTGGGGACGCACCCGGTGTGGGGCTATGCCCACTGCCGGCGGATCCACGAGCTGGCGAAGCAGTTGGCGGAGGACGAGAGGATCTCTTACAACCCGGAGGTTCTGCATATCTCCGCCCTGCTGCACGACATCGGGCTGTACAAGGCTTACAACCTGCGGGAGGCCAGGGACCATGCGCGGCGCTCGGCGACCGTTGCGAAGCGTATCCTGCGCGACCTGGACTTCCCCGAGGAGGCGGCTCGCATAGTGTCAGACGCCGTCTCCCACCATCCGCCGGGGCCGGAACGAGGGCGTTGGGTGGAGGGGACCTTGCTCAAGGACGCCGTCGCCCTCGACTACCTCGGCGCCGTCGGCATCGGGCGTGTGATCTCGATGGTCGGTCTGGAGGATGAGGTTCCGGATCTTCCGTCGGCCGTCCGCCACGCCGAGAGCCTGCACCGGAGCATCCCAGGGTTCCTGATCCTGCAGAGCAGCGCCTACATCGCCCGCGAACGCGCCATCCAGGCGCAAAGCTTCTTCATGGACCTCAAAGACGCCACCCGGAACCTGGAGCTTCTTTAGGTTTCAGGCATCAGGTTTCAGGCTACGGCAAGAACGAAAGGCTGAAGCCTGGCTAACTCCAATCTTGCCACAGCAGGTACGCGCCGGCGGCGAGGCTCAAAGAGCCTACGAGCAACATCCTGACGCCGGCGATGAGGTGGACGCTGCGTTCGGGGATGGGTCCGATGCCGCCGGCGCGCTCGCTCCGGCCGCCTCTCAGGAGGGCGTGGAGTCCGAAAGAGATCCCGGCGAGCCCCGCCAGAGCGAGGAGCAGACCGAGGGCGAAGGCAGAGTTCATGCGGAATCCGGTTGATTACTTCCCGTCTCATCCTGGCCGGGAGTCGAAAAACGAACTCCCGACTCCCGCGCCACGGACGTAGCGACCCTTCGCCAGGGTTCCGCCTGACTAGCTCCCACTCGCGCCCATGCGGGACAGGAGCTTACGGAAGCGGGGGTCCGTGCGCAGGGGCGCGAACTCCAGGGCGCGCTCGAAGTGCGAGGCGTCGCTCTCGCCCGCCTCGACGGCCTTCTCGATGTAGTCCAGGGCGACGCCGTACTCGCCGCGGCGGGCGCGGATGCTGGCGAGCGCCGAGAGGGCCGGGGAGTACGCCGGGTCCACGGCCACGGCCCGGGCGAGGATCTCCTCCGCCGTCTCCAGGTCGTCGGCCGTGTAGTAGAGGCTCGCGTAGGAGTACAGGGCCCTGGGGTTGGCCGGGTCTTCCTTGAGGGCTTCTATGAAGTGCTCTTCGGCCCGCGCCACGTCGCCCTGCCGCTCGTGCAAAAGTCCCAACTCCAGGTGCGCGGCGGGGTCGGATGGGTCGAGGGCGAGCACGCCGCGGTAGGCTTCCGCCGCCCCAGCCTCGTCCTCCACCGCGAGCCGCGCTTCGCCTAAAGTGTAGAGATGCCTGACCTCGTCGCGGCCCAGGGCCACGGCCTCCTCCGAGAGCTTCAGGGCTTCGTCGAGGTTCTTCTCCTGGGAGAGGAGGTGGGCGGCTAGTTCGTCCCTTATCTCCGGGGAGCCGGGACAGTCTTCGAGTCCCCGTCGGAAGGCCGCTTCGGCCTCCTCCATGCGGTCGTTGCGGGCGTGGCAGATCCCCAGGTTCGCGTGCGCCTCCCACCAGTCCGGGGTCTCTTCTATGACCTCTTCGTATGCGGCGACTGCCTCCGGGTAGCGGCCGAGCATGTCGAGGGAGTTGGCCCGGAAGGTGCGGGCCCCGCTCCTCTGCTCGCCGTCGGGGTCGCCGGCGACGTACATGGCGGCCTCGAAGAACTCCAGCGCCTCGGCGTAGTCTGCGGCGTCGAAGAGGGTGAGGCCGGCGTTTATGAGCATGTCGGCGTCCTCGGGGTAACGTCTGGTCCAACGCTCGAACGTGGCCTTCGCCAGAGAGCTCTCGTCCATCATGCCGTAGTAGCGGCCCAGTTCCACGTAGGCTTCGGGGTACTCGGGGTCCGCCTCGATGGCGCGTTCGAGGTGGTGGACGATCCTGAACGGCTCGTCGCGCCGAATAGCCACCAGCGCCAGCCCCATCCGGGGTCCGGCCCACTCCGGGTCCAGTTCCAGGGCGTCCAGGAAGCTCGCCTCCGCCTCCTCCAGGCGATCCAGGTTCAGGAGCGTCCGCCCAACGGCCTCTATGACCTCCGGGTTCTCCGGCGCCGCCGCCAGCGCCTGCTCGAACCTCCCCAAAGCCTCCTCGAAGAGACCTTCTTCCGCCAGCGTCTCGCCCTGCTCCAGATAGTCTTCGTGTTCCATCAACACGGATTAAACCAGATAGCGTCAGGGGATAGTGTGTACAGTTTTGCATGCTCCCGAGAACCCTACCCGAAAGGAACGCCCTTGAAGAACCCACCTGTCGTCATGAGCCTGCCCATCCGCTACGGGGACCTCGACCCATACGGCCACGTCAACAACGCCGTCCACCTGATGTTCTTCGAGGAGATCCGGCTGTCTTACTGGCGCGCCCTGGCCGGCCGGATCGGCTTCGAGGGCCTGGAAGCGGGAGACATCCCCGGCGCCAGGTATGTGATCGCCGAGACCACCGTCCGCTACAAAGCCCCGATCTTGCTCGACGACACCCTCCACGGCGCCGCCGCGATCCGCACCGTCGGCAACCGCTCATACGCCATGGACTTCGAGCTCCGAAAAGGAGATTCTTTCGAGAATGGAACCCTCGTATGCGAAAGCTCCGCCGCCCACGTATTCTTCGACCCCGTATCCGCCGAGGTGCAACCCCGCCCCGACTGGTTCCTCACCGCCGTCGCCGAGCTCGAAGGCAGAACGGAAGAATCCTTCGTCCCAAAGGATCGCTAAAACTGCCGCTCCGGCTGCGGGATGTTACGGTAACCGAAACTTTGCAAAAGGAGGCCGCGATGGAGTATCAGACGATAAAGGGTGAGAAGGCCCCCTCGCTGGGACTGGGGACGTACCGGCTCACCGGGGAGGCGTGTACGCGGGCTGTCGAACGCGCACTCTCGATGGGATACCGGCACATAGACACAGCCCAGATGTACGGCAATGAGGCGGAGGTCGGGCAGGGTATAGAAGCGTCCGACATGGACCAGGAAGAGGTCTTCATCACCACGAAGGTGTGGCCGAGCGACTTCGAGCGAGAACGGGTGATCCGGACCACGCATGAGAGCCTGCGGAAGCTCGGCACGGACCACATAGACCTTCTCTTGATGCATTGGCCGCCGAACGGTGTGCCTCTCGGCGAGACCCTCGGGGCTATGCGGGAGTTGCAGGATGAGGGGAGCGTGAGGCACATCGGGGTGAGCAACTTCTCCACCACGCTCGTCGAGGAGGCGGCGGAACACGCGGAGATCTTCTGCAACCAGGTCGAGTACCATCCGTACAGGGACCAGGGGCATAGTCGAACCCAGGCCCGGAGCATGGACGACCTGCTCACCGCATACCGCCCCCTCTCCGGTGGTGGCGCCGGCGACGACGCTACGCTTCGTGAGATAGGCGAGGCCCACGGCAAGACCGCCGCCCAGGCCGCTCTCCGCTGGCTCATCCAGCAGGAGAAAGTCTCCGCCATCCCCAAAGCGTCGAGCGAAGACCATCTCAGGGCCAACCTCGACATCTTCGATTTCGATCTCTCCGCAGAGGAGATGGACCGCATCTCCGGCCTGAGCCG
>JBPCLT010000264.1:0-5370 GCA_051003015.1 Rubrobacteraceae bacterium | reverse complement strand
CCCGCGCCGTCGCCGTAGTAGAGATGGTAGGTCTCCGGGTCGTCGAAGTTCACGGTCTTCTTGACCATCCGAAGGCCGAGCAAACCCGCATGGAAGTCCACGTTGCGTTGTGGATCTCCCGCGATCGCGGTGACGTGGTGGATGCCCGTACTCCCCGTGCTCATGCCCGCTCCTTCCGACAGACTCATCTACTCGATGGGCGGGCAGACGAGGACCGGCCCGCGCGAGGCCGTCACGACTTTGGTGGAGACGCTCCCCATCCGGGAGCGGCGCGCGCCCGTCAGACCCCGGCTGCCGACGGCCACGAAGGACGGACGCTCTTCCCCCTGGACCGCCTCGATCAAGGCGGAGGCCGGGTAGCCGCCGGACACCCGAATGCCGGGCCGGCTCCCCAGGACCCCTTCCAGTTCGGCGGCCCGTTCCTCCAGCCGCGCCTCGTCGCGCTCACGCATGTCCTGGTTATCCGGCAGGCCCGGGTGGGCGTAGACGAGCAGACCTTGTGATCCGTAGTGGCTCCCGATGCTCGCCGCCAGGTCTCCGGCGCGGCGGGCGTCGTCCGAGAAGTCTTCCCCGATGACGACGCGGGCTGGAGGCCACAAGCTCTCTCCACCGCGTATTACCAGGACCGGGACGTGGGCGCGGTGGACGATCTCCTCGGAGTGGCTCCCCATCAGGAGGCGTTGCACCGGGCTGAGCCCGCGGCTTCCCACGACCAGGAGCCCAGCCCCGATCCTGTCGCAGAGGGCGATGACTTCGTTCGATGTGCGCCCTCCCCGGAGATGGGCTCGCGTCACCCGCCCGCCGGAATCCTCGATCTTGCCTACCTCCTCGTCGAGCTTCTCCTGCCCCTGGCGCCTTAGCTCCGCCTTCACGAACTTGTGGGCGAAGCCGGGTACGTCGTGCCAGACGTGGACGACGTGCAACTCCGAGCCGGCCCTATTAGCAAGGTCCGAAGCCGCCTCGGTAGCCCGGATCGCACCCTCCGAGCCGTCGGTGGACAGCAGTATCTTCTCTGGAAAACCGTTCATTCGCTCCCCTTTCCGTGGAATAGAGATTGTCTCATGATGGTACTCGTTCCCGAAACTGTCGGCGGTACAGGTCTGCGTAGAGGCCATCTTTCTCCAACAACTCCTCGTGGGTCCCGCGCTCGGCGATGCGACCGTCCTTTACCGCCAGGATCACATCCGCGCTCCTGATGGTGCTGAGGCGGTGCGCGATCACAACGCTCGTGCGTCCTTTGAGCAGCGTGGCGAGCGCCTCCTGGATGATGGCCTCCGTGCGCGTGTCTATATTGCTCGTCGCCTCGTCCAATATGAGGATGCGCGGATCCGTCAAGACAGCCCGGGCGAACGAGAGGAGTTGTCGCTGCCCCTGACTCAACGAACCGCCGCCCTCTCCCAGAACGGTATCGTAGCCGTCAGGCAATTCAGCCACGAAGCCGTGGGCGTCAACGGCGCGGGCTGCGGCCTCTATCTCTTCGCGGGCCGCGTCGTCCCGGCCGTAGCCGATGTTCTCAGCGACCGTGCCGGAGAACAGGAATGGCTCCTGGAGCACGATCCCGATGTTCCGCCGCAAATCCTTGCGGGCGAAGGCGCGAACGTCACGACCGTCTATGTGGATCGCTCCATCCGTCGCGTCGTAGAAACGTGGGATGAGGCTGGCGATGGTGGTCTTTCCGGCGCCGGTCGGGCCGACGAGCGCCACGGTCTGTCCCGGTTTCACCTCGAAGCTAACGCCGTGAAGGACGGGACGGCCCGGCTCGTAGGCGAAAGCGACGTCCTCGAAGGAGATACGGCCTTCCGGTGCGCCGGTCTCTCCGGCTTCGGGTGGATCGGGGGGTTCTGGGCCTTCGTCCAGGATCTCGTAGATGCGCTCCGCGCCGGCGAGGGCGGATTGGGCCTGGGTGTAGACTTGGGAGACGAGCTGGATGGGACGGAAGAACTGCTGGACGTAGATCAAAAACGCCGTCAATACCCCGACCGAGAGCGAGCCCGCGAAGACCAGATATCCACCATACCCGATGACCAACGCAGTCGCCAGGGTACTGAGAACGTCTATCGCCGGGGAGAAGGCCGAGGTGATGGCGACCGCTTGCACGTTGGCGTCCCGGTTGGCGGCGTTGCGCTCCCGGAAGCGCGCTATGTTCCTCTCTGTCCGGTCGAACGCCTGCGCCTCACGCACCCCGACGATGTCCTCCTGCAGCCCGGCGGTGACGTCCCCGACCGTCTCGCGGGTGAGCCGGAATGCACTCCTGGCCCGGCGTGCGAAGTAGGCTGTCGTCACGAACATTATCGGGATGACAGCGAAGCAAGCCAGCGCCAGGTTCCATTGCAAGACGAGCATCGCCACCAGGATGCCGATGAGGCTGAAGAGCGAGCCGAGTAGCTGCGTCAAACCCTGCGAGAAGAGCTGGTTCAGGGTATCCACGTCGTTGGTGACGCGGCTCATCAGGTCGCCAATGGGCCGCCGGTCGAAGTATCTCAGCGGCAGATGCTGGAGCCGGTCGAAAATACGCCGGCGCATCGAGGCCAGCAGGCGCTGGGCGACGGAGCCTACCCCGTAGACCTGCCCCCGCGAGGCGAACGTCCCGAGCAGGTAGACGCCGAGCAACCAAAGCATCGTCCGGGAGAGGCCAGCTGCGTCTCCCTGGAGGATGTACTGGTCTATGGCGCGCCCGATCAACCACGGCCCGCTCGCCTGCGAAACGCCTCCAAGCACGACCAGCACGAACACCCAGGCCAGCGTCTTTGTGTACGGCGCAAGCTCCGAGCCGAGCCGCCACGCCGTCGTGGCGCGGTCTGCCGCCTTCTCCTGGGGCGTCCCGGCGATGGATTGGATGCCTCTAATCGCTGCCCTCCCCTGACGGCTTCATCTTGTGGACCAGCCAGTTCTTCCCGGCGCGGAAGATCGCATACCGGCCGTCGAGGCGCTCGCCGCTAAACGCCACGATCACCATGTCATTCCCGAACTCCTCGGCCTCATACGTGCCCCGATCCCAGATGCTCTTCCTCACCGCGCCTGGGACGCCTTCGACCGGTGTCTCGTCTTCGAGATCCAGGTGCGAGAGGTTGTGGTCATCAACGCGCATGGCGAGCCGGTTCGTTTTCGTGTCCTCCGGCATGCCTTTGGGGACGGCCCAGGAGACGAGGACGCCGTCCCTTTCGAGGCGCAGGTCGAAATGATGGCTCCTCGCAAAATGCTCCTGGATCACGAACCTCGGCATCCCGATCTCCTAGGTGGGCGATAGCTTCAAGGTCGTGGGCAGTGTCTCTGGACTCAGCATTGCCTGAGTTGAACCGGGCGAGGTGCGCCCGTACTTGCCCCGGATGGCTTCACTGACCGCCTCCACCGTGGAGTCGTCTGTGGCATGAACGGCGCGCACCGGGATGCGCCGGTCTCCCGCGTGCAGCGCGCCTTCCGGGTTCGCTGAGATCTCACGGTACCAGCGGCCCCTGGGACCGCGCACGGAGCGCACGAACACTTCGCCGTCCACGACCACCACCCAGATGATCGTGCGGTGCTCCGGAGCGTCACTGTCGCGACGGGTTTCGACGTGGACCTCCTTGACTTCGTCGAGAAGCCGGAGGGTCTCGTCGTCGAAGGAATCGTTCATCGGGGGCTCCTTTCGTCCCTGGCCTGTTCGCGGTTACTAACCGTGCCGCTCTTCGTGGACTATCTCGGAGAGGGGTTTGCGCGCCTGGCCGGCGCCGGTACGAGGGCGGCGCGCCGTGTCCTCCGGGTAGCCGAGGGAGATGGCGGTTCGTACTACGCGCCCCGGCGGGATGCCGAGCAGGTCTCTGGCGGCGTCTCTGCCGGAGCCGACGATCCAGCCTATGCTCGAACCGACCCCGTGCGCCCAGGCGGCGAGCATGATCCGCTCTGAGAGCCGTCCCTCGTCGTACGTTTCTTGCTCCTGCCGCCCACCCGCCATTACCAGCACGATCCCCAGGGGAGCGCCCGCCAGGTGCCCCGCGTAGCCCTCGATGGCGGCCAGCGCGTCGAGCGTTTTGGGATCTCGGAGAACCACGATCTCCCACGGCTGACGGTTGGATGCGCTGCCCGACCAGCGGGCGACCTCCAGAACATCGTCCACCACCTCTTGCGGTACCGGGTCGGGACGGAAGTTGCGGACGGCGCGCAGGCCGCGGAGGAAGGAGATCTCGTATTCCGCATTGTGGGCTTCGGTCATGGCGTGTCTCCTCTGGTTGGATCCGATGTCCCGCCCGCCGCGATGGGTTCCGCTTCGAGTTGCGAGCCCAGGATCTCGTTGTACAGTTCGCTGCCCTGCCGCAGTTCCTCGTGCGTGCCCATCGCCGCGATACTGCCCTCATCCACGACGAGTATGAGGTCAGCGTCGCGTACCGTGGAGATCCTCTGCGCGATGACGAACACCGTCCGGTGCTTCTCACGCATCAGATGGTCGAGGGTCTCCTGAATGGCCGCCTCCGTCTCCGCGTCCACGGCGGAGGTGCTGTCGTCCAGGATGAGCAGGCGCGGGTCCACGAGCAAGGCCCGCGCTATGGCGATCCTCTGCCGCTGCCCGCCGGAGAGCCCGACACCCCGCTCGCCGATGACCGTCCCGTATCCTTCGGGCAACGCATGCACGAAATCTCCTGCCTGCGCGGCCTCGGCCGCCGCCCGCACTTCATCTTCGGTGGCGTCCGGTTTGCCGAAGGCGATGTTGTCGCGCACCGTCCCGGAGAACAGGCGTGCCTCCTGGAGGACTATCCCGATCTGGGACCGCAAAGAGGAGAGCGTCACGTCGCGCACGTCGTGCCCGTCGAGGCGAACCGCGCCATCCGTCACGTCGTAGAAGCGGGGGAGGAGGTTGACCAGGGTGGACTTGCCTGAGCCCGTCGTGCCCAGGATGGCGACCGTGCTCCCCGGCTCGACGACGAAATTGACGTTGCTCAGGATATCGCGCCCGCTCCCCGGATAGCGGAATGAGACGCCGTCGAACTCGACCCGGCAATGTATGGGGGGCAGGGGATGGGCGTCCGGTTTGTCCGTGACTTCGAGGGGGGCGTCAAGGACCTCGAATACCCGGTTGGCCGAAGCTCCGGCGCGAGAGATGCTCGCCGAGAGGAAGCCTATGGTCAGTATCGGGAAGAGCATGAACCCGAGCAGGGTGTTGAAGGCCACCAGTTCCCCGATGGAGAGCCGGTCGTTTATGACCTGCCAGCCGCCGAACCAGACGATGGCGAGCGTGCCCAGGTTGGCGAGCAGGAAGACGAACGGGAAGTTGTTGGAGAAGACCTGCACTGTCTGGAGGTTTTTGTCCAGAAGTTCGTCGTTCACGGCGCCGTAGCGGGCCGTCTCGTAGTCCTCGCGGGCGAAGGCCCGGATCACGCGCACCCCGGAGAGGTCCTC
>JBPCLT010000263.1:0-3681 GCA_051003015.1 Rubrobacteraceae bacterium | reverse complement strand
TTCCAGACGACGGGGTTGCTCTTCACCACGCCGACAAACTCGGGCCTCATCACCGGCCTCTTCGTCGTGTTCGCCCCTCTGGCCGACAGGATCCTCTTCGGCGCCAACACCTCGCGGCAGATCGTCCTGGCCGTCGTCCTGAGCCTGACCGGGATGGTCCTTCTGGCGGGTGGGGGGCCCGAGGGCGCCAACCTGGGGGACATGCTCACGCTGCTGTGCGCGGCGGCGCTGGGGTTGCACATCGCGCTGCTCTCCAGGTACGCGACCGACCACGACGCCGGCGGGTTGACCCTGGCCCAGATCCTGGCGATGGCACTCCTCTTCGCCGCCGCCTGGCCCTTCTTCGCCCCCGTCTCGTTCCCGCCGCCGGAGGTCTGGGTGGCCCTGCTCGTCACGGGGCTTCTCGCCTCCGCCGGGGCTTTCCTGGTGCAGACGACGGTGCAGCAACGCATCCCGGCGGCGCGGACCGCCATCATCCTTACGATGGAGCCCGTCTTCGCCGCCCTCTTCGGCTACTGGCTTGCGGGGGACAGGCTCGTTGCGGTTCAGGTTTTCGGCGCCGCCCTGATCCTCTCCGCGCTCGTGATCGGGGAAATCCTGCCCGTCCTGCGGCGGGGTAAATAGCCGCAACCTCCGGGATGGTCAGGCGGTACAGCCGCGGAGTCGTGGCCTCCTATACCGGTGGAGGACGAGACGCTACCGCGTTGTAAACTGGAAGCTCCCACGAGATCCGAAAGGGAGGGCTCTATGTCCCGCACCGTCGAGGTTCCGGAGTACGCGGTCCACGGGGAGGTTCGTCTCGACCCGGCGCGGACCGCCCTCGTCGTGGTGGACATGCAGAACGACTTCGTCAAGGAGGGTGGCTCGCTCGTCGTCCCCGACGCGGAAGGCACGATCCCGGCGATACGGGGCTTGCTGGACGGCGCCCGTAGTTCCGGGGCGAAGGTCGTCTTTACCCAGGACACGCACACCGGGGGAGATCCGGAGTGGGGCATCTGGCCCGAGCACGCCCGCGAGGGGTCGTGGGGCTGGGGGATCGTGGACGAGCTGGCGCCGCGCGAGGACGAGCTCGTGATCCGGAAGGTTCGCTACGACGCGTTTTACGGCACCCACCTCGACCATTTCTTGAGGTTGTGGAACACGAAGACGGTCGTCGTATGCGGCACGGTCGCCAACATCTGCGTCCACTACACGGCGGCGAGCGCGGCCCTGCGCTGGTACGACGTCGTGATCCCCAAAGACGCCACCTCAGCCCTCGACCCGTTCGACCTGGAGTCCTCCCTGCGCCAGACGGCCTTCCTGTTCAACGGGACCATCACCACCGCCGACGCCGTTCGCCTGGAAGAAGGCGACCCGGAGGCCTACCGGAGCAAGATGGAAGAAGCCGCCCGCGAGGGGTGATCCTCCGCCCACGCCACTTGCGCCGCGGCGGACGGGGACCGGTTGGAAGGAACTCTGGGAGATTAGACCCCGGCGCTGCGGGGTAGGATTGACGACGTAGTATCCGAGAAAACAAATAGGAGAACAACATGGCCACTGCGGAACGACGCGCGGACGTGGTTTGGAACGGCAACCTGCAGAGCGGTTCGGGCACCTTCGACCTCGCGAGCAGCGGGACGTGGACGGGGGCGAACGTCACCTGGGCCTCGCGTACGGAGCGTTCTAGCGGAAAGACCAGCCCCGAGGAACTCATCGCCGCGGCCCACGCGAGCTGCTTCGCGATGGCGCTCTCCAACGTGCTCGCTGAGGGCGGCAACGACGCGGAGGAGCTCAACATCAGTGCCGTATGCACCTTCGATTTCGACCAGGTGAAGATCACCACGATGGTCCTCGACGTCCGCGGGCGGGTCCCCGGCCTCGACGCCGAAGGTTTCCAGCAAGCCGTGGAGCAGGCCGAGCAGGGATGCCCCGTCTCCAACGCCCTGCGCGGCAACCTAGACGTGCAGGTCAACGCCACGCTCGACTAGGTTCAGCTTTTCAGGCGGGCCATGGAATAGGCGTCAACGAACCCACCGTCGCGGAAGATGTAGCGGCGGTGGGTTCCTTCTATCTCGAAACCGCGCCTTTGCTACAGGGTGTTGGACCAAGTTTACTTTGCGGGCGTCTCTTTCGACATCTTTTCCTGCAACCACAGATTCAGGAGGGCTTCTGCCGAGACCCCGCGTTGTCCTGCCAAGAAGCTTAGTTTAGCGGCCAGGTGGCTCTCGATAGGATAGTAAATGGCCGAAGAGCGGATATCCACGTCAAGTTCCGCAGGTTCGGTCTGCTCCCAATAGTCGCTCAAGTCGTGCGTATCCCAAAACTCCCCGAGCTCCTGGTAAGAGCGCGAGTGGGAAATAGAGCTCTTACCTTCTTCCATACCCCTTCCGTTCGGAATCCGTCATATCTCGTGCCGACACAATTCGGCGTACTCCCTCGCCGCCCGGACATCTCTTCGAGGCGAGCCGGCATCGCATCCGGAGCTACCCGCTCCACCTACCCACCAAGACGGAATGCCCCCGTTTAGTCTGCCGAAGCCACGCCCTACCCGCGTCTGGCTACCGCAAGAGGCCGGCCGTAGTTTCGCGCGACCGCCGGTAGTCTTCATTGTCGGCACCGATCTCGACTCCGCGCTCCGCGGCGAGCTCGTGGATCCGGTGCATGCTCGTATCGAGGAGCTCTGCGGCCTTTCCCGAACTGATCCGGCCCTTCGCGAGGAGATCCAGCGCGTAGTCTTCCGCGCCCGAGTAGAGGAGTTGCCTGAGGGCTGTGGACCGGTCGGTCCTCTCCGAGCGCCCCTTGGCTTCTGCAAGCTCTATCAGGTTCTCCGGGATCCTCAGAGGGTAAGGCTTCGTCGGCTTCGTTTCGCTCATCGCTTCTGCTCCTTCGCTCTCTCCATCTCTTCGAGTTCGCCCATCGCCGCCCGGAAGGCGTCCTCCCGAACCGAGGATCTGAGTTTGCCCAAAGCCCTCCTAGCCTCGCCGAGGGTAAAGTGGCCGCCTTCCGCGAGCCCCACGACTGCTGCGGTTGGGACCAGGGCCGGCACCGGGGGATCCGACCCCGCCAGCAGCCCGAGGAAGGCCCGGTCGTCGGTGAGTATTGCGTCCGCTCCGTACTGGTGGAACACCGCAAGCGCGGCGACCTCTCCAACCCCGAACGACACGCCGACATCTAAGGTGTGCTCGACGTCCACTACCTCGGCACCGCCCGGCTCCGCCGCGAGCACCCGCTCCAAGACGTGAGCGTCCTCGTGCATCCCGCGCTTGCCCTCCTCCACCGCCTCCTCCCACACCGCCTGGGGCACCAGCACCCTGGCCGCCAAGAGCAACGCAGGCAGAGCACCGGATTTTGCCAACTTTATCAGACCATCCGAATCTGAAACTATAGTGAACATATTTATACGATATTATACAACGACTCGTCAGCATGACACTTCCTGACCCGGGATAAGCTCACGTTATGCGGATCTAAGGGTGCGTGGCATGCAGCAGGGTTTTTAGATCTTCGTCGAGGTTCGCAACGATTCGTAATCTCTCGCAACTCTGTCATGGCGATCTACAGGATCATTCTACGTGGGAGAAGATAGCCTGCATCGTGAGAAACCGGTTCGTGGTCCGGTCTCGCCGCAGAATGCGTGGCTTTAGACGTATGTCTCTGTACGGACGCCATGTGCATAATGTTACTTCGACTCGTACCGGTGAC
>JBPCLT010000262.1:0-4839 GCA_051003015.1 Rubrobacteraceae bacterium | reverse complement strand
AGGTGTACTGCATGTTTATGATGTCCCCAGCATCGAGCGACGACTGACGATCCGCAAGTTCCTCCGACCGGACATCCCGCCCGCGCCCCACGAACTCATTCCAGTCCATCACCGGCAAGTCATCCGGGGGATCTCCGCCCATGAGGACGGCGTGCTTCAGGTACGGCAGATCTTCGACGGAGATCCCTCCATCGTTGACTCCCGAAAGCTCGGGGACGGCGCCGCGCAATACCTCGATGAAGTCCGCGTCCTTCACGCCTTTGGTGAGGAAGAGCGCGGCGGCGTCTGACTGTTCGAGGACATACTTCAACTCACGCCTCTTGTACGCCGGGTTCACCGTCACCAGGACGGCGCCCATCTTGCCCGTGGCGAACTGGAGCGTCACCCACTCGGGGACGTTCTGGCCCCAGACAGCGACGTGGTCTCCCTTCTTCAGACCCAGCGCCATGAGGGCGCGGGCACACTCCTCGACGACCTCCGTGAACCGGCGGTACGAGTAGCGCAGCCCCCTATCCGGATACACGAGCGCATCATCGTCCGGGCGCCTCTCCGTTACAAGATCCAGCAGCCCTCCGACGGTCAGTCCTTCTACATCCTCCGGACGCATGAGAAACCTCCTGAAGTACCGTTCCCACCTGGAAGGAGTCTATGATTTCGCTACCTGCTCTGCAAGTCAGCGATACTGATTCAGGATGCGGAAGGTCCCGACCCGAACGGACCCTCGTAGCTGGCGGCGGTGGACTCCTGAGGCACGAGCACGCGGAGAGCGTTGGGAGCCAGGGAGAAGTCCTGTGGGGTCATCGCCACCACTTCCCCGTCTATGTTCACGGGCATCTCGGGATCTGTCTCCAGGCGCACCCGCGCGGCGTGGAACTGGCTCACGCTCTCGTTGCGGATGAAGTCCCCGCTCTTGAAATACCGGGCCACGCCGAAGAGGTCCCTGTGACGCCCCATCTCTATTGCGTAGACATCCAGGCCGGAGTCATCTATGCCTGAGCCGGGGGCGACCACCATCCCGCCGCCGTAGAAACGACCGTTGCCAACGGCGACCTGGAGCAGCCGCCCAAGCTCCACCGGCTCGCGGTCGCCGTCAGGGAAGGTGAGCGTCGCGGAGAAGGGCTCGTGCTTCAGGAACGCCCGGATGGCGGCCATCGGGTAGGCGAGAGCGCCCGCGCGGCGCTTGAGCATCGGCGAGAGCGACCGGGTGACGCCGGCACCCAACCCCGCGGTAGCCACGTTGACGTAATAGTTATCCCCCGCGAGCCCGAGGTCCACGTCCACCACCTTGCCGTGGGCTATGGTGTCGCAGGCGCCGTTCACGTCCGACGGGATGCCGAGCGTGCGGGCGAAATCGTTGGCAGTGCCGAGTGGCAGCAGACCCAGGGTAGCCTCGTGGTGCGCCAGCGAGTCCACCACCGAGCTAACCGTGCCATCGCCGCCGCCGAGGATCACGAGGTCGTAGTTCCGGCTGTCGTTCAAGACCTCGGCGACCGTCTCCGGTAGGCGGGCGGGGTCCCGCAGAGCATAGGTTGCCCCCAGGGGCACGCCGAGATCCTGCAACCGGTCGAGGGCCCGGAAGAACACCCGTTCCCCGGTACGGGAGCGGGTGTTGACGATCAAGGCCGCGCGCTGGAAGGGGAAATCGCTGCTCACGGCAAGAGTATACGTGGCATCAGCCGGCGGGTTTCGGTGCGCGCCGTTCTGGTATCCTCGGGGCAGGAGCGGTGGCTCCACGTCGGACAGCGTCGCCGGAAAGGGCTGATGCCGCAGAAGATCGGTTTCGTCGGGCTCGGGATCATGGGCCGCCCCATGGCGAAGAACCTCATGGACGCCGGATACGAACTGACCCTCCACAACCGCACCCGCGAGAAGGCCGAAACACTCGCCACCGAAGGCGCCGCCGGGGTCGCTGACAGCCCGTGTGAAGTGGCCGAGAGATGCCCTATCGTCATCACCATGCTGCCTGGACCACCGGATGTGGAAGCGGTCGTTGTGGGAAAGGACGGTCTTCTCGCCGGAGCACGAGAGAACTCCCTGATCGTGGACACGAGCACCAGTTCTCCGGCGCTGGCGAAAGACCTCGCCCGGCACGCAAGAGAAAGGGGCATCGGCATGCTCGACGCTCCCGTAAGCGGCGGAGACGCTGGCGCCATCGAGGGAACGCTCTCCATCATGGCCGGCGGCTCGGAGGAGGACTTCGAGCGGGCGCGTCCGCTCTTCGAGGTCATGGGAGAGACCGTCACGCACGTTGGTCCTCCGGGTACGGGACAGGTCGTGAAGGCGGCGAACCAGGTCGTTGTGGCGCTCGCCATCGAGGCGGTCTCGGAGGCGCTGGCGCTCGGCTCGAAGGCGGGCGTGGGCCCGGAGGTGATCCTGGACGCGCTCTCCGGCGGATTGGCAGCAAACAGGGTGATGGAGATCAAGCGGAGGAACTTCCTGGAGCGTGACTTCGAGCCGGGCGGGAAGGTGGAGTTCCATCGCAAGGATCTCGTTATCGCGCTGGCCGCGGCCAGGGAGTACGGGGTCGCGTTGACTGGCGCGGCGATGGTGGATCAGATGTTCGGGGCACTGGAGACGAAGGGACGCGGCAGCTGGGATCACTCATCGCTTCTCACCCTGATCGAAGAGCTGTCCGGGAGGAAAGATGAGGAGGACGCCTGAGCACGCCCGGCCACGAGCCGTCGTCCACACCCATATTCCGGTCAGATACGAGGACGGCGCGGTGGGTCCAGGCCGGCCTCATCCTCTGTATCGCGGCGGCGTTCGGGCTGTTGTACCTGTTGTGGGCGGAGTTCCGGGTGGAGGTGAACCGGGCGCTGGGTATCCTCGGGCGCGGGGACGTGGCGGGGCTGCGCGAATACATCCTCTCGTTTGGGGCGTGGGCACCCGTGGCGTCGAGTCTTTTGATGGTGTTGCAAGCTCTGGCGGCGCCGCTGCCCTCGTTCCTCATCACTTTCGCCAACGGGCTGGCGTTCGGGGTATTGTGGGGCTGGGTGTTGAGCGTGTTCGGGCACACGCTGGCGGCGGCGGTGTGCTTCTGGATCTCACGCTCACTCGGAAGGGTCCCGGTGGAGGCCCTGATCGGCAAGGCTGGCCTGGAATCCGCCGACCGCTGGTTCGCCCGGTGGGGACTCTACGCCGTGTTCCTGGCCCGTCTCGTGCCCGGCGTCTCCTTCGATATCATCTCCTACGCCGCCGGCCTCACCCCGATGGGGTTCCGGAGCTTCATCCTGGCCTCTGCCCTCGGCATCGTCCCGCAGACCCTCGTCTACTCTTTCCTGGGACAACGCGCCCCCGAGTACGTCTGGGCGTTCCTCGTCTTCTCGGCGGTCGTCGTCGGGTCCGCGGCCGTCGTCATCGCCGTCCGGCGCGGAAAGAACCGGGAGGACACCCTCTGACAGCGGATCATAGAAGGTTACTCCTTTCGCAAATCGCTTTAGCGGCCCCCGATCTCCCCCACGACCCGCGACGCCTGCTCCAATCCCAGGCGCAGAGATGTGCCGGGAGCGTCATCCGAGAGCCAGGATGCGATGAACGCCGCGCAGAACGCATCCCCGGCCCCCGTCGTGTCAACCACCCGCGCCGGGACCACCGGGAGACGAATGAACGGTTCGTCCTCTCCTCCGTACGCGGCGCCCTCCCCGCCCAGCTTGAGCGCGACGCCGGAATAGTTTCCCCGGAGCGTCCCTATGATGGACACCGGGTCCGTGACTCCCGCGAGCAACGCGCCCTCCTCCAGGTTCGGGAAGAGGAGGCCGGCGCCGGAGGTCCACTCCAGGAACTGTTCAGCGCCAATCTCTTTCAAAACGGCGACGGATGACGGGTCCACGGAGACCGTCATGCCCGCCTCGCGGGCCCGGTTCAGGGCTTCGATGACGGCCTTCCGGGAGTCCGGGTGGGAGAAACCGTAGCCGGAGAGGTGGAGATGGCGTCCCCTTTCGAAGAGGTCATCGGGCAGGTCTTCGGGGCGCAGGCGCTGGCTCGCGGCGCGGTCGGTGATCATGGTCCGCTCCCCAACATCGTCCACGAGGATAACCACCTTTCCGGTCGGCGCGGAATGATCCTCCGCCAGACGCGGGACCACGCCCTCGCGCTCCAGTTCTTCCGCCAGGGAGCGTCCGAACACGTCCCGCCCGACCTTGCCCACGAAGTGCGTCTCGACGCCGAGCCGGGCGAGCCAGACGGCCATGTTCGCGCTCGACCCCCCGGCCCGGACGCTGATGGCCGCGCGAGTATCGGTCCCGCGGGCGATAGGGCCGCCGACCTCGGCCAGCACGTCGAGGAGGAGGTCCCCGATCACCACGACCGGAGATGGTTTGCTCAACGTTCGTGGATTCCCGACAAAGCCACTGCGATGCGGGCCGCCAGACGGGCGTTGTTGCGCACTATCCGCTCGTTCACCCGCAGGCTCTCGCCTCCCGTCGCCTCCCGGAAACGCTCCAGCAAAAACGGCGTGACATCCTTCCCCCTGACGCCGCAGCGATTCAGTTCTGCGAGCGCGTCCGCGAGCGCGCGGTCGTGGAGGCCGGGGTCCAGTTGTTCATCCTCGGGGATCGGGTTCGCTATGACGAGACCGCAGCGTTCCTGACCGATCCACCGGGAAGCGGCTACGAGCCGGACGGCTTCTTCCTCGCTCTCAACGCTCCAGTCAAGCGGGATGCCCGAGTCCGTAAGGTAGAAGCCGGGGAAGCGCCGGGTGCGAAATCCGGCCACCGGGACGCCCAGGGTCTCGAGTTGCTCCAGCGTGGCGGGCACATCCAGGATAGACTTGACGCCGGAACAGACGACGGCCACCGGCGTCCGGGCGAGGGCGGCGAGGTCAGCCGAGACGTCCCAGGA
>JBPCLT010000261.1:0-6127 GCA_051003015.1 Rubrobacteraceae bacterium | reverse complement strand
TGATGTATGGTTGGATCGCGGGCACGGGGCATGCTCCTTCGGCTCGGGAAGCGTGGAGAACTCCCCGCATGATGGATCACCCGTGCCCGCTTTACACGTAAGATGTGCTCCCTATTGACGGAAGCTCAAAGTCGCATTCATTATGATGCAGTTTGGACGCACCAGAATGCACAATGAAATTACAGAAGCCGTAAAGGAGGGATTGAGAGAAGAGGCTATCAAGGGTGTCCGAGCAGACGACAAACGTTATCACGACGACCTCTTCTACAACATTCTCACTTACATGCACGGATGTGGACTAGGTATGGCAATTTACGACCGCATCGACGCGGAAACCTACAACCCGAATGTTGCACTGGAGGTTGGCTATATGTTTGCTCTACGCAAGCCTGTGTGCCTCCTCAAAGACCAGACGCTTGCCACACTGCCTGCTGACTTAGTGAGTAAATTATATGATCCGTTCGATACTCAAAGCCCCGCTGAGACAATCCTACCGCTCATATCGAAGTGGCTGTCTGACAAAGGACTGACGTAACCTAACCTCCCTGGAACGCCCCGATGATCTCCTGCGCGGCCACGGCGATGAAGAGCAGCACGGAGAAGCCCAGGATCAGGTTCGAGAGCCATCCGCTGCGGAACTCGCGGCCCACGCGGAGGTTGAGAAGCCATATGAGCGTGATCGCGAGGAACGGCATGAAGATGGCGCCTAAAGAGGCGTAGATGATCACGATGGTCACCGGCTCGTCGAAGGCGAGCAGGACCATCGGCGGGAAGGTGAGCCAGGCGAGGAAGAGGCGGAACCATATGCTTTTCTCGGAGAGATATTCTTCCCCCTGCTCCTCGGGCACGCGGCGCATGGAGCGTATCAGGTCACCGAAGAGGTAGGCGCCGCCGTTCCAGGCGCCGGTGATGGAGCTGGTCGCAGCGGCCCAGAAACCTATCAGGAACAGCCAGCTCGCCACCACCCCGAAACGCTCGGCTATTGGGTCGGAGAGGGTGACGAGTCCCTCTTCCCCGCTTATGCTCTCCCCACCGGCGAACAGCAGCTCCGCCCCGACGACCAGCATCGCCACCATGAAGATCCCTGTCATGAGATACCCGACGCCGAGGTCAGTGCGCATCATCGGGATCCAGGACGGACGCCGCCAGCCGCGCTCGCGCACCCAGTAGGTGTACGAGACGAGCGTGAATGTCCCACCCACGCCCCCGATGACCGCCAGCACGAAGGGCAGAGAGCCTTCCGGCATCCTCGGCAATATCGTGCCCAGGGCAAGCTCACCAACGTTCGGGCCGAGCAGGATCGCAAGCCCCACGACCGTTATGAACATCAGGCCGACGAAGAACTCCATGACCCGCTCGAAGAGCTTGTACTTCCCGATAGTGCAGATCCCGAATCCGAGGATGACGGAGTGCAGCACCGCCAACAACCAGAAAGGCATCAGTCCAGGGAACATGGCGTCAACGGCGAGGGCCGAGGCCGAAGGCGCCGCCGCACCGTAGAAGAACGTGACCAGCGCCAGGTAGACGATGAAGTAGATGCTGGCCCACAATCCCATCGAACGCCAGCCGTCGAGGATCGTCGTCCTGGTAGCCATGTACCAGCGCCCGAGTCCCTCGGTGAGCGTAAACTTCAATACTGCGCCCAGGATGATGGCCCATACCAGGACCGTCCCGAACTGTGTGCCCGCCGTAAGCGAGGTGACCATGTCTCCCGCCCCCACCCCGGTCGCCGCTACGACGAGCCCGGGTCCGATCAGGCGCAGCCGCCGCCCCCAGCTAGTAGGGGCCTCCCCAGCCGAAGCCTCGCCCGTGCGCCCTTCGGTAACGTCAGCCATGCGGTCCCTCCCCCGTTCGCCGCCAAACGCTGGCCCGTATTAGACAATATCGTTTCTTCGAGAGCAAATTCAGGCGAACTCGGGGATGATCTCCCTGGCAAATCGCTCGACCATCTCGGGCTCGTAGGCGACGCGGGGCAGGTAGGTGATGATGTAGTCGGCCCCGGCGTCCACTATCGGCCGGATGCGTGTCTTGATCTCCTCCACCGTGCCGACCATGTATTCCCTGGAGTAGTCTTCATACGTGCGCCCCATGCGCGCCCGCTCGGTGGCCGTCTCCGGGTCTTCGCCGTCTTCGAGCAGATGGACGTTGATGGAGGTCGAGCGGGTGATCTCCTCGTAGTCCCTGCCCTCTCTCTCGCAGTGCCCCTTCAGGACTTCGAGCTTGTGCCGAATCCTCTCGGGGTTCCCGCCCCCGACGTTGCAGGCGTCGCCCCATTTGGCGACGAGCCGCAGCGTCACCTTCTCGCCGCCGCCCCCGATCCAGAACGAAGGATGCGGCTTCCGCGTGCCTTTCGGCTCGTTGATGGGCCTGTCCAGCTTGTAGAACTCGCCGTCGAAGGTCACGCTGTCCTCGGTGAACATACGGTGGATGATCTCCGTCGCCTCCTTGAACATCCTCATCCGCTCCGGCGTCTCGGGGAAACCATAGCCATAGGCCCGCCACTCGTGCTCGTACCATCCACCCCCGAACCCGAAGAGGAGCCGTCCGTTGCTCATCACGTCGGTGGTCGAGGCGATCTTGGCTAGCAACGCCGGGTTGCGGTAGCCGTTGCAGGTGACCATCTGCCCGATGTTGATGCGCGAGGTGTCGCGGCTGAGGCCCGCGGTCGCCGTCCAGCACTCGAAGACCGAGTTCATTGTCGGTTCGGGCACGGTGTGGAAGTGGTCGTAGACCCAGATCGAATCGTAGGCGCCCGTCGCCTCGGCCACCCGCGCCACGTTGGTCATCGCCTCATACTGCTCGACCGGATCCTCAATCTCGACCAGGTCCATCTTCCACCCCTGCGGCACGAACACCCCGAACTTCACCGGCATGTGATCTCCTTTTAAGTTTCAGGTCTCAGGTATCAGGCTTTAGCTTATAATTTTTCTGGCCGGAACGCTTTCTTGACATCTGCGGACATGGTATCTTGCCTCCGTTCCAGCGACGAAGAGAGGAGGCGCGGCCATGCCGAAGAACAGATCAGACGACACGCCCTCCTTTCGAGCGCACCAGTAAGCGTCGGCGCGGCTTCCCCTCCGAGACACACGTCAAACACGGCGAGCGCGTCGTCCACGACAATAAGGAACTCCTGGAGAAGCTCGGCCGCAACGACCCCTGCCCGTGTGGCTCAGGATGGCGTTTTCAAGAAGTGCTGCATGAGGACCGGCACCCACGACAGCTCCCTCCGCGACCACTACTTTCAGGGAGCGAAGCTGACCGCTGATGGCTGAAAACTGACTGCTAAAAGCTCTATTGCGCCAGCGCGCAGCCGTCCTTGCGGGGGTCGCTGCCGGCTTCCCTGACGCCATCTTCCCGGACGCGGACGATCTGGGCGCCGCCGACCGGGACCACGTAGTCCGCGCCGACCTCGACCTCGTGGCCCATGTCCCGGAGCTTTTGCACTTCTTCTTCGGGAACGCGGCCTTCGACGAGGAGGGTGCCGCCGCCGTGGAAGTGGCGGGGATGATCCACGGCCTCCTGCGGGTACATGCCGTGGTCTATGAGGTTCACGATGAGCTGAGCGTGACCCTGGGGCTGCATCGGGCCGCCCATGTTCCCGAAGACGGACCAGAGGGCGCCGGTGGCGGCGTCGGTGACGAGGCCGGGGATGATGGTGTGCATCGGGCGCTTGCCCGGTTCGAGGGCGTTCGGGTGGTCCGGGTCGAGGCGGAAGGAGTGGCCCCGGTTCTGGAGGGTGACGCCCGTCCCCCCGGCCACGATGCCGCTCCCGAAGCCCATGTACAGGCTGTTTATGAACGAGCATCCGTTGCCGTACGCGTCCACGGCGCACAGGTAGGTCGTGTCCTCCCCGAGCGCGGGCTCGGCGACTCGTCCGGCGGCTCGGTCGGGGGAGATTCGATCTCTCAAAGCCTCCGCGTAGTCTTTGGAGAGCAGACGCTCCGTCGGTATCTCCGCGTGCCGCCAGAAATCCGGGTCGCCGATCTCATCATAGAGGTCCTGATATGCCAGCTTCTTGGCCTCGGCCTCAAGGTGGATACGCTCCGCGCTCGTCGTCCCGAGCCCCGCCATGTCGAAGCCCTCGAGGATGTTCAACATCTCCAGCGCCGCGATACCCTGTCCGGGAGGCGGGATCTCATGCACCCTCACGCCCCGGTAGTCGGTGGAGATGGGCTCGACCCAGGTGGTCTCGTGCGCCGCGAGGTCTTCTTCGCTCAGGTAGCCGCCGCCGTCCTGCGCTGCACGCGCGATGCTCCGGGCTATCTCGCCTTTGTAGAAAGCATCGGCGCCGTCCGTGGCTACGGCGGCCAGAGTGTTCGCGAAGTCTCTCATGCGGAAGATCTCTCCAGCGACGGGTGCCCTATCCTTCGGTAGAAGCGCCTGCGTGGCAGCCTCGTTCTTGCGGAGAAGATCCTCCCCAGCCTCCCAATAGCGGGCGACGACCTCGGAGACGGGGAATCCGTCATCGGCCATAGTCCGGGCGGGCTCGAGCAACTCCGCAAGCGGCAGCCGCCCCAGGCGCTCCGCGGCATCCTCCCAGAGCCTCACGGCGCCGGGGACCGTGACCGCGAGACCGCCGCGCTCGGGGATCTCCTTTATTCCTCTGCTATTTAGCTTCTCGATGGTGGCGGAGCGTGGAGCGCGTCCCGAACCGTTCGCGCCAAGCACCCGTCCTGTTCCAGCATCATAGAACAACAGGAAGGCGTCACCTCCCATACCGGTCGTCATCGGGGCGAGCACGGTCATGCAAGCGGCCATCGCAACGCAGGCGTCGGCGGCGGTTCCCCCGGCGTCGAGCGCGCGTATGCCCGCGAGAGCCGCCTGTGGATGCTCGCAGGCTACCGCGCCCCGCGTCCCGTAGACCGTCGAGCGCCCCCCGAGGTCCGGTCGGCGTGGTCTTTCGTGCCTCGTGGCGTCTCCCTCGCTGCGGAACATGCTACCCCTCCTACGTCGATATCCTTCTACCTATGATCGCTCACACAGTTTACAGAAAGGGTCGCCGGGTATATTGCGGTGAACGGAACAGAGAGCCAAACAGGAGGTAAATTATGGATGGCGGCAAAGGAATCTACGTCGGGGGGACACTCATCTCGATCCTCATCTCCCTGGCGCTGTACTTCTCGGGACGGCGCGAGTCGGCGATCTTCGTCGGACTGTGGGCCCCGACGATTCTCAACCTGGGTCAGACCCTGCTCGAAGACGACTAGTCAGAGATTAGCCGCAGGCTAGACCCTCCCGAACTCGCGGAGCAGATCCGCGAGCGTGATCCGCTTCACTATCGGCCGCCCGTGGGGGCAGACCTCTCTGAACTCGCAGGTGGCCCATTCTTTCAAGAGCAGGCTCATCTCCTCACGAGACAGACTCTCCCCGAACCGGGTGGAACCCTTGCAGGCGAGGGCCTTCGCAAGGTCCTCGCCCCCGGCGAGAGCCTCCACGGCTGCGATCAAGGCGGCCTCCGGGTCCGTGACCGTCTCCGGCGCCGCTCGTACACGCACCGCCGCTTGCCCGAACGGCTCGAACTCGAAGCCCAGAGACCGCAACTCCACCTCGAAACCCCAGACCTCCGGCGCGAGGTCTTCCGGCAGCCGGACGATGGCGGGATGCGGCAAACTGATGGGCTCGCCTTTCGGGTCTTTCAGGAGCCGCTCGTAGAGGATGCGCTCGTGCGCACCGTGCTGGTCGAGGATGATGAGGTCCTCGCCCTCCTGGGCAACGATGCACCGTCCGGCGAACTGACCGATGGGAGAGAGGTCCGTGAGATCCAGCCCCTCCGTCAGGGCTCCACCACCGTCGCGATCCGGAGCCAGAGCCGCCCGGATGGTCCCGACGACGAGTGGGTAGGCTGAACGTCCGCCGCGCAGGCGCACGGCGCTCTTGGCCGGGTGAACGTTCACGTCAACCTCGCCGGGGCCGAGTTCCAGACGCAGGAACGCAGCAGGATGCCGGCCTTTCGGGAGAAGATCCGCATATGCTTTCGCCACCGCCGGGGCGAAGGAGTCCGGCTCCACGACGCGGCCGTTCACCGCGACGTGCAGGTAGCGCCGGGTCGGGAAGCTCACGGAGAGCGGGCTCGCGAACCCCCACAAGACGGGGTCGTTCAGGGAGATCAAGCAGCGCGCCAGCGGGA
>JBPCLT010000260.1:0-4714 GCA_051003015.1 Rubrobacteraceae bacterium | reverse complement strand
AACGTATATACGTGTGTTTTGTATCTAACCATTGTGAACACTTTTTCGGGGCGTGTCAAGAAGAGGACGAGTTGTTCGTTTCCGGGCATGAGAAAGGCGGACGGCCTTTCCCCGGAACCGCCCGCCCCGATGTTGGTTAAGTCTGGAATGTGCTCCTACTTCTCCAGGATCTCGTATCCTGGGAGGGTCAGGAACGGGACGAACTGGTCGTCTGTGGAGATGCGCTCGAAGAGCTTCGCGGCATCCTCGAAGCGGTCGTTCTTCGTGCGATCCTTGTTGACGATCTCCGGCAGGCGATCCATCTCTTCCTTGAGGATCCGGTCGAATAGCTCCGCGGTCACCTCGGTGCCATCGTCGAAGACGCCGCCGGGGTTGTGGACCCACTGCCACACCTGGGCGCGTGAGATCTCCGCCGTCGCCGCGTCCTCCATCAGGTTGAAGACGGGGACGGCGCCGCGGCCGGCGAGCCACGCACCGATGTACTGGAGGCCGACGCTCACGTTGTTGCGGAGGCCGTCCTCGGTGATGTTGCCCTCGGAGGGTTCGGAGAGCTCCGCCGCGGTGGGATTGGCGTCCGGGATCTTATCTAGCTGGTTGGGCTGGGGCATGATCTCATCGAAGACCTCTTTGGCGAGCGCGACCATGCCGGGATGGGCCACCCACGTCCCGTCGTGGCCGTCGTTCGCCTCGCGCTCCTTGTCCGAGCGGACCTTATCGAATGCCGCCTCGTTCGCCTCCGGGTCGTTCGGAACCGGAATCTGGGCGGCCATGCCTCCGATAGCGTGGGCGCCGCGCTTGTGGCACGTCTTGATGAGGAGCAGCGTGTACGCCCGCATGAACGGGACCGTCATCGTCACCTCGATCCGGTTCGGCAGCAACCGGTCCTCACGGTTACGGAACGTCTTTATGTAGCTGAAGATGTAGTCCCAACGCCCGGCGTTCAAGCCCGCAGAGTGGTCGCGGAGCTCGTAGAGGATCTCATCCATCTCGAACGTCGCCGGGAACGTCTCAAGCAGCACCGTCGCTTTGATAGAGCCCCTCGGTATCCCGAGTTCATCCTGGGCCGCGTTGAAGATGTCGTTCCACAGCCGCGCCTCTGGATAGTGCTCCATCTTCGGCAGGTAGAAGTACGGCCCCGAGTTCCGGTCCAGAAGGTTCTGGGCGTTGTGGAAGAAATACAGGCCGAAGTCGAAGATGCCGCCGGGAACTCCCTTGCCGTCAACCAGCATGTGTTTCTCGAAGAGATGCCAGCCGCGGGGGCGGGCGATCAGGACCGCCGTATCCTCGTTCAATTCGTAGTGCTTGCCCGTATCCGGGTCATCGAAGGAGATGGTGCGGACTATCGCATCGCGCAGATTCTGCTGGCTCTCCAGCATGTTGATCCAGGTCGGACAGTTGGCGTCCTCGAAGTCCGTCATGTACGTGCTCGCGCCGGAGTTGAGCGCGTTGATGAGCATTTTCCGATCCGGAGGACCAGTGATCTCCACCCGCCGATCCTGCAAATCCTCCGGCACCGGAGCGACCCTCCAATCACCCTCCCGGACGTCCTTCGTATCCTCGAGGAAGTCAGGCATCTCACCAGCGTCTATCTTCGCCTGCCACTCCTCGCGCACTCCGAGAACCTCGTCCACCCTCCCGGAGAACTCCCGCGCCAGCTTCGCCACGAAGGCGACCGCCTCAGGCGACAAGACCTCATCGTACTTCTCCGGTATGGGGGCCGTGAACTCGACCCCTTCCCCAAACCGCTGCTCGGCATTCTGCATGGTTCCCACGGGCTCCTTCCTGAAGCTGCTAGAGGAAATCTACTCTAGCAAGCCGCCGCAACCGACGCTCGGAGCCCGCGTAAACTAGGCTGCGGCGCTGACACGGACCTCAGCCGGGGCCCGCCGCACGTAGACGATGCAAGAAGTCGGCACGCACCGCCACCGGAAAAGCACCTGATAATCCTCGAACCCGATCCTCACCCGTTCCCCGATACCCGGAGCCCCCTCCTCGTAGCGCCGCTCCAGGACCTCCTCCGTCTGCGAATCCCTGTACTGAACCGGGATCATGGCTTCACTTCCTTTCGTGCTTGCCCCTAACGTAAACGGAACGTTAACTTACCCTCTTGTCATAAGTCCAATTGTTCGTTTATATTGTTGTCATAGAAAAGCTTTATAGCCATCAGCAGTCAGCCTTCAGCAAAAACAAAAACCTGAAAGCTGACAGCGCGACCGAAGGGAGCCGTGGAGCCAGCATGCTATTCAGACAGATGGAGTGTTTTCTGGCGGTGGCGCGGCTCGGGAACGTGAGCCGTGCGGCTGAGGAGATGTTTTTGACGCAGCCGACGTTGACGGCGCGGTTGAAGGCATTGGAGGAGGAGGTCGGGGATGAGCTGTTCGTCAGGACGAGCCGGGGGATGCGGTTGACGGAGGCGGGCCGGGAGTTTCTACCGCACGCGGAACGGTGCGTGGGGAGTTTCGGGGAGGGGAAGCGGAGGCTGGAGGAGTTGCGGGGGGGTTCGGGCGGGCGGCTGGTTTTGGGGGCTTCGCCTGGGGTTGGGACCTATGGCCTACCGGGGCTATTGGAGCGGTTCGTGGCGGCTTATCCGCGGGTATCGGTATCGGTGAAGACCGGGCATTCGGAGGACATCCTGGAGATGGTGCTAAAGGAGGACGTGCAGATCGGTCTGACGCGGACGATGAGTCACCCCGAGGTAGAGAGCCTGCCGCTGTACGAGGACGAGTTGGTGCTGGTGGTGGACCCTGGGCACCGGTTCACGGAAAAAGGGTCGGCTGACCTCGCCGAGGTCGGGGGAGAGCAGATCATACTTTTCGACAACGACTCCAGCTATACGGAGCAGACGCGGGCGCTGCTGCGGGACGCAGGCATCAGGGAGTTCAGGACGCTGGAGGTGGACAACATCGAGGCGGCCAAGCGGATGGTCGAGCACCGGCTCGGCGTGGCGTTCCTGCCCCGGACGGCGGTGGTGCGGAGCGTGGGCGCTGGGAACCTCGTCCTGATCCCGGTTCGGGGAGGACCGGCCTTGAGCCGCTCCATCGTCGCCCTCAAGCGCCGCGACGTCCGCTCCACCGGTCCCGTCGCCGCCTTCCTGGATCTGGCGAGCACATTGGGCGAGACACGCGAAGGCGCCCAGCTCTCCCCCACTCTCGCCGCCGAGTTCGAGAACCTGCAACTGATAGACCTGTTCACCTGAGAGGCGATCAGGACCCGCCACCGCCGCCATCTCCTCCTCCACCGCCACCGTCTCCCCCGCTTCCGCCGCCGTCGAACCAACCCCCGAACCAGCCTCCATCGTTATCGTTGCCGCTGCTGCCGGCATAGTATCCACCGGCCGCATCTCCGGCCCCGCCTCGACGGTCCCGGCGGCGCGCGGGCATCTTGCGGCCACCGTGCAGCAGGAACATCACGCACGTGAACGCGAGCGCCACGGCGCAGATGAGCCACCATGGCGCTTCCGCGTTCGTCAGCAAACCAACCAGCAAGAAAGCTCCCAGCAGGGTGATGCCGGAGAAAATCAGGGCTCGCAGCGTGTTGTGGATCATACGTCCGTTTCCTTCGCGATCGGGTTGAGGGCCAGGCCGCAGTCTACCGGAAGCCCGGACGCCACTCTCTGTCGCTGGCCGCCAACAGCTTCGCAGGCCGTATACTAGATTCAGGCCGACGGCACGCAAGAGACCGAGTTCGAGGTGAGTGAATTGGACCGCAAAACCATCGTGGTGACGGAAGGGGACCAGACCGGGCAGGAGCTGCTGGAGGAGGCGCTACGGGTTCTCGACCCTGGCGTAACGGGGCTCGACCTGGATTTCGACCGCTACGACCTGTCGCTGGAGAACAGGGAAGCTACCGAAAACGGGATAGTAAACGATGCGGCGGCGGCGATGAAGGAGACCGGCTACGGCCTGAAGGCCGCGACCGTCACGTCGGAGACCGGCGGGCTGGGCTCTCCGAACGCCATCCTCAGAAAAGGCATAGACGGGACCGTGATCGTGCGCACGGGCCGCCGCATCCCCGGCGTCAACCCCGTGACCGGCGTCCATTCCCCGGTATCCGTGGTGCGGATGGCGGTTGACGATGCCTACGGCGCGGAGGAATGGCGCGAGGGCGAAGGACTGGACGAGGTCGCTTACCGCACCGAGAAAGTCTCGCGCCGCGTCTGCCGGAGCGTCGCCGAGTTCGCCTTCATCCAGGCGCGCAGGATGCGGGCGAAGGTCTTTGGTGGCCCGAAGTGGACCGTCTCGCCCGTCTACGAGGGGATGCTCAAAGAAGAGATGGATCGGGCAGCCGAGAACAGCCGGGACGTCCGCTACGATCCCCAGCTCATAGACGCCACGTACGCGCTGCTCCTGACCACCTACGGGGAGCCGCTCGTCATCCCGACCCTCAACCGCGACGGTGACTGCATCTCGGACCTGGTGATGCAGATGTTCGGCTCCATCGCCGGGGCGGAGTCGTTGCTGATCTCACTCGACGAAGACGAGAACCCCGAGACCGTCATGGCCGAGGCCCCGCACGGGACGGCGCCGTCGCTCGAGGGCAAGAACGTCGCCAACCCGATGGCGATGATACTGGCGGGCGCTGCGCTCCTGAACTTCATGCACGAGGAGGAGGCGAGCCGCGTCTCGCGCGCCATCTACGAGGCGACCTTCGAGACCGTCCTCGACGGCGTGAGGACGGCGGACCTCGGCGGCTCGACCGGCACCACGGAGTTCAC
>JBPCLT010000259.1:0-2743 GCA_051003015.1 Rubrobacteraceae bacterium | reverse complement strand
TGGTAGTAGAAGAAGTCCACGTCGAGCGGGGCGAGGATGGCCGCCGCGACGTATTCGATGTCCAGGCCGGGGTCAAGTTCTCCGTCACGTTCTGCTTCCCGCAAGAGGCCGAGCACGGTCCACCGCCGCCAGTCGAAAGCGGGATGGGCGTAGCGGGAGATCCTATCCGCCCCGCCCAGCGGCTCGTTTCCACCGTAGAGCAGGTCGAGGTTCTCCTCGGTGAAGTGGACGAGCCGGTCGAGGAAATGGCCGAGCTTCTCCAGAGAGCCCATCCCAGGCTCCCCGAGCATCACCATCGTCTCCTCCTGAACCCGGCGGGTCGGCGCGTCGAGGAGCGCCTGGCATAGCAAACCCTTGTTGGGAAATCGCCGGTAGAGAGTGCCCTTCCCAACCCCGGCAGCCCGCGCCACCTGCTCCATAGTGACCTTCGTGACGCCACGCTCCTCGAACAGCGCCCGCGCCGCCTCCACGATGGCCCGCCGGTTGCGCGCCGCGTCCCGCCGCTCCGGCCCGGATGCCGCGCCCCGCCCCAGATGGTCCAGGTTCCACTTATCCTCTCTGCGTCTTATCTCTACCGGTTCCATCTCCACGACTCCCGCGAGAAACCTTGACGAACGGAGTCTATCGCGTTACCCTTGAACTTTGAAGTGGACGCAAGTCCGTTTACGTGAAAGGAGCTACGTTGGCGGTTAATGTGACGGTGATCTACTACAGTTCGACGGGCAACGTGCATAGGCTGGCGCGCGCCGTTGCTGAGGGCGCGGAGGAGGCTGGCGCGGAGGTCCGTTTGCGCAGGGCGCGGGAGTTGGCGCCGGAGGAGGCCATGAAGGCCAATCCGGCCTGGTGGGAGCATCACCAGGAGACCAGGGACATCCCGGAGGCGCAGTCGGAGGATCTGGAGTGGGCTGACGGTTATGTGTTCGGGACGCCGACCCGCTACGGGAACGTCACCTCTCAGCTCAAGCAGTTCATAGACGAGCAGGGTGGTCTGTGGGCCGAGGGCAAGCTCGCGGACAAGGTGGTCGGGGTCTTCACCAGCGCCTCGACGGTGCATGGCGGGCAGGAGACGACCATATCGAGCATGTTCAACGTGTTTGCGCACTGGGGCGCCGTGCTCGTGCCGCTCGGTTACACCGACGAGGCGATCTTCACCACTGGGAACCCGTATGGCGCCAGCAGCACGAACGAGCCAACGGAAGAAGAGATCGCCGTCGCGCGCTACCAGGGACGACGGATAGCCGAGAAGGCCGGGGCGCTCGCCCCGAGCCGAGTATAGGAAAGGCAGAAAATGGAAATACTGTTGCTTTTGGGTCGGATCATCTTCGGCGGGTACTTCATCATGGCTGGGTTCAACCACTTCGCCAACTTGACGATGATGTCAGGATACGCGGGGTCCAAGAACGTCCCCGCGCCCGGCCTCGCCGTCGCGGGAACCGGGGTCATGCTGATCCTGGGCGGGCTCTCCGTGGTGCTCGGGGTGTTGCCCATCGCCGGGTTGCTGCTCCTGATCCTGTTCCTCATCCCCACGTCCCTTATGATGCACAACTTCTGGACCATCGAGGACCCCGCCGGGCGTATGGCCGAGCAGGTCAACTTCTTGAAGAACCTCGGGCTTGTGGGCGCGTCCCTGGCCCTGATGTACGGCGCGACCACCTGGCCGCTGTCGCTGCTCTAGGGACGAGAGAGGAAGCGGCGTTTCAGGGAGGTCCGGCCTGCAAGCCGGGCCTCCGCCGTTTGCGGCTGTAAGTGTCGAAGGCATCCGAGGAAAGGGAGAGCATGGAAGATGGACGAGTGATCCTGGTGAGTGGGGCGACGGGCCAGCAGGGTGGGGCGGTTGCGAGAAACCTGCTGGAGCGCGGCTTCGCGGTGCGGGCGCTCACGCGGGATACTGAGAAGCCTGCGGCGAAGGAGCTTGGCGGGCTCGGCGCGGAAGTCGTCGAGGGCGACCTGGAAGACCGCGATTCCATCGAGCGGGCGTTGGAGGGTGCGCGCGGCGTGTTCTCGGTGCAGCAGTTCGCGGAGACCGGCGTGGAGGGCGAGGTCCGGCAGGGCAATGCGCTCGCGGATGCGGCGAAGGCCGCCGGAGTCGAGCACTTCGTGTATAGCTCCGTCGGCAGCGCTCACAGGGAGACGGGCATCCCGCACTTCGACAGCAAGTGGGAGGTCGAGGAGCATGTGCGGGGGATCGGGCTCCCGTACACGGTCCTGCGTCCCGTCTTCTTCGTGCAGAACTGGGAGTGGATGCGGGAGCCGATCCTCGGCGGCGCGCTCCCCCAGCCGCTAGACCCGGACAAGCCTTTCCAGATGGTCGCCGTCGAGGACATCGGGGCATTCGCGGCGCTCGCATTCGAGAACCCGGAGGAGTGGATCGGACGCGAAGTAGACCTTGCCGGGGACGAGATGACGATGACCACAATCGCCGGTACTTTCTCCCACGTCACCGGGCGCGAAGTCAGCTACGTCCATACGCCCTGGGACCAGTTCGAGGAGCAGATGGGCGAGGAGTTCGCCGTCATGTACCGTTGGTTCGACGATGTGGGATACGAAGCAGATATCGGCGCTCTGAGATCCGAGTACCCTGGATTGACCGGCCTCGAGGATTACCTCCGTGGACACGGCTGGGAGGGAGCCGGGCGCGCCGGATGATGCCCCGGTAACGTGTGTACAATCCGGGGCGTGAAACCCGGAACCCACGCTTTCCTGCCCACGAGCCGCGTCCACTTCGGCACGGGCTGCCTGGAGA
>JBPCLT010000258.1:0-12896 GCA_051003015.1 Rubrobacteraceae bacterium | reverse complement strand
ACGACCGTCGAGCCGTCCGGCGGGCCCTGCGCGAGATGGGCGCGGAGATACTGCCGGGCAGGGGCCTGGACTTCCTAGATCCCTGGGGCAACCATTGGCAGGTGGTCGAATACGCCGACGTGCAGTTTACCAAGTCGCCGGCGGTGCTCGAAGGCATGGGCCTCGGGGATTTGAAGAAGTCCGGGGAGGCGTTGGAGGAGCTGCGGCGTAAGGGCCTGGCGCCGGACTGAGCCCGCGCCGGTCACGGGTAACGCCGCCGACACACGACGCCCACGTCCTGCAACGAGCGTCCCACGATCCTCCGAACGTCTACGCCCGCCGCAAGCAAGTCGAGCATCTTCTTTACCCTGGTTTAACCAAACTTCGCGGGAGACCGGCGGGATCGTGCTAATACTGCCGTGAAGGGGGAGCGGTTGCGACCCGAGGGAAGGAAATCCGTGATCCGGACGAAGAAGGTCGAGACGGAGTTGGGAACGGGATTGTGCCAGGTGCGGAGCGGGACGGACCAACCCTGCGCCCGGCCGGCGGTGGAGGAGATCCTCGGCGTCCCCTTCTGCGAGCACTGCGCCCGCGAGCAGGAAGCGTACTTCGCGATAGGCGAGTTGACGCAGGCGCAGAAGCTGGTGGCCGAGGGGGAGCGGGGTCCGCTGAACTTCGCCGCCGAGCCCCTCGTCGAGACGCTGGGCCGGATGCAGCAACAGTTCATCGGACGCGTCTCCGCCACGAGAAAAAGTCTGGGCGCGGCGAAGCGGAAGGCGCGCGGCGCGGGACACGCCGCGTAGCGAACGCCACCGGGAACGCCCTCCACCCCAACCGCCACGGCCGTGGGTGGAGGGAATCGCCATCACCGAAGACGAGCGGTTCTTCTACGTCGCCGACGAGGACGAGGGCGTCCACATCCGCCCCACCCGCCTCCTGACAAACCGAGCCTGGCCCCACCGGGATTCGCCGCGCGGTTTACGCGGACCTTCGTAAGCATTATGCTTTGCGTGGGGTAAACGAGTGAAAGGGGCTTGTCTTGAGCAGCCGCGACCGCGATGACGGCGTCGAGGGATTGGTGGACGACTTCCAGAGAGGCTACCTGACGCGCCGGGGTTTCCTGGCGAAGGCTGGTGCCCTGGGGCTGACGGCCGCAGCGGCGGTGGGCCTTCTCGGTATGCCCCGCGCCCAGAAGACGGCTACCGCGCAGGACACGCCAGAGGTCACCCCTCAGCAGTGGGAGCAGGGCCGGGGATGGGGCTGGGTCTGGGGCGACGAGGACGAGCTCGGCAACCTCAACGAACTGAGCCCCGAGCTCACCATGAAGGCGCTCTCGCGGATCGAGGAAGGCAAAGTCTACGACCTGGGACTGATGTACGAGCGGCGCAGCTACAGGTTCGCCGGGCACAACCCCGGTGAGATCATCTCGTTCCGCACGCCGCCGGGGATGCTCAACCAGGGCGACCAGAAACAGGTCGAGGACGAGGAGGGCAACTCGCTCAACACCACGTACACGAGCAACGCGCTGTTCATCAGCGACAACGTCGCCACGCAGCTGGACACTCTGGGGCACATCTACGAGGGTAGTCCGCCGCACGCCTACAACGGCTTCCGCTACGAGGACATCCAGAGCGATTGGGGCCTTCTCAAGCTCGGCGCCGAGACCGTACCGCCCATCGTTGCGCCCGCCACCATGATAGACGTGGCCGCCAGCGAGGGACAGGATCCGCTGCCCAAGAGCTTCGGCATCGGACCCGACCGGCTCCAGGCGGCGCTGGACAAACAGGGCGTGGACATAGACCCGCTGGACGTGGTGCTCGTCCGCACCGGCACGGCCGGTGTGTGGATGAAGGGCGATGGCGTGGGGGCCAACCACGCCGAGCTCGAAGGCCCCGACTCCGCCGGCCTCACGGTCTCCGGGGCGAAGTGGCTTGTCGAGGAGAAGGGCGCATTGGCCGTCGGCACGGACACCTCCGGCATAGAGGTGCTCCCGCCGAGCGAGCAGCTCGACGACGGGACCAGCTTCAACCCGGTCCACGTCTACCTACTCGTGCGCCAGGGCGTCCACATCCTGGAGTACCAGAACCTGGAGGCGCTGGCGGAGGACCAGACCTACAAGTTCGCCTACTTCCTGGGGGTCAACAAGATCCAGGGCACGGCCGCCGGCACCGTCCTCCGCCCCATGGGCATCGCCTGACGCCCGTTCGTCGGTCATCGCATAAGAGTGGACACTACTTGTTGTTTAGCTCCCGCTGTGGGTTGAGGGCATCGCCGTCATCTACAAAAGCTACGCTTTCTAAGTGACCGACGAGGGCGGAGGCGTCCACCTGAGGCTAACGAGGCTACTGGCAGAATGACCTCAGAACAACAAAGGTGAGAGCTTCTCATAGCTCCTTTACCAAATTCTTGTTCGCTATCGAGCAGGAAATGTGACGGAAACGTGCTTGGCGAAGGTGTTTTTCCTACGCGGTGGGATTGATGGGTTTGTCTCGATGGCACCTTTGGCTTCGAGTTTTTTCAGAGCTTCTTTGTAGTTTGTATCCGTGAAGGGCCTGCCGACGCTGTGCTCCTCGTAGATTTGGCGCATGGTCAGCGTGCGGCCTGCGAAGTCGTTTAGTAGCTGGCCTTCAAGCTCGTCTAGTGGTCGAGACAGCTCGAAGAGCAGCCGTTGGTCCTTAGTGGCGGGGTTGTACTCCAAGGAGGGCACGCCCTGGTCTGCTGCGGAACTCTCTCCAGCCATGACGCCCTTCATGATCTCGTAGCCCTTGAAGTGTTTGCTGACGAAGATGAGGTGGTGGCTGGCGCGGTTGCCTTTTTCGTCCCGAAAGCGGAAGGGCAAGACGTACTTGCCGCCCATCTCCTTGAGCGCCTCGGCGATCTCCTCTACGATCTCCAACTCCCGCTCTTGGGGACTCATGGGCTTTAGCCGCTCGCGCAGCCGCTCTGCGCGAGCTTCCCCGAACAGGGCGTCCATGTGCTCCTTGACGTATTCGTTGTTCAGCCCCATGTTTATGCGGTTGTAGTTAAAGAAGATGATGCAATCGGAGCCCCAGTTCTTCAGGACCGAGTTAATGAGCTTGAGCGATAATCCCTTGTAGCCCCAAGGGTCCACGAAGAACAGCGTCGGTACCATGTTCATGCTCTCGAACTGAGCGACAATCTCGCTGCCGACTTCGTTGTTCCAGACCTGCGGTTTGTGCTCGAACTGCTCGAACTCTGGGGTTGATTCGATAGCGTTCTGTAAAGAGCGGACGTTCTCTGAGTCTTTATCGTTGAGGAGGGTTACGAGCATCTTTCTGAGATCCGGCTTTTGCACGGCGCTCTCCAGCACGAGCAGGGGAGTAGATTTCGTGCCATCCTTGTAGCGTCCGGGGCCGGCGAACAGGTCGATGTACGCGATACGGCCCTCGCCTCTACTCTTGGCGACCGAGACCACCACGTTCGCCCAAGCCCAGAAATACTTGCGGACAATCTCAGCTTTGATGCGGGACTGTTCTTTGGACTCTTCGAAAAAACCTGCGTCGCTCATAGCTCCCCATGCCTCCGCTGCCCTGCACGCCACGCTTGTTGCCTATTATACCTTCACCGATTACCAATACTACTTGGAAATGCCTCGACAACTCCGGGATTAGTAGCTGTTGCCCCTCCTACGTATTCTCTGGCGTAGGTAATTGCTAGGCGTTATGAATGTGCTGCAATCCCCAGATCCTTTGCGGCTACCTTGCTCCACCGCTCGGTGTGTGCCAGGTACGCGTCGGGCATCTCATCGTAAGTGCGGCCGTCTAGTTCACGACCACCAGCCTTCGGGCGTACACCGCCCCACTGCTTGAAGAAGAATGCCGCACGAGAGGCGTGCGTCTGCTCGCGGATATCTCTGATCCAACTAGCCTCTATCGGTCTGTGCTTCGGCCCGGACTCGCCACCGACGATCACCCATTGTATGCCTTCAAGGTTGAGGTTCAGCGGGCCAATCAAGGGCTCGCAAGAGAGGAACCGCACCGCTGCGGGCACTTGGCGCAAGTAATCTACCCGATGCGTGTAATCCTGGTTTTCTACGGAGACGCCCATCCATATGTTCTCGGGCCAATCCAGCTCAGGCGCAAGCTCCAACATGCGCTCGTGGCGCTTGGTGAGGATCTGGAAGATGTGTCTCGGGCACTCTGCCATGACCTCAAAAACTTGATTCAAAAAATCGAGCGGCATCTCCTCGTGGAATAGATCGCTCATGGAATTGACAAAAACCCGGCTTGGCTTGCGCCAGCGCCGCGGCTCGTCGAGGCGCTCGTGGTGCAGTGTGAACTCGAAACCAGTCGGAAAGTGTTGATGGAAGCGTTTGGTCAGGGTTTCGGCGTAGCAGTGCTTGCAACCTGGACTGACCTTGTTACAACCGACGGTCGGGTTCCAGGTCTTGTCTGTCCATTCTATAGCCGTATTGGTGCTAGACACACATGCCTCCCTAACCGGAGTTTACGTGTGCATTCTATAGAAACAACGGCCAACTTTAACGAAGCCGATGGAACAGACTCATCTAGTACCAACTTCATGCCCGGATCGGGGCGTGCTCCAGGTAGGGGACGGTCATGGGTCCTTCGGGGAGGATGGCTACCGGGGCGTCTTCGCCGATGCTCTCCAACTCTTCGGATATGCGGGCGGAGATGTCCGCGACGGGCTCCAGGTGGACGCGGCGGACGTCTTCAGGTGGGATCTCGCTGTGGAGGGCGACCCTTGCGCGTTGCAGGATCTGGGCGAAGAGTTGCACCTGCCACTGGTCGTATACCGAGAAGCCGGGGGAGTTTATGGCCTCGAGCATTGCCTCGGGCGTGGGGTATTCGAGGAGCATCTTGCGGAAGTTGCCGTGCTCTGGGAAGCCGTCGTTGCAGCGGGAGGCGCAGATTATGAGGCCGTCTTCGGCCACGACCTGGTATGCCGCCGACATGCCTTTGACGGCCTGGTAGAGGTTCTGGTCCAGGGGATAGCCGCCGTTGGTGGTTACGACGATGGGGTACTCGCGCTCGCAGGCGACCATCGCCTGGGCCTTGCTCGCTTCGCAGCCCGCCGCGTGGGCGGCCATAACCTCGCCGCAGTAGAAACCGGTGATCTCACGCTCCCGGTTGAGCGTGACGTTTATGCAGAAGTCCACCGGCAACAGGGAGCCGTTCGTCTGGATCTGGTCCTGCGTCGGGTTGTCCTCCAGCACGCCCCACGTGCTGCGCTCGTGGCCGATAACCGCGGCCCGGTGGTAGTGCATGATCGAAGCCACGTCCGCCACCGCAGGGAAGATGCCCTTGTACCCGCCCGAGAACCCCGCCATGAAGTGCGGCTCGACGAAACCCATCACGATCCGGCGGTCAGCCTCCACGTACTCCCGGTTCATGTACACGTCCCGCCCCTCGGGGGACTTTCCCGCGAACTCCAGCGTCTCCGGGTCGTGGGCGTCGTGGTTGATGACGCGGTAGCGTTCGTACACGTCCTCCCCGACCATCGCCCTCAGTTCCTCATCGGTGTTCGTTCTGTGGGAGCCTGTGCCGTTGATGATGGTAACGTTCTCCGGCGGGACGTGCATGAGCTCTTCGAAGAGCCAGGGCAAGAGGCGTTCGCGGGGCAGGGCGCGGGTGATGTCCGGTATCACCACTGCCACCCGTCCCGATGCGCCCACGACCTCCGACAGCGGCGCGGAGTTTATGGGGTTACGAACCGCCTCTCTGAAGGCCGCCGCCTCACCGGCAAGCCCCTGCTCGTGTTTCGGCGTCAGCACGGTCACGTCGGAGGATGGTATCTCCACGTTCAGTTCGCCCCTACCGTACTGAAGCTGAGTATCCACTTTACAGAGCTGCCGCGTCTTCGAGGATCTCATCGGCATGCGTCTCGGGGGATACTTCGGGGTAGACGCGGGCGATGGCTCCATCGGCGTTGAGCAAGAAGGTTGCGCGGTTCGCGCTCTTCCGGTTCTCGCGCAGCACTCCCAGGGCCTCCGAGGCAAGGCCGCCCTCGTCGGTGAGGAGCGGGAAGGTGAGGCCGTACTTCTTGCGGAAGCGGCGGTGGGATTCGGGGGAGTCGAGGGAGACGCCGTAGACCCGGATGCCGGCCTCTTCGTAGTCGGCCATGCGGTCCCTGAAAGCGCACGCCTCTTTGGTGCAGCCGGGGGTGTCGTCCTTGGGGTAGAAGTAGAGAACGGTCTTCCCGCCGGTGAGGTCGTTTGCCGCGAGCTTCTCGCCGCTCTCGGTGGTGAACTCCACGTCCGGGAGACGCTGGCCCCCTTCTGGCATGGTCAATGTCTGGCTCCTTTCGTGTTGGGGTCTCCAGGAGTTTACAGCCGGTACCGGATGTATGCGCCGCGCTCGCCAGGATGTGCGATAGTTTGGGTTCGGGCGGCGAAGGGATCTCTGGGAGGAGGAAGCGTGAGCAAAAAGACGCGGAAGGCCATAAAGAGGTTGTCGAAGGATCTGGACGAGATGCGGGATGAGAACAGGGATATCGCCGAGGGACTGGCGGAGCGGTTGACCGAAGCCCTGGAACGCCAGGCCGAGTCGAACCGCGCCCTGACCGAGACCCTGGAGTCGTACCTGAAGAGCCTGGATCGCGCTGTCCCGGAACGGGAGACCCGGGAGCAGGAGACCGATGGTGAGGATGACGAGGATCAGGACGAGGAAGCGGCAGAGCCTGAGGTTACGGAGGCCGCGGAGCGCAAGGCCGGCGAGCTCGGGGTTGACCTGGGCGATGTGAAGGGCACTGGCTCCGGCGGGCGCGTTCTGGTCAAGGACGTGGAAGAGGCCGCCGGTTAGATACTACGGTTCGCCAGCGTAGCGGGCAACGACTGGGAGGACATCGAGCTTGGGGCCGAGGTAGTGCGTGCCTCGGAGCAGGCTGAAAGCACGTTCGGGGAGAAACACGAGTAGAGTGGAGCCCGGCCAATACACTGGTTGGCGATGTGGGTCATCGAGGAAGCCGCCGGGGATTACGGTTTTGACCTCCTTTTCCTCTCCGGGTGTACGGTCGGTTACACTGGGCTGTATTGTTGGACAGGGCGTGAGCGGACATCCGGCGTCTGAGATCTAAAGACTTCAGAGGATTCGTCCGATAACCTTGAGGCGGTCACGAACGAATAATCTACTCGGGGGCGAGGTAGTCCCGCAATGACAAACCTGGACGAGCACGGCCTGGCGCGGCACGGTGACACCCGGATCGGAACCGGCGAGGAGCGATACAGGTCGCTGTTCGACCAGAACCCCGACGGTGTGTACTCGCTCGATCGCGACGGCCGGCTCGTCGAGGTGAACCCGGCCATGGAGACGCTGACGGGGTACGGCGCGGAAGAGTTGATCGGCCGAAGCTCGGTGAGGATCATCGCGCCGGAGTACAGGAGGCGGGCGGCGGAGCGCTTCTCCGAGGCCCTCCGGGGCGAGGCGCGCTACTACGAGATGGCCGTAATACGCAAGGACGGACGCCGCCTCGACTTACACATGACGCAGGCCCCGATAGTCGTCGGCGGCGAGGTGGTGGGCGTCTACGGCATCGCCAAGGACATCACCGAGCGCAAGCGGGCCGAGGAGGCGCTCGTCGAGAGCGAGCGGCGTCTCTCCACGCTGCTCGCCAACGCGCCGGCCTTCCTCTACCGCTGCCTCAACGATCCTCGCTGGCCCAACGAGTTTGTCAGCGATCATGCCCGCGAGCTGACCGGGTACTCGCCGGAGGAGTTGACCGACGGGACGATCATGTTCGGCGACATCATCCTGGATGAGGATCGGGAGCGGATCTGGGAAGAGGTGCAGTCCGCGTTGGCCGACCGCCGCCGCTTTCATCTCCGGTACTCCGTACGCCGCAAAGACGGCACCTGGCGCAGGGTCGAGGAGCATGGGCAGGGGGTCTACGGCGAGCGTGGCGAGGTCCTGGCGCTGGAGGGCGTCATCCACGACGTCACGGGTCGGGAGGACACCGAGGCGAAGCTCCGTACCTCAGAGGCGGAGATGCGGGCGCTCTTCGAGGCGATGGACGACGTCATCTTCGTGCTCGACGCGGCGGGACGATACCTGGAGATCGCGCCCACCAACCCCTCGCTGCTCTATCGGGCGCCGGATGATCTCCTCGGCAAGACCCTCCACGAGGTACTCCCGAAGGAGCAAGCCGACGCGCTGCACGCCGAGATCAAGAACGCCCTGAGGACGCGGCGCAAGCGCGACACGGAGTACAGCCTGTGGATAGGCGGCAGGGAGAGATGGTTCGAGGGCGCCATCTCGCCCATGACGGAGGACCGGGTCCTCTTCGTCACCCGCGACGTCACGGGGCGCCGGGATGCCGAACGGGCGCTCGCGGAGGCCGAGGAGAAGTACCGCGCCCTGGTCGAGCGCACCCCCGTGGTGACCTACACCGAGATCGTCGTGGACGAGGTCAGCACCTCCAACTACGTGAGCCCGCAGGTCGAGAGCCTGCTGGGATATTCGCCGGAGGAGCTGGACGGAAGTCCCCCGTTCTGGCAGCGGCTCATGCACCCTGATGACCGCGAGCGCGTGCTGGCCCTGGACGAGCGCGTCAACAAGACCGGCGAGCCATTCAGCGAGGAGTACCGCATGGTCCGCCGCGACGGCCGCGTCGTGTGGGTCAGGGACGACGCCGCGCTTGTCTCGCGCGGGGAGGACGGGACCCAGCTCTGGCAGGGGATCATCGTGGACGTCACCGGGCGCCGGGAGGCCGAGGAGAAGCTGCGCGAGACGGAGACCCTCTATCGCACGCTGGTGGAGCAGATACCGGCGGTGACCTACCTGGACCGGGCCGACGGCTCCTTCGAGTCCGTGTACACGAGCCCCCAGATCGAAGCCATGCTCGGCTACACCCCGGAGGAGTGGCGGACGCAGGAGATATGGGAGAAGCGGCTGCACCCGGACGACCGCGAGAGGATACTGGCGGCGGACGACCGCCTGGAGGAGGACAGCGAGCCGTTCAACGAGGAGTACCGGCTGCTTGCGAGGGACGGGCGGGTGGTGTGGGTGCGCGAGGAGGCGGTCGTGCTCCGGGATGAGACGGGGAAGCCGTTGTTCTGGCAGGGGATCATCATGGATATAACCGGCCGCAGGGAGGCCGAGGAGGCGCTCAGAAAGAGCGAGAAGAGCCTCGCGGAGGCACAGCGCCTGGCCCACTTCGGGAGCTGGGAATGGGATCCCCGGACGGACGAACTCCACTGGTCCGAAGAGACGTTCCTCATCTACGGCTTCGAGCCGCGGGAGTTCGCGCCAACCTTCGAGAAGTTCCTGGAGTTGGTGCATCCCGACGACCGGAGCATGCTGAAGGAGGCCGTGCAAGCCGCTCTCCACGAGGACGCACCCTACGACTTCGAGCATCGGATAGTGCGGCCGGACGGCGAGGCGCGCGTGGTGCATCGGCGGGCCGAGGTGATCCGCGACGAGCGAGGCGAGCCTTTGCGCATGGTGGGGTCCGTCCACGACGTCACCGAGCGCAAAGCCCTGGAGCAACGGCTCAAGCACCAGGCTCTGCACGACCCCCTGACGGGCCTCCCGAACCGTACCCTCTTCACGGATCGCCTCGGGCAAGCCCTGGCCCGCGCGGAACGGCGGGACGGCAGCGTGGTGGTCCTCTTCCTTGACCTGGACAACTTCAAGTACGTAAACGACTCCCTGGGCCACGAGGCGGGGGACAGATTGCTCGTGGCGGTCGCGGGCAGGCTGCGGGCCTTGCTCCGCCCGGAGGACACCCTCGCCCGGCTCGGCGGTGACGAGTTCGTGGCCCTTCTGGAGGGGATCGAGGACCGGTCGCAGGCGATGCGGGTCGTGGAGCGCGTCGGAAAGGGGTTGCGGGTACCGGTACTCGTGGACCAGCGCGAGGTGTTCGCGACGGCCAGCATAGGCGTCGCCTTTAGCGGGAGCCCGGGAGACCGTCCCGAGGACCTCATCAGGGACGCGGACGCCGCCATGTACCGGGCCAAGGAGTCGGGTAAAGACCATCACGCCGTGTTCCGCCCGGAGATGAAGGGCTACGCGTCGAGGCGGCTGGGCCTGGAGAGCGACCTCCGGCTGGCGCTCAGGCGTCCGGCCGATGAGTTTCGGGTCCACTACCAGCCCAAGGCGCTCGTGGGGACAGGCGGCATCGCGGGCGTGGAGGCGCTGCTGCGCTGGGAGCATCCCTACCGGGGCACGGTGCTCCCGCCGGATTTCATCCCGCTGGCCGAGGAGACCGGCCTCATCGTCCCGCTCGGGCACTGGGCGCTCGAGCAAGCCTGCCGCCAGACGAAGAAGTGGCAGTCGGAGCATCCCAGGGACCCCGCGTTGTCCGTGAACGTCAACCTCTCGGCGCGCCAGTTCCGCGACCCCGACCTGGTCTCCCGGGTCGCCGATGTCCTGGAAGAGACGAAGCTCTCTCCCGCCAGCCTGTGCCTTGAGATCACCGAGAGCGCCATCATGGAGGAAGCCCACTCCAGCGTGGAGACGCTCGGGGGACTAAAGGATCTCGGGGTGCGTCTGGCGATAGACGACTTCGGCACCGGCTACTCCTCGCTCTCCTACCTGAAACGATTCCCCGTGGATGCAATAAACGTGGACCGTTCCATAGTCGCGGGGCTGGGCCGCGACGAGGGCGACTCGGCCATCGTGTCAGCCATCGTCACGCTGGCCCATGCCCTGACCTTCGAGGTGGTGGCCGAGGGCGTGGAGACGGAGGCAGAGGTCGAGGAACTGCGCTCCCTGGGGTGCGACCTCGCGCAAGGCTACTACTTCTGGAAGCCCGTCCCAGCGGAAGAGGTGTCATCGCTCCTGGCGGACCAAGCGAAACGCGGACACGCCGTGCCCTGACGCGGATCAGGTTTCAGGCTACAGGCTTTTCGATGAACGGGTGTCTGTTTTGATCATTTCCGCGTCTCGTCTTGCTCGGTAGCCGCATCGCTTTTACCGACTCCCGGTGGTTCTGGGGGCTGACGGGAGAGGGCTCGCCTCGTAGAATAGCCTCATGCTGGGACGTTACGCGGAGCTCAAGGCTCAACTGCCGCCGGGGACGATACTTTTCTACCAGGTAGGGACGTTCTTCGAGACGTTCGAGGAGGACGCGGAGAGGATCTCTCAGACCCTCTCCATCCGCCTGACGAGCCGCGAAGCCGCCGGCTACGCCGGGGGCCGTGTCCCGCTCGCCGGAGTCCCCGGCCACGCTCTGCAAGAACATCTGGCGACGCTGCTCCGCAAGGGCCATTCGGTCGCCGTCGCGGAGCAACGCCCGCACCCTGTGAAGCCCAAGCAGTTCACGCGGGAGGTCACCCAGATACTCACGCCTGGGACCGTGATCGAGGACAACGTCCTCTCCGCCGGACACGCGAACTACCTGGCGGCCTTCGTTCTCAGGGACGGCACGGCGGGCGTCGCCGTCGTGGAAGCCTCGACCGGCGAGTTCACCGGCACGGAGGTGCCACAGGAGCAACTCGCCGCCGAACTGGAGCGGTGGCAGCCCCGCGAACTGGTCGTCCCCGAACGCACCGCCGCCGAGGACCTGCCGAAGGTGCGGGCCTCCGTGAGTCCGGCCCCACGCTGGACCTTCGAGCCCTCCGCCGGGGAACACGCCCTCAAACGCCACTTCCATACCTCGAACCTGAAAGGCTTCGGGCTGGACGAGCGGCCCGCGCTCGTTGGGGCTGCCGGCGCATTGTTGCAATATCTTGCTTCATTGCGCGGTGGGAGCCCTCCGGAGCAGATAGTTAACTTCCGGCCATACGACCCTGGATCGGGGATGTTGCTGGACGCGACCACGCGCCGCAACCTCGGGCTTGACGATGTGATCTCGACGGTGGACCGGACCCGGACCCCGATGGGCCAGCGGGCTTTGAGACGCTGGCTGGAGCGGCCCCTGCTCGAGGTGGAGCGCATAGAGCAACGTCTGGAGGCCGTGGACTCGCTGGCAGGGGACTACATGCTGCGGGAGGAGGCGCGGGAGAGCCTCGGCCGCATCCCGGATATGGAGCGCATCGCCACGCGCATCGTCCGGCTCTCGGCCTCCCCAAACGATTTGCTCTCGTTGAGAGGTGCCCTGGAAGCCCTCGGGCCGCTGGGGGAGACGCTCGCGCCGGCGGCGGAGAGATCCTCGCTCCTTCATCGGGTGATCTCGGCGATGGAGGAGCCGCCTGGGGTGCGGGAGCTCGTCGCGGCTGCCATCTCTGAGGAGAGTGGCGAGGTCATCCGCGGAGGATATTCTTCCGAGCTGGACGAGGCCCGCGAGTTCAGGGACGGTGCCCACGACTGGCTGACCCGCTTCGAGTCCGAGGAGCGCCTGAAGACCGGCCTCAAGACCCTCAAAGTGTGCTACCGGGACGGGGAAGGATACTTCATCGAGGTGGCTGGCAAGGAGACGAGCAACGTCCCGGAGCGATACGAGCACCGAAAGGCCCTCAAGCACAATGCTCGCTACGTCACCGTCGAGCTCAAGGAGCACGAATCGAGGATGCTCGGGGCGCGGGACGAAGTGGACCGGCTGGAGCGGAAGATACTCGCGGAGATCCGGGCCGCCGTCAAAGATGCAGCCCCCGAGCTACAGAAGATAGCGCGGGCCGTGGCGGTCGTGGATGTGATCTCCTCCTTCGCCGCCGCCGCGACGGAACTTCGCTACTGCCGCCCGGAGGTGAGGAAAGAGCGCGGCATTCGGGTGGTGGGAGGCAGGCACCCGGTGGTCGAGCACAACACGGAGACGCCGTTCGTGCCCAACGATGCGCGGGTGGACGGGGATTCGCGCTTGCAGATCATCACCGGACCCAACATGGCCGGCAAGTCCGTGTATCTGCGGCAGGTAGCCCTGATCTCACTCCTCGCCCAGACCGGTTCGTATGTCCCCGCCGACGAAGTCACGCTCGGGGTCGTGGATCGCATCTTCACGCGGGTCGGGGCGGAGGACCGGCTGGCGAGTGGGGAATCTACGTTCATGGTCGAGATGACCGA
>JBPCLT010000257.1:0-7287 GCA_051003015.1 Rubrobacteraceae bacterium | reverse complement strand
CTTCGCAGCAGGCACGTCGTCCACCGAAAAACCGCTGTACGCCCTCGTGTTCTCGAACATGACTGTCTCCTTTCTATTTGATGACGCGGAAGTGAAGGTGAGTAACGCCCGTTCCTTCGACAACCCTAATGTTTTCGAGTTGGATCGGCTCGATGCCCAGGAGATCAAACAACCGGACGCCGTCACCGAGCAGGACGGGTACCAAATTTATGAGGACCTCATCGAGCAGCCCCGCCCTGATGCATTGCTGCGCGATGCTAGCGGCGCCCACACCGACGTCCTTGTCGCCCGCGACCGCCTTCGCCTGTTCGACGGCGCTTTCGACACCATCCGTGACGAAGGTGAACGGAGATCCTTCATAGACCCAATCTTCCGGGACGGTGTGCGTCAGGACGAAGACCGGTACGTCCACAGGATGTCTGCCGCTCCATCCATTGGCAATGTTGAACGTCTTGCGCCCCGTCACCAGCGCTCCGGCTTCTCTGGTTGCTTCATCGAGTAGCCCGACGCTCACCGCCGAAATGCTGAAAGTCATCTCGCCGTCCGGCATCGTGAACTCGGTGTCGCCGCTGGAGTACCAGTCGAAGAGCCGCTCACCGCCGTGGCCGAACGGCGCTCCGGGGCCATCGTTCGGCCCGGCGATGAATCCATCCAGCGACATCGTGAGGTTCGTGATCACTTTCCCCATGTCCGTCCTCCTTTAGATCTATCCGCTAATTACTGGCTGGTATCTGTTGCACGCACCAGCGGTTGCCATCTGCGTCGCTGAAGAACACGCACCCGACGTAGTCGAGAGCATCCCCCTCTCTGGTCGGGGAACTCCGCCCGAAGCATCGGCTACCTGTACTTCGCTCGCCTCGACACCGCTCTCCCACGGCCAACCGACGCCCGGCACGGGCGCCGGGGCGATCAGCACTTGGCCCGTCCGTGCATCGCTTAGCATATTCTCAAAACCGCGCCATTCGGCCGCTACGATAAACAGCGTCTTGCTGTCGGCACCACCAAGCATGCAGGCGAAGCAGCCGCGATCGACATTGACCGTCTGCAAAACCTCGCCACCCTCGCGCACACGAACGCAGCGCTTGTTGGGAACGTCCGCGTACCAGACGGCTCCTTCGGCGTCGAGGCAGATGCCGTCGGGGACGCCATCGCCGAGATCGGCCCAAACCCTCCGGTTCGATAAGCCTCCATCTGGCTCAATGTTGAAGGCCGTCAGTTTCTTTCCATACGATTCCGCGATGATCAGCGTCGCATTGTCCGGCGTCACCGCCATGCCATTGGGGAAGGCGATGCCCTCGGCCACCTGCCGAACCGCACCGTCGCCCGTGACCAGCGCAATTGTGCCGGGACCGAAATCCTCGCCAGGGGGAGACGCAGATCCGCCGCCGTTGATGTAGGCGTTGCCACGACCGTCTATGACGATCTCGTTCCAGCCTTGATTTGACAGGCCCCTCAGATCGGCATGGGTAACAAGCGCCCCGTCTGGCTCCCTGCGTAAGAGAAGCCCTTCTTGCCCCGACACGACCAGCAGCCGCCCGTCGGGCAGCCAGTCGATGCAAAACGGAATGGTTGTCGGGACGCGGGCCATCACCTCGCTGTTGCCCTCGAGATCGACGGCAACGATCTCTTGCGTACCCCAGTTGGAGAACCACAGACGGCCCTCGTGCCAACGCGGCGACTCACCGATCGCGAGACCGGTCATCAAGATTTGCGGTTCAGGCATTAAAGACTCCTTTAGATGGATTGCTAGTCACGGGCGGGTATCTGCTGCACGCACCAGCGATTGCCGTCCGGGTCGCTGAAGTAGACACACCCGACGTAGTCGAGGTTCTCCCCTTCGGTGGCCGGGCGATACGCGCCCTCATCGAAGACCTGGAACTCGCCGACCTCCACGCCTCTCTCGGCGAGGTAGGCGCGGGCGGCACGCACGTCCCGGACGACCAGGAACAGGCCATCTATTGAGCCAGGCTCCATATCCACGGTCTCTATTCCCAGGTGGATCGAGCATGCCGATCCGGGAGGAGTAAGCTGGACAAGACGGATCTCGTCGCTGATCTGGTGGTCTATGTCTACGTCGAACCCGACTTTCTCGACGTAGAAGTCTCTCGCGAGATCTACGTCCGAAACCGGGATCGTCACCACTTCGAGCTTCCAGTCCATAACGTTCCTCCCTTCCAGTTCATCACCGGGCTACCGGCACGATCAATGCGTTGTTCCGGCGGAACCTTCGTACTCATCGTGAAGTCGAAACCACTGGGACGACTCGTTGCGACCTCTGGGGGCGCGATCAAGCCACTGGTACATGCCCCAGAGGACATCTCCACCTCGGGCATAGGCCGAGTAGGTGTGGTACACGATGCCGTCCTCCAGAGCGAACGCACTCATGCCGGGAAAGTCGTTGGGAAGGCTGTCCGGGTCGCCCGCCGGATACGAGCGGAAGTTGTACTCCGCGCCCCTCCTCAACTGCTCGTCGGTGAATGAGACACCGAAGTCGAAGTTGAAGTCGCTGCCCTGCGACGAGACCCACGCGAAGCTCCACCCCATCCGCTCCTTGAAGGCGGTCAACTCATCCACGGGATATCGCGACACGCAGGTGAAGGCGACGTCATGGTGCTCGAGGTGAACGACGAATCCGTCGAACCCGTCCGCCATCGAGGAGCAGCTCGGACAACCCGGGAACATGAAATGGTACACGAGCAGTTGTGAGCGTCCCCTGAATAGATCACGAAGAGACGCCGTACCCTCGTTGGTCTCGAAGCGATAGTCCTCGTCTATTCGCACCCACGGCAACTCCCGCCGCTGCCGGGCGAGATCGTCGCTGCGGCGCGTGAGTTCCTTCTCGGCTTCGAGCAACTCAAGTCGCGCCTCCAGCCACTCCTCGCGCGTCCCCGTTCTAGGTTCCGTCATTTGCGTTCGCCTCCTGTTCCGCTTGCTATCAGTCTTCCTCACGGAAAGACCGGGCCTGATTCACTGATCTCGTATTTCTTCACATTCTCGCTTAGCACTTCTGTAACAGGCGCCGGTGGGTCCACTATTGCTTGCCATGCGGCAAAGTGTTCTTCCGATTGCCATTGTTCGAACTGGTTTACGCGGCCTGCCTCAACCGGGTCTGCTGCGATCACGCAGTCCAGACATCCAGGTTGGGTCCGCGCGCGTCGGATTACGTTCTCGAGGCTCGCGAGGTATTCCTCGCGGTGCTCTGGTTCTACGTACAACTTTCCGGCGATGATCAGCATTGCTACCTCCCTGTTCGGTTTCGAGATGTGCTAGTCAACGACCGAGCCGCACGTCAGGTTGAAGACAGTCCCGGTCATCACGGTCGCCTCCTTTTCGGTCTCGAGGTCCTTGTCAGCTCGACGGTCGGTAGGTGAGAGTGACGACGCCCGTGCCGAACGTCTTCGAGTCCACGAGTTCCAGCTCCCTGCGATCCTCCTCTTCTTCAAAGAGACGCCTGCCGCTTCCGCGCACCACGGGACAGACCACGCACCGGAGTTCATCGAGAAGACCCTCACGCATGAGCGAGCGCACGAGGATGAGGCTGCCCGTGATCGTGATATCCCTGCCCGGCTCGCGCTTGAGGGCGGCGATCTCCTCTACAATGGTTCCTCCTTCGCCCCCGATCACGGTCGAGTTGTTCCATTCCGGCGGCTCCTCCAGTGTCGCCGATACGACGTATTTCCTGACGCTGTTTATGTAGTCCACCATCGGATTGTCGGCGGGCTGGTTCGGCCAGAAGGCGGCGAACTCCTCGTACGTCACCCTCCCGAGCAGAAGCGCGTCGGAGGCCGCCATCCCCGCCGCGTCCTCGGCCTGCATCTCGTCGTCCGTGTAGGAGAAGGCCCACTCGTCCGGCGACTCCGCCACTCCGTCCATGGACATCAACTCCGTAGCTACCAGCTTCCTCATGCTTGTATCCTCATTGCCTCGTTTCTTCCAGTCTTCTTCGTGTCCGTGGTCCGGCCTTTCTTTAGCCGCCGTGGAATATGGCCTCAATGTTGTTGCCATCGGGATCCAGCACAAAGGCGAGATAGTACTCTGGCGGGTAGTGTTCGCGCGGGCCGGGCGCACCATTGTCGGTCCCTCCCGAGTTCAGGGCCGCTGTGTAGAAGGCGTCTACCTCCTCACGACTCTTTGCAACGAAGGCCGTGTGCTGTTTGACGGAGTGCGGGTGGTAGAGGTCGATCCAGTAGACCGGATATCCGTCCACTCCGTAGCCGATGCCGTCGGTTCCTTCGTTCTCGGGTATCTGCATCGCGCGGCCCATGCCGAGCGCGCCGAGCACTGCGTCATAGAACGCTGCGGAACGCTCCATGTCCGAAACACCGATTCCGGTGTGGTCGATCATCTTTGCCTCCTCCGCTTCGCTTCTCCTATGAACGCCCGGCCTGGGCGACCGAAAGCGTGTTCCCGTCCGGGTCCCTGAAATACGCGACCTTCGCGCCTCCGTCGAACGTTGCGATGCCTTTGTCGTCCGTGACGATCGGCCCTTCGTCGTAGTGCTCGAAGACGACACCCTTCAAGACAAGCTCATCCACAACGCTCTCTATGTCATGGACGTACCAGCTAGCCAGGGTAGCCGTGGACTTGCCTGCGTGCGCCGGCGAGAGGTAGGCGTGCATTATGGTCTCTCCGGCGCACTCATACGCCCGGTTGTCTTCGGGGCCAGCGCTCCTGGAGAGTCCGAGCTTCCCTTCGTAAAACTCTCTTGCCATCTCCATGTCCGAGACTGCGAGTCCGGCGACCACCCTGTACTTGCTCAAGCCCATAAAGACCTCCTTCGTGTGGTTGGATCCGCTCACCTGAGCACGAGCCCACTCGTCACGTTCGCCATAGTCCCGGTCATGCCTGCCGCCCGGTCGGACGCGAGGAACGCCGCCGTCTCGGCGACGTCGGCCAGCCTGGGGACCCTGCGCAGCGCGGCCATTCCCGAGATCATCTCCTCCGCCGTCCGGGCATCGGGCGCGTTCTCGCCGCCGACCCCGGAGAGCTTCTCGTCCGACAGCGTCTCGGCGACGCCCGCCGTCCAGATGCCGCAGACGCGGACGCCGTGAGGTCCCACCTCGGCCGCCAGGTAGCGCATGAACGCCTCCGTTGCTGCGTCGGCCGGCCCGGTGCTGCCCATGCCGGGCATCGCGCCAGCTCCCGATGCGCTGTTGAGGTGGAGGATCACACCTGACCCCTGCTCGATCATGCGCCGCCCCGCCGCCCTCGCGGTGAGGAAGTTGGCGGTCAACCCCGTGGTCACGGCGCGCATGAGGTCCTCGATGGTCATCTCGACCAACGGTATCCCCTGAACGTCCCCGCGCGAGACGAGGTTGAAGGACACGTCGATGCCGCCGACCTCGGAGGCCACGCCCCGGACGTGTTCTTCGACTGCCCGCTCGTCGAGGGCGTCGAGGACAGCCACCTCCGCCGACCCGCCCGCAGCCGCGATGTCGGCGGCGACAGCTTCGAGCGACTCACGGGTGTGCCCGGCGAGGAAGACCCTGGCCCCCTCGCGGGCGAAGGTCCGGGCGACGCCGCCACCGATTCCCCCTCCCGCACCGTAGATCACGGCGTTCTTGTTCTCTAGCAACATGCCCATCTTCTCCTCTCTAGCTTTCGGCGACGGCCTTCGCGACGATCCCGGCGACTTGCTCGGCGGCGCCGAAATCGGCGGTGAGCCGGTTCTTGGTCAATGCGAAAGCTGTTCCGGTCGCGGTGTCGGCGTATGCGTAGCTCCCGCCGGCGCCCCCCATTCCGAACACGGTCGGGGTCTCTTGTGGGTCGGTCCCGATACGGCCTATGGAGTAACCCAGCGCCCACGTGGACGGGAACTCCATGATCTGGTCGACGCCGCTGAACGCCACGGCGGAGACTTCGCGCAGCCGCGCGGGCGAGAGGAGCCGCACGCCGTCCACTTCGGCCATCAGCGCGGCGTACATGCGCGCCACCGCGCGGGCGGACATCTTGCCCCCGGCGGGGATGTCGGCCATCAGCACGTCGGGGCGGTTGCCGAAGTCGGCGGTCGGGAAGGTCGCACGCGGCCCCCACTTGAAGAACGGCGAATCGTCCGGCATGGCGGCGAGAAATTCCGCGCTGCCTGCCGCGTCCTCCAGCCGGGCCAACCGACCCAACTCGGCCTCCGGCAAGCCGAAGTAGAGTACGTCGGCGACGCCCAGCGGCCCGGCCACGTCCTCCCGGAGAACTTGCGAGATGGCCTTGCCGGTGGCCCGGCGGACGATCTCGCCGACGATGTAGCCGAACGTGTAGGCGTGGTAGGCGGTCTTGGTGCCCGGTTCCCACCAGGGCTCGGCGTCGGCGATCACGGCGCACATCTTGTCCCAGTCACACAGATCCTCGGGCGTCGTGTCCGCTGGTATGCCGGGCACACCGACCGTGTGCGTCAGGGCGTGCCGTACGGTCGCTGCCTCCTTGCCGTGGGCGCCGAACTCGGGCCACAGCTCCACAATCGGGGTGTCGTAGCCGAAGAGGCCGCGCTCGGCGAGCACGTGCGCCACGGTTGCGGTCGCACCCTTCCCCGTCGAGTAGGTGTAGAACGGGGTGTCCGAAGTTACCGGGCGTCCGGTCTCATGATTAGCGACACCCGAGACGGCGTCGACTATAAGCTCGCCTTGCCGATAGACGGCGACCTGCAGGCCCCGCTCGGTCCCGGACTCGACAAACTGGTCAATGGCTTCCTGGACTCGCTGCTGAAGGTCGTTTATGGTCTTGTCCCTTCTCGATGGTGGATTGATACGTCCAAGATAATGCGTCCCGGTTCCATCTATCCCTCCGCTTCCTTTCCTGCCGGCTGGTAGGTGAGATAGAGGACGCCCGTGCCGAACGTCTTCGAATCTACGAGTTCCAGCGCTTTCTGATCGCCCCCGTCCTCGAAAAGGCGCTTGCCGCTGCCTAAGACGATGGGATGGATTATGAGCCGAAGCTCGTCGAGGAGGTCGTCTTGCAGCAGCGACCGGACAAGGGTGCCACTGCCGAGGATCGCGATATCCTTACCCAGCTGTTGTTTCAGCTTAGTGATCTCCTCCGCGACGTCGCCCTCGATCAGGGTCGAGTTCTGCCACTCGACAGTATCCAGGGTCGTCGAGACGACGAACTTGGACGTGTTGTTAATGTAGTCTGCGGACTGCGCGTCGTCGCTAGTCCTGTCGGCCCAGAAGCTGGCGAACTCCTGGTAGGTCACCCGCCCCAGCAGCATGGCGTCCGACGCGGCCATCCCCGATGCGTTCGCCTCCTCCATCTCGTCGTTGGAGTAGGAGAAAGCCCACTCTTCTGGCGACTCCATCA
>JBPCLT010000256.1:0-8463 GCA_051003015.1 Rubrobacteraceae bacterium | reverse complement strand
GTCCGTTGTGGAAAGTTCTCTTCATCTCCTCACAAACTATCTCGCCACGCGCCGCATGTCAGCAAGAAGTTTCACGCGGCGCGATGATCGGGGCTCCGGCTACTCGACTCCGGCTGCGGCTTCTTTGGCGTGGTCGATCCAGACCGTCTTCACGCTCACGAACTCGTGGATGCCGAAGTGGGAGAGCTCGCGGCCGTAGCCGGAGTTCTTGACGCCCCCGAAGGGCGCCTCCGGGGTGCTCTCAGTCATCCGGTTTATGTAGACCATGCCGGCCTCTATCTCCTCGACGAAGCGGCGCTGCTCCTCCTCGTCGCCCGTCCAGGCGCTGGAACCGAGCCCGAACTCCGTGTCGTTGGCGATGCGGATGGCATTATCCATGTCCCGCGCCCGGAACATGGAGGCGACCGGACCGAATATTTCTTCCCGGTGCGCCGGTGAGTCCTCGGGGATGTCCGTCAGCACTGTTGGCGGATAGAAGTTGCCGGGTCTGTCCAGCGGCTTGCCGCCGGTGAGCACCCTGGCCCCGGCCTCGACGCTCTTCCTGACCTGCCCGTCCACGTCCTCCAGGATGTCCCGGGTGGCGAGTGGGCCCATGTCCGTGTCCTCGTCCATCGGGTCGCCTATCTTCAATGCTGACATGCTCTCCACATAGCGATGCTCGAACTCCTCGGCGATGTCCTCGTGGACGATGATCCTCTTGGCGTTGATGCAAGACTGGCCGTTGTTGAGCGTGCGCGAGGTGACGGCCGCGCTAATTGCGGCTTCCAGATCAGCCGATGGCATCACGATGAACGGGTCGCTCCCCCCAAGCTCCAGCACGCTCTTCTTGATGTTCTCCCCGGCTTCGGAGCCCACCTGCCGCCCCGCGCCCTCGCTGCCGGTGAGCGTCGCCGCCCGCACGCGCGGGTCATCTATCACGGCCTGCACCTGCGAAGAACCTATGAGGAGCGTCTGCACCGCGCCCTCCGGGAAGCCGGCCCGGCGGATGATGTCCTCTATCGCCAGGGCGCACTGCGGGACGTTCGAGGCGTGCTTCAAGAGCACCACGTTCCCGGACATCAGGGCAGGGGCGACGTGCCGGAAGACCTGCCAGAACGGGAAGTTCCACGGCATGATCGCCAACACCGGGCCCAACGGCTGGTAATGGATGTATGCCTCGGCGCCCTCTATCTCTATCTTCTCATCGGCCAGGAAGCGCTCCGCGTTCTCGACGTAGTAGCGGCAGCCGCGGGCGCACTTCCCGGCCTCGGCGGTGGCCGAGGCGAGGGTCTTGCCCATCTCGCCCGTCATCAGACGCCCGAACTCTTCGGCCTCTCCGTCCAGGATCTCCGCCGCCCGGCTCAGCATCCGCGCCCGCTCCTCGAAGGAGGTCTTGCGGTACTCCCGGAAAGTCTCGGCGGCACGCTGGAGCTTCTCCTCTATCTGCTCGTCCGTCAGCGCGTCGAAAGTCCGGATCTCCTCCCCCGTCGCCGGGTTGATGCTGGATATAGCCACGCTTTCCTCCTCTGATCCTCTTCCAACCTTACAGCAATGATATACGCTGTCTGGATTGCATACCCTGCGTCCCGGTACTCCAATCTTGCGGATACAATCGGGTAAGAATGAGTCGTCAGATAACGAACTCCGAAGAAGCCCGGCGCGTCCTGGAGAAACGGGCGCGGGCGGCGGGCTTCGATCTCGTCGGCGTGACGGGCGTGGAGCCGCTTGCGGAAGGCGGCGAGCGGTTGCGGAAGTGGCAGCAGGCCGGGATGGCAGCCGACATGGGCTACATGCACAGGCCCGTGGAGTTGCTCTCCGATCCGAAGAAGCTCCAGAAGAGCGCCCGGAGCGTGGTCTCGTTGGGCGTCTCGTACTATCCGGGGGAGCATCCCGAGAATGCGGATGGCGGGGGCCGGGTCGCACGGTATGCGTGGGGCCGGGACTATCACGAGGTCATAAAGGGGCGGCTGTTCCGGCTGCGGGAGGAGTTGGAGGAAGAGCTTGGGGTGAGGATCAAAGCTCGGGGTTTCACCGACGCAGTGCCGCTTTTGGAGCGTTCGGCGGCGCAGCACGCGGGACTCGGGTTCTTCGGGCGCAACTCGTGCCTCATAAACAGTGACGTCGGCTCGTACTTCTTTATCGCCGACCTGATCCTGGACCTCGAACTAACGCCCGACCCTCACGGAACCGGAACCTGCGGCCAATGCACCCGCTGCATGGACCGCTGTCCGACCGGCGCCATCAAAGCCCCCGGCGTCGTGGACGCCCGGCTGTGCATCTCGTATCTGACCATCGAGAACCGGGGCGAGATCCCCCGCCACCTGCGCCCGATGGTCGGTGACTGGGCCTTCGGGTGCGACGTGTGCCAGGAGGTCTGCCCATACAACAAGACGAAGGCCACGAAGTCCCACTGGCCGGAGTTTTCCGGGGAGGCCGGGTCCGGCCCGTACTTGAACATCGTGGAGGTTCTCGGCGTCCGCTCCGAAGAGGAATTCGAGCGACGCTTCGCCGGGACCCCGCTCACCCGTCCCGGCCGGGCCGGGATCCTGCGGAACTGCTGCGTGGTCGCGGGCAACCTGAAGCTGGAAGAAGCGATCCCGGCGCTGATACTGGCCCTGCGCGAAGATCCATCATCCCTGGTACGTTCCCACGCGGCGTGGGCTTTGGGGGAGATCGGAGGCCCGGAAGCCGGGGCGGCGCTCAGGGAGGCCGCGAAGGACGAACGGGACGAAGGTTGCCGGGAGGAGATAGAGTTGGCTCTGGAAGGCGCGGGACCGGACGGTATCCGTGGGTTAGAATAGGGGAACGATGGCGGACGTTGTCAACTACTACGAGGTGCTCGGCGTCTCCCGCGGGGCGTCGCGGAGCGATATCCGGAACGCCTACCGCAGCCTCGCCAAGGAGCGTCATCCCGACTACCCGACCGGGAGCACGGAGGACTTCGCCATGCTGCAAGAAGCCCACGCCGTCCTCTCAGACCCCGACCGCCGCCAGAAGCACAACGAGGCCCTCGACCTCGCCCACGCCGCCGACCAGCTTTCCGGCCTCGAAGGTCTGGACTGGAGCAGCCTCGAGGACGATCTCTCCGCCAAACGCCGTGAACGCGCCTCCAGCGGCCCGAGTCTTGGAGAACGCCTCAGGGGCCGCTTCGGGCGGAAAGAAGACGGGGACCGTGAGCGCGGTTCGCGCCGGGAGCGGGACGACGGCGTCCGTCGCCGGGGCCGGTACGTCGAGCGCGAGGCCCACTGGTACGAGCCGCACTACTTCGACCCCGAGCCCATAACCTGGAGGAGCGGCGCGATCTCCTTCGCCGCCACATTCCTGGCGCTCCTGATAGTCGGACAGTTGGGGCGATGGGCAACCAGTCTCGACACGCCCCCGGACTTCGCCGCGTGGGCAACCGTGCTCGGCCCTTTCATGTTCATCCTCTACACCCTGGCAGGACTCCTGACTTCGTACTTCGCCTTCCGGGCTGCGGGGTATGCGGCTATCCTCCTGGTCTTCATCGCGGCACTCGTCGTCGGGAACCGGGGCGGACCTGAGACCATGCTGCAACTCTGCACCCTGGGCATCATCATTTTGCTGGTCGTGATCTACACGGGCAAACGCCGCGACGAAGCCGCCCGCGCCCGCTGACCCACGCCGGAACCCGGCTAGAAAGAATCCTTTGTCTCCACGCACTGAGTTGGAAAACTTCATCGCCGACTTCGAGAAACGTCTCGCCCCAGCCGAGAAACGGATGAGCGAAGCGTGGTGGGTTCTCTCAACCTCGGGAACGGAAGAGGCCCAGAAAGAACTGGTCGAGGCAGGCAGAGAGTACAACGCCCTCTTCGCCGATCGCGACGAGTTCGAGCGGGTGAGGGCATGGCACGAGAGCCGCGACGTCCTGGAAAGCCCGCTCCTACGGCGGCAGGTGGAGGTGTTGTACCGGATCTTCGCCGGGAGGCAGGGCGACCCGGATATCTTGCACCGGATAGAGGAGTTGGAGGCGGAGGCCAGCGCCGTCTACGGCAACCATCGCGGGACGGTCGGCGGCCGTGAGGCCGGGGAGAACGAGGTCCGCGAGGTCCTTCGCGCTTCGGATGACGAGTCCCTGCGGCGTGAAGCCTGGGAGGCGTCGAAGACCGTCGGGCGCGAGGTCGAGGGGACCGTGCGCGAGCTGGCCCGCCTACGCAACCGGCTCGCCCGCGAGGCCGGGTACCCTGACCACTACCACCGTTCGCTCGACCTGCAGGACGTGGACGCCGGGGAGCTAGCCGGGATCATGGACCGCCTGCAATCCGCCACGGACGCCCCTTTCGCGGAACTCAAACGGGGCCTGGACGAGGATCTGCGGACCCGGTTCGATACGGATACCGTCATGCCCTGGCACCTCGCGGACCCATTCTTCCAGGATCCCCCGGAGAATGCGGACCTCGACGTGGACCGCTACTTCGCGGACGCTGACTTGGAGGACCTCACGCGGAGGACATACGACGCTCTGGGCCTGGACGTGCGGGGTGTGATCTCCCGTAGCGACCTCCACGAGCGGGCAGGCAAGAGTCAGCACGCCTTCTGTCTCTCGGTCGGGCGCGAGTATCCATACGATGTACGGGTGCTGGCGAACGTCCAACCCGGCTCGTACTGGATGAACACCATGCTCCACGAGTTCGGCCACGCTGTCTACGACCGGCACGTCAACCCCAGGCTGCCATACCTGCTGCGCACCTACTCTCACACCTGCACGACCGAGGCCATCGCCCTAATGATGGGTTCCCTGGCCGATGACCCGGGGTGGCTGCTGAATGTCGCTGGCGTCTCCGAAGAAGATCTCCGCGGAGACCTCGGCGCGCTCGCCGCTCGCCGCCGGGCCGACGGGCTCGTCTTCACCCGTTGGGCGCTCGTTATGTACCGCTTCGAGCAGATCCTGTACGCTGACCCAGACCGCGAGGACCTGAACGAAGCGTGGTGGAACCTCGTCGAGAGGATTCAAGGCGTGAACCGTCCGCCCGGACGGGACGAGCCGGATTGGGCCGCCAAGATCCACGTAGCGGTCGCCCCCGTCTACTACCACAACTACGTGCTCGGCAACCTCATCGCCGCCCAGCTAAGGGAGTATTTGGAGAGATACGTGACCTGCGGGCCGTTCCACGAGAGCGAGGCCGCCGGCCGCTACCTGCTCGAAGCCGTCTTCGGTCCCGGTGCCCGCGAGAACTGGCGGGACACCGTGCTCCGCGCGACCGGGGAGCCCCTCGACCCGGCCCACTTCATCCGCTCGATAAGCTAGTCAGGCCGCAGTTCGAGGGCGGCGCATCCGCTGATTCGCTACTTCCGGCTCTCTCTGACCGGGACCTCGACGCCCTCGAACGCGCCGTTGCGGGCGCTCCGGGCGCCGGCTCGCAGGATCCCCCGTTCTCCGAAGGACGGAGAGGCGAGGGTCGTCTCGAAGTAGCCCCAGGTAGCGGTCCAGTCGTTTGCCTGCACGAGTTTACGGGCCATCACGTCCCCCGTGGCGTTCCTAAGGGCGATGGAGTTGGCCGCCTCCGGATTGCGGGAGTAGCCGCTCACGGTGAAGGGGCTCTGGATAGTAGTCCCCCGACGCGGCTCGACGAGCACGGTGTTGCCGCCCCTGGCCGGAAGCGAGGTCTCCAGAGGGTCGCCCGAAGGCCGGAAGTCCACGACGAGCCGGGCCGGGTCCTGGAGATCCAGCACCCTGTACCGGAAACCTTCCCGGACGAACACGTCCACGAACATGCCCTCATCCGGGGCGCGGACTACGAAGAAGCTCTTCAGCAGCGCGCCGCCCAGGGAGCCGTCCGAGACGCCGGTCTCCTCGACCGATGGGAAGGTCAACTGCAGTACACCGTTTTCCACCGGACCTTCGAGCGCCCATTCCGGCGTCTTCCGCGCCGGCTCGTCTCCCGTGCCGAAGTCCACGACCACCCGGTCGTATGACTGATGCTCCCCGAAACGCACGGCGAGGATGCGGTTCGCCTTGCGTCCGGCGCCACCGCCCGCCCGCCCGCCCGCCACGAAGGCAGGTTCCGCTTTCTCCACTTCCTCTTCGGAGACGGACCTCGTAGCCGTCGTGGTCCGTCCGGCGGTCGCGGAAGCGCCGACGGTCGCCTCGGCTAGCTCGCCTACTCCGGTAGTGAACCCGCGAACCGCGGACCCCTCTTCCGGCACGCCGTCGTTCGTACTCGTCTCCGAGAGGACCTGATCGCACCCAGCAAAGAGGACGAGCGTCAGCAGAGCAAGCAGCGCAAAGCCTGCGTCACGCCACATTCTGGTCCGCCCTCTCTCAACCACGGCCCGCATTATACGAATAGGAAGTTACGTTGCATTTAACGGGATATTTCGCTGTTGTAACGATAATCGGCGTCCCGCGCCCTGCCAGCCTCCGTGGGATCAAGCCGCGTGAATGGGATCTTCTGGCCGCGCTCCAGAGGAAAGCTTCGCAAGCCTGTCCGAGATACCAGCCTCCAGGCGCGTCATCCGTCCTCCAACCGCCGCAGCCGATTCCCGCAGGGGTAAGACGGCGCTTTCGGTTTCGCGCCGGAGTTTGATCTCGACGCCTGATGACCGAAGCCTACGTAGCCAGATACGGCGTGGTGCCGTAGTGGACGAGACCCGGCGAAGCCTGGCGGAGGGAAATCGTCTCGCCAAGCTCCATGCGCAGGCGATCCGGGCGCCCCAGGAAGCCGAACTCGCGCAGCAGGCCGTGCGCCGGGCTAACCTCTGGACTCGGGACGATCCCCTCTACCGGCTTTCCGGCGCCATCGCGCAGGGCGCGGGAGAGGAGTAGCCGGGCCACGTCCTGGGTCGAAGCCAGGAAAGGTCCGATGCGGGTCGCGCGCGGTGATGAGCTTCGGACGAGGTAACCCTTTACCCGGCCCGATGCGTCCCGCGCGACAAGTCCCCCGCCGGGATGCAGCCTCAGCGCGGCGAAGATAAGCGCCGAACGGTCGGCCCCGTAGGACCAGCGATCCACGCCGTATACCTCCGGCAGGTCCCCGAGCAACATCGTCTCGACCCGATGACCGCCGTACTGCTCCTTCTGAAATCCCCGGCGAGGCGCCTCTTCCAGCCGGTACACGGTGCGCGGCCCGATGGGCTTGAAGCCCATGGAGGCGTATAGTCCTTCGGCCCGGCGCGTCGAGTAGAGCCGGACGAGCCTCGCGCCCCTAGAGCGGAGGTACGCAACGGCCCACGAACTCAAGGCCCCGCCGAGCCCGAGTCCCCGGTAGTCGTCGTGGACAGCCAGGTGGCAGAGGATACCCACTTCGCCGAGCGGCACAGCGCCGACCATCCCGGCGAGAGAGCCATCCGGCGCCTCGGCCACCGTCCACCGGGCGTCCCTCGCGCCACGCAGCAGGTCGAAGGCACGCGGGTCCGCCGACCACTGCACGACGCTCCTGAGATCCCTGACGCTGCCGAGGTCCACCTCGTCCAGAGGCCGGACGAGGAGGCCCGCGTCGGAGAGAGCGCTATCCCGACGAACGCCGGCGCGAACGCTGTTTTCGCTATCTACGTCTTCTCTTGTCGTCAAAGCAAGCAAGTTTTCCCCCGATGAAAAAAGATGTGGTAGTGGAGACTCTTCCGCGTCGAAACCCGGGGTTATCCGGGAAAAGCGAACGCCCCGAGCGCGTCCCTACAGGGACGGTCGGGGCAGGGACGGTCGAGGGAGCCGTCCCGAGAGGAAACTTGCCGTAAGCTCAATGCGTTCGCGTTTCACGGGCGCAATGTTACACCATGGTTCGCGGCGATGGAAGGGCAAAGGCTTTCGATCCCTCAGCCGCGCCCGGCCACGAAGTCCAGGAATCCGTCTATCTCGGATATGACGCCGTGCGAGAGTTTCACCCCCGACGCGCCGGTGATGGCCGAGCTCACGGCCTCCCGCCGTAAGTCAACCAGCTCACCAACGAGACCTCACTGACCTTCGTCCCGCTACCGCCCAGGTTCCGATACCCCATCAGACACAGAGGACATGGATTTATTTCGGAGATGGCGCGAAAATTTCCGCGCAACCATTGATCCAGGAAGAATCGCTGGTGCGTATACAGATCATCGGGTTTTGGACCCGATCAGGTAGCGGCGAGGAGTCCCGTCCACAAGCGTGGGCACCGCGGACGGGAGGAGCCAGTGGTGCAACCGGCTACAGTAGATCGTCTATACAGACGATCAGGCATGGCCGGTTTCGTTTTGCGGCCGGTCGGACGGAAGGGGGTGCTGGGGGCCGGTCAAGCAGAAGATGGTGAAGGATAGCGACAGAAGATCCGGGCTCTGATGTCCCGGGTCCTTGAGAGAAGGAGAACGAACATGACCGAGGGTAATCACCTCGATAACGGCGGGATGGAGCAGATAATGCCCTCCCGCAAGAAGTTCCTGGCCGGTTCGGCCGCGCTGCTCGCCGGCGGCGCGCTGATGGCCGTCCCGGGCGTGGCGAAGGCGCACAACCAGCCGGACCCTCCGAGCGACGTGGACATCCTCAACTTCGCGCTGACG
>JBPCLT010000255.1:0-3596 GCA_051003015.1 Rubrobacteraceae bacterium | reverse complement strand
TTGCAGCGGCGCGGCTTTCGGCCGCTCGAGGCGGTGATCGCCTCCATGGTCGGCGTGATACTCATCGCCTTCGCCTTCCAAATGTTCTACGCTCAGCCGGAGGCCGACCGTATACTGGCCGGTCTCTTCACGCCCGGCTTCGCGGGGACCGAGAGCGTTTTGCTCGCTACCGGCATTCTGGGGGCCACGGTGATGCCACACGTCATCTACCTGCATTCGGCCCTGACACAGCGCCGGGTTGCTGGCAGGACGGACGAGGAGAAGAAGAAAATCTTCCGCTTCGAGCTGGTGGACGTGGTGATCGCCATGGCAATAGCCGGGGCCATAAACGCCAGCATGCTCATCATGGCCGCCGCCCTCTTCAACGCCAACGGCCTGACCAACATTACGGACATCGACCTGGCCTTCGAGCAGTTGGGCGTCCTGATCGGCAGCCACGCGGCGATCATCTTCGGCGTGGCGCTCTTCGCCTCTGGCTTTTCCAGCTCGTCGGTCGGCACGATGGCCGGTCAGGTCGTCATGCAAGGCTTCATAAACCGCCGGATCCCGCTCTTCTTGAGGCGCCTCGTTACCATGTCCCCGGCCCTGATCATCCTCGCCATCGGTGTCAACCCGAGCCGCTCCCTGGTCATAAGCCAGGTCGTCCTCTCCTTCGGCATTCCCTTCGCCCTGATTCCGCTCCTAATGTTCTGCCGCAACCGCGACCTGATGGGCGCCCTGGTCAACTGGCGTATTACAACCGCCGTCGCCACGGTGGTGGTCGCCCTGATCGTCTCCCTGAACATGTTCCTGCTCTACCAGACATTCTTTGGCTCCTGAGCCGGGTACGCTATTAATGGGAGCGTGAACCCTGGTAGCCGCACGCCGAACGAACCGGAAGGTCTCCCTTGATCGGGGCCTTCGCGGGGTTATCGTCGCCGGTCATCGGGTTTCTTGCGGGTGGCGTATCCTTGAGGCTCCTGGACCTGATGTTGCCGCACCTGCATCCTGGGATGAAGATGTCGGAGGCGAAGGGCATCGAGACGAGCTGGCGCCGCAGCGTGCTTCTGGTCTCGGAGATCACGCTTCACAACATCCCGGAGGAATTGGCTGTCGGCGTGGCGTTCGGCTGACGCCAGGCTTCAGGTCACAGGCGTCAGGTAGAAGTATTGGATAGCTTGGGTTAGACACGACTGTCGTATACTTCCGCCGTGGACGGTCCCAGAAGGCCGGGTAGTGGCGGTAAGCCGGGGTGGTAAGTAGCCTGCTACAAGAAGCTGACTGCTGATGGCTGACAGCTCTAAGGCTTCCAAGCTCGCTGTCTGGTCGTGGGCGCTCTACGACTTCTCAAATACGATCTTCGCCGTCAGCATCCTGACGGTTTTCTTCCCGCTGTGGATCGACCAGCAAGTTGGTAACGGCGCCTGGCTGGTCAACTCCGCAACGGCCGCCTCGGCCCTGCTGGTCTTGCTCACGGCGCCGGTGCTCGGCGCGATAGCCGACTTGCGGCAGCGCCGGATCCCTTACCTCGTGATCTTGACCCTGATCTCGGTCCTCCTCACGGCTGGGTTGGAGGTCGCGGGTGGGGTCGTGGTTGGGGTGGCTTTATTCGTCGCGGCGGACCTCGCTTACCAGTCGGCGCTCGTGTTCTACAACGCACTCCTGCCAGGCGTCGCGGCGGGGCGCGGGGCCGGCAAGGTCAGCGGGTACGGGACCGCCGTGGGCTACTTCGGCACCATCCTCGCCCTCATCGTGCTCACGCTCTTCGTCTCCGATGCAGAGCAGATTCGGGTGGTGCTCGGGCCCGTGGGAGGTTGGATAGACGTCGGTGGCGAACCGATCTCCAACGTATTCCTGCCGACGGCGGTGCTGTATCTCTTGTTCAGCCTGCCCGCCTTTTTCTTCGTCCCTGACCCTGCGGTGCGGGCGCCGCGTCCCGTCTCTCTCGGGGCGGCTTACCGGGATGTAATCTCCACTTTGAAGAACATCCGCGGCTACGGTGGCGTCGGCACGTTCATACTCGCCACGATTCTCTACATGGACGCGGCGAACACGGCAGTCGCCAACATGGCGCTCTACGGGCGGGAGGTCTTCGGCCTTGACAGCGCGGGCGTCAGGAACCTGCTCCTCTTCTCCACGGTCTTCGCCATCGTGGGCTCGGCCGCCTCGGGGTTCGCCAGCGACAGGGCTGGCCCGAAAAGGACACTACTTGCGATACTGTTCCTGTGGCTCTTCTCCATCATGCTCGCCGCCGCCGCGCCCGCCGCGTGGGTTCTCTTCCTCGCGGGTCCGTTAGTGGGGATTGCGCTCGGTGGCACGTGGACCGTCAGCCGGGTCATGCTCATCGCCCTCTCCCCGCCGGATAAGCTCGGCGAGTTCTTCGGGCTCTTCTCGCTCGCGGGGAGGTTCTCCGCCGTTCTGGGACCGGCACTTACCGCGTTTTTGCTGCTTGCTTTCAGGGGACTCGAAGGGATGGCGTACCGCATCTCCATAGGCTCGCTCGCCGGGATCATGGGCCTCGGCATCTTCTTCCTCATCCGCGTCCCCGACGTCCGTCCCGAGCCAACCGTGGACGAGTACACGCCCGAAACACTTGATTCACCGCCGTAAAAGACGAAAATGAGCGCATGAGGGAAAGGAAATCCATTGCAGAGGGATGATCAGAAGCTCGTGGCGCTCGCTGGCCGGGTGGTCACGGACTACGAGGTCTGGTCCGAGGGATCCCTGCTCCTGGAGGGCAACTCCATCCTCGATGTGAGCCCCGACGGCTCGCTGCTCGACGAGGCCGATGAGGTCCACGACTACGGAGACTCGCTACTCGTGCCGGGTTTCGTTGACCTGCAAGTCAACGGCGCGTTCGGGGTGGACGTCGCCTCCGAGCCGCGCCGGCTGCCGGAGCTTTCGGAGAGCCTGCCTTCCACCGGGACCACCGCGTATTTGCCGACCGTGATCTCCTCCCCCGAATCCCTCTACGAAGAAGCTCTCCCCGAACTCGCCTCCGCCACCAGGGGGGTTAGCGTCGGCGCTGAGGTCCTCGGGGTACACCTCGAAGGTCCGTTCGTGAGCCCGGAGAAGCGGGGCGCCCACGCCGCCGCCCACGTCATCCCGCCCGACCCGGACTTCCTGATACGTCTGCTGGAGCTTGGCCCGGTGCGGATGCTCACCGTGGCGCCTGAACTCGACGGCTCCGACGACCTCATGTCGCTCGCCGCGACCAGGGGCGTGGTCGTCTCCGCCGGGCATTCCGGGGCGCGTTTCGAGGACGCCTACGAGACCTTCGACCGGCGGGCGGCGGGAGTGACGCACCTCTTCAACGCCATGAGCCCGCTGCACCACAGGGAACCTGGCATACCGGGGGCCGCCTTCGCGCATCCCAGGGTGGTGTGCGGTTTGATCTGTGACGGACTCCACGTCCACCCTGAGATGGTCGCCCTCGCCTTCCGAATGCTCGGCCCCGACCGCATCTACCTCGCCACCGACGCGACCGCCGCAACCGGCATGGGACCGGGCGAGTACCCCCTGGCGACCCGCAGGGTCTACCTCGACGCCAACATGGCCCGCCTCGGCAGCGGCGCGCTCGCCGGGAGCCTACTCACGATGAGCGAAGCCTTCCAGAA
>JBPCLT010000254.1:0-4463 GCA_051003015.1 Rubrobacteraceae bacterium | reverse complement strand
ACGTCTCCCATCCCCGGAGCGTGCCCGGCACGCCGCAGGAAGCCGCCCCCACGGTCGAGTGGACGCCCGCGCCGTACTTCAACGTCACCGTCGGCGGGCTGCCGTTGGCCCCGAACGCGGAGGCCGGTAGGTCTTTGCCCGGCATCGCATCGTAGTAGTCAATGAGTTCGGCTTCACCGGCCGGGTTGCGGACGAGGGCGAACCCGCTCCCCCCGATGGAGCTCATCAACGGCTCGGTCACGCCAACCGCAGCGGCTGCCGCGACCGCGGCGTCGGCGGCGTTGCCCCCGGCACGGTACACCTCGGCCGCAGCTTCCGCAGCGTACGGGGTCCCGGCGGCGGCGGCGAAGGATCGATTGTCAGCCAGCAAATCAATCACCCCGGCTATTCTACACGGGCCGTTCAACGGATACCGCGCATACGATCCGGCATCTCCGCTCTCAATGCCCACCGAAGCCCCGCTTCTGAGAAAGCCTCCGGCTTACCTTCGGGCAAACATCGGGGGAGCCGTGACCCCAGCCCAACAGTCCGCACCGCTCACCGTGAGCGATTCGAACGCCGTGGCCAGGAGACGAATCCACCCTGTGCCTCTGGCGCAAGGCAAGTGGTCCGATGAGGGCCGAGATCCTCATCTCTGGCTGCGTCAGGAGTCCATCTTGCTAGTTCGACTCCCCCGCTCTCGCCGTCACCTCACAGCCGGGGGCGCAGAGTCGATTCCGTCGACAGCACAAACGCCACGGCTGCAGTAAAGCTTGGCACCCGCAGGACGTCGGGAGTCCGCGTAGCGGTTTGCGGCACCCTCCGGGTCGATGACGCTATCCGTTGTTGAGCCGCTGCAGCGTAAAGAGGCCAAGGAACATCGCCAGAATCGAGAACGCCCCTACGGCCAGCACCACGAACGAGAGTCCGCCACTCTCCGGCAGATGGCTCGACGCTGTCTCGCTGGCGGTTCGGACGATATCCGCACAGGAAATCACCGGAGGCACCGGATCATCCTCGACCTTGCTGTGGAGAGCAAGGTAGCGATCCTTGTCTTCATCGAAGAGCTCGGCCAGCGTGATGTCTTCGATGGTCGTGGTGGCGGAGCCCGTGCCATCGGCGTTGGCCGTGATAGTTTCCAGGGGAATCGTTACCGGAGCGGGATTACCGGTCCGATCAGCCTCGCAGCTTCCGCCCCCGTGGACGTGGTTTATGTGCTCCACACCCTCTTCCGGCAGGCCCTGCATGTTCAGCTCCACCTGCACGCCACCCTGAACGTCCGCAAGGGTTGCGGTTCCACTAACTCCGGAGTCGCGGCTCGGGGTGAGCTGGAGCTCCATGCTCTCCGACTCTTGCGCTAAAGCACTCCCTCCAAGGGCCAGGATAATCAACAACGCGAGACCCAGGACAATCCCACTAACCCGTCCTGTCCGGTACATAACCCTCCTCCTCGTCCAGCATTCGCCTACAGTGCGCTTCGTCAACCTAACTCTTGCAGATACGCGGAGCGCCCGCGCGGCCACACCACTCGCTCCAAGCGCACCCTACAGCACAACCGCCCGCCTACCTGTAATCGTCTTGAAGTCCCGTCCCAACCTCTCGTTCGACTGCTGCAGATAGGCGGCAGCGTCGCCCGCGTGGCCCTCGTACGCCTCGAATCCGGCCTGGGTAGCAGAGGTGGGATCGGCAACCAGACGGTATCCCAGAGTGGTGGCCTCATACAATTCATCGATAGCGGAGCTAAACACCTCGTACTGGTCCGCGTACCGCCGAGGCGATTCGAGGTCCTCGACCTGCTCGACTGAACTCTTGAGAAGGGCGCGGCTGATCTCCATCTCTTCTACGTCGTCGTCGGTAAGTATGTCGTAGCGATGAAGCTTCTCGTCGCTCTCAAGAAAGGCGGCTACGGATCTGCTCTGTATATCGGCGACCCTGCTGACGTACTCGGCCTCGCTCGGCTGGCCAACCGTATCCTCCTGTTGCTCAGGAGAAGCCACATCCGCCTGTCCCTGACGATCAGCGCCTGCCTGCTCCCCTCCCTGCCGAGGCTCTCCTCGCTGCTGAGGCTCTGCGCTCAGGAACCCAATACCGTTTTGTAGCACGAGAGCGCTTATCGCACCGACGCCCGCCGCCGCGAAGAGCACCACAGACAATGCCACAGCGTATACCAGTATCCTCACGGGGAGCGGACGCTCCCTCAACCACTGCATACAACCAACCTCCGGTTCGGCTGGCCCGCCGGCACTGCTCTCCTCAACGGCCCTTCTTGCACACCAGGAGACCGATCGCGAAACTTCGAGTCCTCTGTGCGTATGTCGATGCTTCTTCTCCGCCTCTCTGCCCAAAGAAGAACCGGCCACCAAGATTCGAGATCTCGTGTAGCCGGTTGCGCCGCTAGCTCCTCCCGCCCCCGGCGCCCACACTCGGGATGGGATTCTCAGCCTCTACATGGCCAACTCTTGCAGCAATGGCATTATATATAAGCCGGGTGGTCTCCCGCAACCTTCTCACAATCCCGGTGAAACCGAGAGGGCATCAACCGAACCCATTGGCATATCGAACCGGTGTAAAGGGGTCCACTGCCCGGACTGGTCTTCACTTTCTTTCGCCACCCTTGCAAGAGTGGTATCGCTCCACCGTTACTCGATTGTTGGCTATCATGCACCGTAGCAGGCTAGCGGAAAGGGTTCAAGGCTTTGGACGCACAGCACGCCAGCACCAAGGAAACGGGGTTCAATACGGCCTCTCATGAGGAGATCAAGGGCGCGGAGGTCGCCGATGTCTACTTCCATCGCACGATGGAGGTTCTGCGCGCCCGTGGGATGGAGGATACCCCGGTCCACGTCGAGGTCGCCTACAAGACCTCCAACCCGGAGGAGTGGTTCGTGGTCGCCGGCCTGGACGAGGTGGCGCACCTCCTGGAAGACGTCGAGGTCGAGGCTCGGTCTGTGCCCGAGGGGACGATCTGCCATCCGAACGAGCCGATACTGACGCTCTCCGGGCCATACGGGGCGTTCGGGGAACACGAGACGGCCATCCTGGGGTTTCTGTGCCAGGCTTCGGGGGTTGCGACGGCGGCGGCGAGGTGCCGGATAGCAGCAGGTGAACGGCCGGTGATCTCCTTCGGGGCGAGGAGAATGCACCCGGCGATCACGCCGATGATCGAACGCTCCGCATACCTGGGCGGCTGCGACGGCGTCACGATAAACGTGGCCGCCGAAGCCCTGGGGATCCCCGCAAGCGGCACCACGCCCCACGCGCTGGTCCTCGTCCTCGGCTCGACGGAGGAGGCGGCGAAGGCATTCGACGAGACGATGCCACGGGAGATACCGCGCACCATCATCATAGACACCTTCGACGACGAGAAGTTCGGGGCGCTCATCGCGGCCCGCGCGATACCCGATTCCATCCAGGCCATCCGCATGGACACGCCGGGCAACCGCCGCGGAGACTTCCTCGACCTGATGCGCGAAGTGCGCTGGGAGCTCGACCGCCACGGCTTCGGGCACGTCAAAATCTTCGCCTCCGGCGGCATGGACGTGGAGTATATCCTCCACCTCAACCCGGTCTGCGACGCATACGGCGTCGGCGGCTACATCGCCTCCGCGCCGATGGTGGACTACTCCCTGGACATCGTGGAGGTGGACGGAGAAGACCGCTCCAAGCGCGGCAAGCGCGGCGGCCGGAAACGCCTCCTCGAACTCGAAGACGGCTCCCGGAAGGTGGTTCCAGTGGGTTCGGCCGTCCCCGAAGGCGCCCGCGACCTCTTGCAAATGCTCGGCGAAGAACGCCCCGCGGATGTTTCGAGTCTCCGTCAGAGAGTCCTCGACCAACTGGCAACGGGAGCTTATACGTATGGATCACGGTCCATCTAGTCCAAATGAGCTAGAAAAAAATCGTACATTTAGGGGATGCGCGGTTCACCGATACACGCCATCATTGTGTCAGGTCCACAAGGTGACATACGAAAGGACGACACGATGACCAACTCGCCGCGGATTTCGGAAGTCCCTCAACTCACCTGCCCTTCCTGCGAGACCGACCAGTTGCGTCCCCTGAGCCAGGCATCGGCGCGCTGCGCTTCATGCGGCTGCCTCCTGAACGGGACAGCCCTCCAGACGCTGCGGCAGATAGTCATGCTCCCGGACGTCGTCGGCGGCCACGCCTGCGAATGTGGACACCCTGAGATGCGCCGCCTCCCCGACGGCGTGTTCCGATGCCCCTGCTGCCACGCCGAGGTACTCCCAATAACCCTCGCGGAATTCTCCGCTACAACCGAACACCACGGCAAAGCCTACTGGTCCGGCTGGCTGGACGGGCGTTTCGGGGACTCAGTGTCCTTCACCGAAAACGAGAGCCTGAAGCAGTGGGGAGAACTCTCGGATCGCCTGGACTACTACCGGGGACACCGCGCGGGCAGCGCAGATCGGCGAGCGAAGACAGAGTCCACTCCGCAAGCCGCCTGAACGAAACCCGAATCTTCA
>JBPCLT010000253.1:0-9334 GCA_051003015.1 Rubrobacteraceae bacterium | reverse complement strand
GGATGCGTGGCCGCGAGGAATCTGAAATTCATCGCTGATTCATCGGCCCGTGCTCTCATCTCCGGTGGGGACGCGGACGAGGAGTGGTTATGCGGCCATCGAAACCAGGTAGCGGGTGGTTCATCGGCATCGCGGTGATCGTGGTGACGTTCGGAGCCGGATGTGCGTTCGATCAGGGCGTGGCCCAGGATGATGGCGCGGCCAGCGACGGTGCTCTGACGATCCATCGCTGCATCAACGACCGAACCAGCGCGCCTCTGGTCCCTATGGAGGAGAGAAGCCTGGTCGAGGCGGGGATCGTCCGGGACGATCTCGGCAAGACGGAGATCACACGCGAGGCGTGCGAAGAGATCATGGACCGCACGCCCGGCGGCGGCGCCATCGAGCGCGCGGTCATGGCTGGCAACGTCGTTCAGGAACTGGACCTCATCCGGGAGGACATGGAGACGGCTGTCGAGGGCGATGTCAACGGCGACGGCGTGGTCAACGCGGAAGATTCCAGGACCGCTTCGACCGCCTCTCAGGCCGCCGCCCGCGCCGCGCGAGAGGCCGTGGGAACGTCCGTCGAGAACCCTGATGGCGCCGGCGTGGATCGTGGGGACCTCTTCGCCAACGTCGCTTCTCTTCAGCAGTACGATGACGGCGGGCAATACGACGATGACGATGGAAGCGGCAGTAGCTCCCCGGTTCCGGAAGAGAACCCTCCTCCCGAGGAATTTCCGGTTTTCGAGGAGATACAAGACAAGGCTCAGGCCGCCGCCGTTCGTGCCGGCGCCAGCGAGACCGCGGCGACCGCCGGGGGTGATTGCGCGGCCGGGGTGGCGCGGTTCGACGGCAAGCTGCCGGAGACCATCGAAGGCAACATGGTCTTCAATCGTCCCCCTGAGGAGATGCGGTGGGGAGAGTCCAGGGACATCAAGCTCGTCCTGTCACCGGCTGGGCTGGCTTCCATCCGGGAGCTGGGGCGGCAGATCACGGACGCCCAGGCGGCCGGAGATGTGGACGGCGGGTGCATCGGGCTGACGGAGCGGATAGAGGCGCACCTGATAGGTTCGGGTTTTGGCATCGAAGCGCGGCCGAGCGATCCCACGCAGGCCATCAGCTCGAACACCAGCACCGAATGGGGCTGGGGACTCGCCGCGAAAAACAAAGGTGCCCAACACCTGTACCTGAACGTCAGGATAGACATGTCGTCGAATGACAGGGGGGAGTTTCGTTCGGTTTCTCCGCCGGTCTTCGACGACTACGTGAACGTGAAGGCCACGTTGCGGCAGGACGTGTCGGACTTCGCCGGGCGCAACTGGCAGTGGCTCTGGACCGCCATCCTCGTGCCGGTGGGGATCTGGTTGTGGGGAAGGTACAGGGGATCTGATGAGAAGGAGCAGGAGGAATGAGCTAGATCCTCGACACCCGTGTCACTGGCGTCCGGCATTCCAGGTTAGAATGGCTGCCGATGTCGGCTGCGGCGAAAAGTCTCGACTCTTGAGATTCCTGTCCGGCTCTCGGCTGGGGAGGTGGATAGTATGGGTGGCATGCCGCGTACTCGACAGGCCGCTGCCGTTGCCGCACGCGGCGGAGTGGATGATGATCCCTGAGCACTCCGTGGATCAGGTCCTGGAGACCGGCGCTCTTGCGAGCCTCTACCCGGAAGACGTCCTCGAAGCCGCCCGCCGCATGGACCGCCAGCGCCGCGAACACGACGAGCGATACGAGAAAGATAGTTGAGGGAGCCTGCCGAGTGGCCGGTATACTTTTCACATGGACCTCTTCGACCAATCCGGCTCGGATAGCCTTGCCCGCCGCGCCCCGCTCGCCGAACGCCTTCGTCCGAAGACGCTCGATGAGGTGGTCGGACAACCGCACCTTACGGGAGAGGGCGGACCTTTGCGTGCGGTGGTGGAGCGGGGCCGGGTGGGCTCGCTGGTCCTTTGGGGACCGCCGGGGACGGGCAAGACGACGCTCGCCCGCGTGCTTGCGGGCACGGTCGAGGAAGAGTTCGTCTCCCTGAGTGCGGTGACGAGCGGCGTGAGAGACCTGCGGGCCGCGCTGGACGGAGCCCGCGAGCGCCTCAAGTACGAGAATCGAGGCACGCTCGTGTTCGTGGACGAGGTCCACCGCTTCAATAAGGCGCAGCAGGATGCGCTGCTCCCTGCTCTGGAAGAGGGGCTTGTGGACTTCATCGGGGCGACTACGGAGAACCCTTCGTTCGAGGTGACGGCGCCGATGCTTTCCCGGTCCCGGGTCTTGCGGTTGCGCCAGCTCTTCGACGATGATCTGAATTCCCTGTTGGACCGTGGAGTTGCGGAGCTGGGCGCGGAGGTTTCGCCGGAGGCGCGGGAGTATCTGCTGCGGCTCTCGGGCGGGGATGGGAGGCGGCTTCTGAATGCGCTGGAGGTTGCGGCGACCGGCACGAAGCACGTCGAGGTGGAGGGTGTGGAGCGGGCGGTAGGGCAGATGGCGCTGAGGTATGGGCGGGAGGAGCATTACGATGTCATCAGCGCGTTCATCAAGAGCGTGCGGGGCGGAGACCCTGACGCGGCGCTGCATTACCTGGCGCGTATGATCGAGGCTGGAGAAGACCCTGTGTTCATGGCGCGGCGGCTCGTGATCCTGGCTTCCGAAGACATAGGCAACGCCGACCCGCGCGCTCTTCCTCTGGCGGTCTCCGTAGCCGAGGCTGTGCAAATGATCGGGATGCCCGAAGGCCGCATCCCGCTAGCCCAGGCGACCACGTATCTGGCTTCGGCGCCGAAATCCAACGCCGCCTACGCCGCCATCGGCCGTGCCCTGGATGACATGCGGCGTGGTCCCTCACCGGAGGTCCCGCTCCGGCTACGCAACTCGCGCACGGATCTCATGAAGGAAGAGGGATACGGTTCGGGATACCGTTACGCCCACGACGACGAGCCGGAGGGCATGAACGACCGTTATCTGCCTGATGAGATCTCGGATCGTATCTACTACGAGCCGAAAGACCGTGGTGCGGAGGCGGAGATCCGGGACCGGCTGGATCGCTGGCGCTCCGGGCGCGAACGACGTGAAGGTGAACCGGACGGGTAACCCGGTCCCGCGACGCCACGAAACACCACGGACGCGCTTCGTATCGGAAGAACAGTACATTGAACAGACCTTGCGAAGGGAGAAGAGCATGCGAAAGTGGAGTCTGGTCTTGAACTCGGTTAGCATCGGCGTTGTTATCGTGGCTTTCCTGCGGTGGCGCGGGAACCCTTCGGCGTGTCCTTATTCGTTTCGCTTTTCGCTGGAGCTTCCGCATCCATTCGTTACGCGCTCGCGGCTGCGCGAGATCCTCAAACCAGCTCCCGGCGAGCGGATGCTGGAGGTGGGGCCCGGCACAGGCTACTACAGCCTCGATGCGGCCCGGTGGGTCGGATCGGACGGTACCCTGGACGTCCTGGATATCCAGCAGGAGATGCTGGACCATATACTCCGCCGGGCGCGCGAGTCGAGTGTCCCGAACATAGTGCCGGCTCGGGGCGATGCGCAAGAGCTCCCTTGTCCCGATGATAGGTTCGACGCCGCTTACCTGAGCTTCGTGCTCGGCGAGGTCCCAGATCAGGACGCCGCCCTACGCGAGCTGCGCCGCGTCCTCAAGCCTGGCGGACGCCTCGTGGCCGGCGAAGCGTTGACGGACCCCCACATGGTCTCCTTCGAGAAGCTTCGGGCAGGGGCGGAGGCGGCCGGTCTGCGCTTCGAGCGTCGGCTTGGCGGGCCGCTCGGCTACTACGTCCGGTTCGCGGCGTGAGGACGGTTCGCGTGGATCGTATAGACGCAGAATTCCTTCATGCAAACCTTCTCGAGAGTTGCTTTGCTTTCAGTTGCTTCTACCTTGATGGGTCACCCTGCGGGACCTCGCGGGCACCACGGCGGGACGGGAGCGGCGCGAGGCGTAGATTGCCGCCCACGCGACGCAAAACAGTCCTGCGATTATCTCGTAGCCCATGAACACCTCCTTCCTGTGCTGCGTCCTTGAGTTCGACTACGCTACCCTAGACGGTTCGGCGGGTGATCAGGCCGTAGAGGAACAGCAACATGATGGCTCCGAACGTCGCAACCACGATGGACCAGACGTTGAAACCCGTCGCCCCTGTCCCGCCGAGGAGTCCGACGAGAAAGCCTCCGATGGACGCGCCCGCCATCCCCAGGATCGCGGTCAGGATGAGGCCGCCGGGTTCTGAGCCGGGCATGATCCACCTGGCCAGTAGTCCGGCTATGAGCCCGACCACTACCCACGAAATGAGTCCCATTCTCTCCTCTTTCTCTATCGCTTTCTCTATCGCTTTCTCTTGTCGATCATCATTGTGGATACCGAGCATGTGAGAGATCTTTGCGGTTCATGAGAGTTTCCACAGAAAGGCCGGTTGGCGGAATTTTCCGGGCTTCGCGGCTCCTCCCATCGAGCCGTCGAATATACGCTCGCCTGGATCTGCTACAACGAAGCAGTGTGCAAGGATCATGAGCAGCTTCGCGCCAATGGGGAGGTACTCGTCCGCGCGGCCATGAAACAACCTCATGGACCCGGCGGCGGGCTCGCGCAGAGGCTACTGGCCGCTCTCGCGCTGTGTTGGACCGGGCTCGGCTTGCTCCTGGCATTGCAGATCGTGCTGCCCGCTCGCACGTTCACGCTGTGGTTTTTCACGGTACTCGCGAAAGAGTCCAGCCTCCTGCTCGCCGCATTCGCCTTCTTCGGTATCGTCCTGGCCGCGCTGGCACGCTTCTCCGGTGCTCGCGGAGCAGCGATGATCGCCGCCGCGCTGGGTACGGCGGCTGTCTGCCTCTCGCTCGTACCGGCGGCCCAGGCGTGGAGGACCGCCTCAGCGGAAGGCGCCTCGCTCTCTCCCTCAGAGCAATTCGCGGGCCCCTCATACGCTGAGGATCGCTCGTCGCGGACGGTGACGTACGCGACCCCGGTAGGCGACGAACTGAGGCTCGATATCTGGCAGCCACCCGGCGACGCTGCGGGCGGGTCGCAGGGACGGCCGGCGGTAATCATGGTGCATGGTGGAGGCTGGCACACGGGCGCTCGCAGCAAGACGCCACTGTGGGACGCCTGGCTCGCCGACAGGGGGTACGTGGTCTTCGACGTAGACTACCGGCTCGCCCCGCCGCCTCGCTGGCGGGACGCTCCCGGCGACGTGAAGTGCGCTGTGGGCTGGATCAAGGAGAACGCCGGCCGCTATGGCGTGGACTCCGACCGGATCGCGCTCGTAGGGTACTCGGCTGGCGGGCACCTCGCCTTGCTCGCCGCCTACACCGAAGGCAACAGTAGCCTGCCGCCAAGTTGCAATGTCGAAGACACCGGCGTCGCGGCGGTGGCGTCCTTCTATCCGCCGACCGACCTCACGCGCCTGTACGAGATGGACTGGCCGTGGTCCAGACCGAACTTCGTGGGCCTGGGAGCCACGAAACGTTTTCTCGGGGGTACGCCGGACACCGTGCCGGAGCGTTACCTGCTCTCGTCGCCAACCGCACACGTGGATCCCGGCGATCCGCCGACCTTCCTTGTTCATGGGGGCGCCGACCGGATAGTCCCGCTGGAGCAGTCCGAACTGCTCACGCAGCGGCTGGAGAGGGCCGGCGTTTCCCACCGCCTCCTCGAGTTACCCTGGGCCAACCACGCCTTCGACCACGCCACCGACCTTTCCTGGAGCGGCTCGGGAGCCCAGATCTCCCGCACCGCCCTCGACGAATTCCTGGAGCGCCATCTCGCGGCGCGAGATGCTCCGCATTCATCGGGCGGGGATTGGTCCCCGCAAAATCGCGGGAGCGCGGCTACTACCGAGAAGCAGCCGGATCGGGTAGCCGTTCGCCGAGCCAGGGGGCGAGAGTTCGTCCGTGCGTCGCGGTGAGATGGGTGCCGTTGCGGTAGACGAGGACGTCGCCGATGACCGCCGGGCACGCCTTCTCGTTGCACAGGACGGGTGTCGGGTCTATGAGGCGCGCGCCTTCGACCTCCATCGCCGCCAGAGCGTTGATCGGGAGGTAATCAAAAGCCTTGCTTCGCGGTATCGCGCAATTTTCCGGGTTACGGGGCGAACGGGCGACGCATTCGGGTATGTTCTTATCCGGGTGCGGGATGTCTTTTATGACCACGACTTCGGCCCCGGTGCGACGCAGCTTCTCCAGGGTGGAGACGTACTCTCTCTTTAGGGTTTCGTCGCGAGTCCTACCGCGTAATTTCTCCCCATCCTGCAACACCTGGTAGGTGGGTCGAGTGCTGGTCACGATCATGTCCGGACGCTCTTTTTCGGCTATGCGTTTGAGGGTCTGTTCCCGCCACTCGTCGCATTCAGGATACTTGCTGTTCGACGCCTGGCTGTAGATATGCACTTCGGCGGGAGAGCAGCCTCCTTTAGTCAGGCCGACCAGACGCCAGTCGTTTTCGTGGGCAAGGATGCGCAAGGCGGGGAAATACAGCAGCGCGTGAGAGTCGCCGAAGAGCACTACGGTGGTCTCCGAGGAAGGCTTGCCGTAGACGCACTCGGGGGATTTCGTGATCGGTCTGTCGACCAGACATCCGTCGGCGTGCAGCAGGGAGCGGTCATTCTTTGCCGCGCTCGGAGCAGGCCGGATGGAAGCCGCGTTCTTCAGCGAAGTCTTGTCTTTGCGTTCCTCTGCCGTCTTCGAGACCTGGTTACCGGGATCTCCTGAAACGCCCATCGTCTTTGCAAAAATCAAGCCCAGCGCGATAAGAGAGGCGCCGCACAACACCATGAGAGCAATTGCCTTGCCCGAAAATCGAGTCCGGTGTCTATGAGCCACGACACGAACCTCCTTTGTAATCGTACCTTGTCAGCATGCTGGAACCACTCGCGTTCGCCAGAGCCTCGAACCTGGAGTCGCCCGATCTCTTCAAGAGCCGGATTTCTCTGGAAAGGTGTTTGCTTTCTCGAAGACCATACGTACGGTGCCCTTCCTCACGAACTACCCGGATCGGGTAGCCGCTTACCGAGCCACGAAGAGAGGGTTCGCGCGTACGTAGTCGTGATGTGGCTATCGTTGCGATAGACGAGGACGTCGCCGATGACCGCCGGGCACGTCTTCTCGGGACACAGGACCGGCGTCGGATCTATGAGGCGCACGCCCTCGACCTTCTTGGCGGCGTGGGTGTTGGCCGGAGGGTAGTCGAGGGCCTCACTTCGGGGAAACGCGCAGTCTTCCAGGCGATCGAGCGAGCGGGAGACGCATTCGGGTATGTTCTTGTCCGGATGCGGGACGTCTTTGATCACCACGATCCGGGTCCTGGTACGGCGCAGCTTCTCCAGGGTGGAGACGTACCCTTCCTCGAACGCCGCAACGCTGGCGTCTCGCTCCAGCCTCTTTCCGTTCTCCCTCGCCCTGTAAGTGGTGAGGCTGCTCGTCACGACCATGGCAGGGCGCTCTTCCTCCGTGATGCGTTCGAGCGTCCGCTGCCGCCATTCGTCGCACTCGCGGTACTCTCTGCGGAGCGACCTGTTGTAGAGGGTCACCTCGGCTGGTGGACAGGCGCTCTTGGAGAGCCCGACGAGGCGCCAGTCGCGCTCTTTGGCGAGCGTGTTCAAGGCGGGGAACCATTGCATCGCGTGGGAGTCGCCGAATAGCACCACGGTGGTCTCCGAGGAAGGGTTGCCGTAGACGCACTCGGGGGTTTTGACATCCGGGGCGTCGAGATGGCAACCGTCGGCATACATCCGGGGACGCAGGTACTTTGCCTCGCGAGGGTTGGGCCGGACGGCGTCCGCGGTCTTCTGCAGGTCGTGGCCGTTACGCAGAGCCTCGGCCCCTGCGGCTTGAGTCGCCGGCTTCGTCGGAATAGTCGGCGTTACCGCGAAGAGCGCCAGGCCCAGGACGACCGAGAGAACGGTGCACGCCCCTCCCAGCGCCAGCGCCTTGCGAGGATAACGAGTGAGCGTTTGGGAGTGAAGGAAGGGCTTCTCCACGAGCCGGTTGGTCAGGACGGCCGGAACGTAGGAGACGGCCAGCACGAGCAGGCCCTCGGTGGCGGAGAGCTTCCCCCATATCGCGGCGGCGAAGACGAGTGGCGGCCAGTGCCACAGGTACCATGAGTAGGAGATGCGCCCCACGTGGCGCACCGGCCCCAGCGAAAGCAGACGCGCCGGTGCCGCGGTCGAGGAGCGTGTTGCGGACTCCGCCACGATGATCGCCGCAGTCCCCAGCGTTGGGATTAGCGCTGCATATCCGGGGAAGAGGGTGCTGTCGTTAAACCGGAAGGCCGAGAACGCGATCGCGCCGAGCCCCGCCCACGCCAGAGCGGCGGCCGCCGGGCGGGGCAGAAGTCGCAGGCGAGAGGCGGGCGCGAGGGCCAGCGCCCCACCGAGCGCGAGCTCCCAGCCGCGGGTCAGCGTGGAAAAGTAGGCTCCCCCGGCTTCCTGGCCCGTGGAGTAGATGCTGTAGGCAAGGGACGAGAGGGCGACGACCGCGAGGACGGCGGCCAGGGCTGGCCGCAGGTTCCGTCCCGAACGGCGGCACCACCACGCGACGGCCAAGAGCAGGGCCGGCCAGATGAGGTAGAACTGCTCCTCGACCGCCAGCGTCCAGAAGTGCTGGACCGGACTCGCCTGCAGGCCGGCCGCGAAGTAGTCGGCGGCTTCGACGGCAAGAAACCAGTTCATGACGTAGAGGCCGGCCGCGATGACGCCAAAGGAGGTTTCGTCCATGCGGACGGGGTCGAATAACAACCACGACAGCACTACGACTGCCCCCAGCACGACCACCGTAAGCGGCAGCAGGCGCTTGGCGCGCCGCGAATAGAAGCGCGCGAGCGACACCGTGCCGGTCTTCTCCAGCTCCCTGAGGAGCAGGCCCGTGATCAGGTAGCCCGAAATCACGAAGAAGACGTCCACGCCGACGTAGCCGCCTCCCGCGAACGGCATCCCGCCGTGGTAGAGCAGCACGGCCACGACGGCCACGGCCCGCAGGCCCTCGACGTCCGGCCTGAACCCGCTCTTCCGAGATGTTTGGAACGGCCTGGTCCCGTCGCTTCCCAACCCGCCTTACGCCTCCTCTCGACCATGCTGACGCTTCTTGGATTCTCGGCGGTCGAGATGGGATAAGCCTTTGAAGACCATGTGAGTTTCCACAGAAAGACGGGGCGGCCGGCATGGCCCGGTATGGACAGGAGCGACGGAGCGACACGAGTCCAAGGGCGAGGGCCGCGATGAGGGTCTTCACGGGAAGCAGAGTTCGACGGGTGGCCTGACCCCGTTTTCTGTACCAGGTGCTATGAGAGTGTGAGTATCGATTCTAGCTCCTCTGGCTTCCCGGCATTCTCCACCTTCCTGTCGAGAAGATCAGCGGCCGCCGCAAACTCGGCCGG
>JBPCLT010000252.1:0-4263 GCA_051003015.1 Rubrobacteraceae bacterium | reverse complement strand
CGACCATCGCGACGATGCCCGCGGGGAACAGGACCGCCATCGGCCACCACAGGAGTTGCGCGGCGCCGCCGGCCACGGCGCCAGCTCCGTAGGCGAGCCACACGTCCGCAGGGAGCAGCAATCCGCGTGCCGAAGGTTGCGCCGGTTCGGGTTGTTCCTCGCCGTTTCCGCCGGTAGTCTTGAGAGAGCGGAATGTACGCAGCCAGTCTATCGCCCCCTCCGTCAGGTTCGTCAGGGTGCCGGTTATGTAGGTGGTCGCCACGCCGGGTACTCCGAGGCGGCGGACGGCGCTACTCTGGACGCCCATCGCAAGCGAGGAAAGTGAGATCAGGAGCAGCGTTATGGCCCTGGATGGCTCTGATCCGGCGAAGAGCCATCCGCCCGCGAAGGAGATCAGGACGGCAAGCTCCACCGCGAGTGCAGCCGTGACGGCTTTCGGCCAGACGCCCCTTTCTCTCTTCCGGCCAACCACGACCGCGCCCGCCGCGACGCCGCAGATGAAACCGGCCAGGGCGGTCCCCGCTCGCAGGGCAGCCTGCCCATCCCCCTGTCCAATGGCTATACCGAGCAGGACTGTGTTCCCGGTCATGTTCGCCACGAAGACCTCGCCGAACCCCAGGAAACCAACCGCGTCCACGCACCCGGCGGCCAGCGAGAGCAGTACGAGCAGTACGTTTCTCCACGTAGCAGGTGTTGGCAAGATCGCCTTCCTGTCGTCCTTCTCGCGCCAGAGACATTTTGCCCATCGCCGCCGTTCGGCAAGCGCGGGCCGGATATATCCTGGCTCTGTGATGCAGACGGGCGGATATCCATTCTGGGAGGCGGTTCGGGCTCTGGGTCTGCCCGAGAACGACTACGCCATCTTCGGCAGCGGCCCGCTCGCGGCGCGCGGCCTGATCGAACTGAAAAACGACATAGACATAGTGGCGCGGGGACCGGCATGGACGAAGGCGATGGGCCTCGGTCCCGTCACCGTGGCGCGGCATGGCGACCCGCTCGTGAGGCTGCACGACGGCAGGATCGAGGTCTTCGCCGGCTGGATGGAGATGGATATAGGTGGGATCATTGACCGCGCCGAACTCATCGAAGGACTGCCTTTCGCATGCCTCGAAGACGTGCTGACATTCAAGCTCGCGCTCGGACGTGCCAAAGATCTGGAACACATCAGGTTGATCGAGAACCATCTGCGTAGCGATCCACCGTAACAGGGTAGGGAAAGAGGTTCCTCGAGCACGCTTTCGCCGGTACTCGGGCGTGGTAGATTTGCGGGATGCTGGGCGGGCACGAGAAAATCTCCGGGCAGCGCGAGAAGAACCGCGTCACGATCATCTCTCTGGTGGCGGCTATCTTGCTGACTTCGGCGAAGCTGGTGGTCGGGCTTCTGACCGGGAGCCTCGGGCTGCTGGCTGAGGCGGCGCATTCTGCGTTCGATACGGTGGCTTCGGTGGTGACCTTCTTCTCGGTGCGGGTGGCGGGACGTCCTGCTGATGAGGACCATCCCTACGGGCACGCTCGGGTCGAGAACCTCTCGGCGGTCGCGCAGGGCGTGTTGCTCATCGGGACGGCGGCCTGGATCTCCTACGAGGCCATCCGAAGGATTTTCTTTGCCAGCGCCGAGGTGGAGCCGACGGTATGGGCGTTCGTGGTGATGGGGACGAGCATCGTGGTGGACCTGTGGCGCTCGCGCATGCTCGCCCGCGTGGCCCGCCGCCACGATAGCCGGGCGCTGGAGGCCGACGCGCTAAACTTCCGGGCTGACATGTTCTCCTCGGTTGTCGTGATCGTCGGCCTCGCCCTCGTCGTGCTCGGCGAACGTCTTGGGAACGCGCCGTTTTTGGCGCGGGCCGACGCGGCGGCGGCGTTGCTTGTGGGCATCTTCATCTTCTTCAAGAGCGGCGCGCTCGCGGCCCGGTCAGCCAACGTGTTGCTGGACCGGGCGCCGGTGGGGCTGCAAGAGAGGATCTCGCGCCGCGCGGAGTCCGTGCCGGGCGTGGTGGGGACGCGGCAGGTCAGGCTGCGGGAGTCCGGCAATAGGAAGTTCGCGGACATCGTGATCTCGGTCCCCCGCACCGCGAGCGCGGCGGAGGGACATGAGATCTCCGAGCGCGTCGAATGGGTCGTCAGGGAGGAGGACGCGAGCATCGAGAGCGTGGTCCACGTCGAGCCCGTCCCGACCGAGACGGAGACGATGGCTGAGGCCATCCGCGCCGCGGCCCTCGGGAGGGGCTTCCGCACCCACCACGAGCGGGTGCGCCGCTTCGGGGAGAGCTTCGAGGCGTCGCTGCACGTCGAGGTGGACGCTGGCCTGACGCTCGGCGAGGCCCACGACCTCGCCCGCGGTCTCGGGGCCACGCTCAAGGCGCAGGAGCCACGGCTCGCGCGGGTCAGCACCCACATCGAGGTGGCGGAGCCGGACGAGGGCGAGTGGCGCGAGCCGGACCCCGGACACGGCGACCTGGAGGAGAAGATAAAACGCGCCGTCTCGGAGGCGGACTCGGGAGCGCGGTGCCACGAGGCGCGTCTGTACCGCTCGGAGCACGGTCTCGACGCCATCCTGCACTGCGACTTCCCCGGCTCGGCCAACATAGGCGAGGTTCACGCCCGAACCGAGCGCATAGAGCGCGGGCTGCACGCCCGCTTCCCGAGCCTCGTCCAGATCGTCATCCACGCCGAGCCGCGCGAGGTTTCGGGAGAGAAGTCTCGCTAAATCGCCGGAGACTGGAACAAATTTCCTCTCCGTGCGGTATTCTTAGCGTTCATGTCCGAGAAGCCCCCTTACGAGCAATACTTCGAGACCGCCAGCCAGCCACCTCATCGGGAGTCCGAGAAGCCTGTCAAGAAAGGCGGCGGCCTTCTCGAGTTCGTGATCATCCTGATCGTCTCCTTCGCGCTGGTATTCGGCTTCGTGAGGCCGTTCGTGGTGGAGGCGTTCTATATCCCCTCGGAGAGCATGGTCCCCACCCTGGAGATCGGTGACCGGGTGCTTGCCAACAAGTTCATCTACCGTTTCACAGATCCCGATTACGACGATATCGTGGTCTTCCAGAGCGTCGAGGGCGGTGACGGTGGCGGCGAGGAAGGTCTGTTCGCCCGCATAACGCGCCTCGTCACCGGCGAGAGGGCGCCCGCCGCGCCCCCTGATCTCATAAAGCGCGTCGTCGGCTTGCCTGGGGACAAGATCGCCGTCCGCAACGGCGTCCTCTACGTGAACAGCGAGCGTCAGAAGGAACCCTACGTCAACGGCGAGTTCCCTGATAGGAGTTTCGCCCCCCAGGTGAGGGTCCCCGATGACCACGTATTCGTGATGGGCGACAACCGGGCCAACTCCCGCGATTCACGCTTCTTCGGCCCCGTCCCGCAGGAGAACATCGAAGGCCAGGCTTTCGTGCGCTTCTGGCCGCCGAGTCACCTGGGAGTGCTCTGAGCCCGGACGAACCGTCCCTCGAAGACCGCCGGGGCGGCGCGTTTCGGGGTCCGTTGGACTATATTATTGTCCTCTTCGTCGCCTTCATCCTCGTGTTCGGATTCGTGAAGCCGGTCGTCGCCGACTCCCGCTACATCGGTTCGGGGAGCATGGTCCCGACGCTGAAGGTGGGGCACGGGACGCTCCAGAAAGACAGGGTCCTCGTAAACAAGCTGGCCTACGAGTTCGGGGAACCAGAGCGCGGCGACATCGCGCTCTTCGAGAACGTCGAGGGTGATGGGGACGACCTGATAAAGCGCGTCATCGCCGTGGAGGGCGACACCGTGGAGCTTCGGCGCGGCACGCTCTACCTGAACGGCGAGCAGCAGGAGGAGCCGTACCTGAAACGCAAGCCGAAGGAGCGCCGCTCGTTCGGCCCCGAGACCGTGCCGGAGGGGCACGTGTTCGTGATGGGCGACAACCGTACCCGCTCGCACGACTCCCGCTTCTTCGGCCCCGTGCCCGAGGAGAAGTTCATCGGGGAAGCCGTCCTTCGGTACTGGCCCGTGGGGCGTGCGGGCCGGATCTGAAGGCGCCGCGCATAAGGCTTGTGCTTACGCACGGCGAGCTATCAGCTATCAGCCGTCAGCTATCAGCAAGGACGAAGAGGACCGTCCAGAGCCGGGTACTGAAAGCAAAGGTTTTGGAGGATCAACCCTTCCGCAACCTGCTGTGATACCGAATCCAGTCGAATACTTCGCCGTGTGCGTTTTCGTAAGTCGTGAGTCGAAAAGAGCTTGAGGTCCGCGCGCCGAACACGGAAAAGATCAACCGTATCCCTTGCCAGCCCGCTGTTCTTG
>JBPCLT010000251.1:0-16685 GCA_051003015.1 Rubrobacteraceae bacterium | reverse complement strand
GTCCCTCCCTTCGGAAGCGGGCTCCTATCTCCGTGCCGGCGTAGCCGGTTTTTAGGACCTTCACGGCAACGGGACGGTCCAGCGTCTCGTCGCGTCCTAGGAAGACACGCGACATCCCTCCCGAGCCGATCTCACGTAAAAGCGCGAATCGTCCCCCGAGAGGCTTCACTGGCGGCCCCTGAGAACCGCTTGCGGGACTAGATGACCTCCCGGCCCATCGCGGTTGCGAACGGGGAGAGGACGTCCTTCAGGCCCATTAGCGCCTCGATGGGCAGCGCCTGCTCTCCGTCGCACAGGGCCTCTTGCGGGTCGTGGTGGCTCTCTACTATCAGGCCGTCAGCCTCGGCGGCCACGGCGGCTTTCGAGAGCGGTATCACCAGGTCGCTCCTGCCGGCGGCGTGAGACGGGTCCACGATCACGGGCAGGTCGGTGAGCCTCTTCGCAACGATCACCGCAGAGAGGTCCAGCGTGAACCGCGTGGCCGTCTCGAAGGTGCGTATCCCCCGCTCGCAGAGAACCACGTTATCCCCGCCCGCGCTCGTCACGTACTCGGCGGCCAGAAGCCACTCCTCCACCGTCGAAGAAGGGCCGCGCTTGAGCAGGACGCCGTGGTCCGTCCCGGCGATGGCCGCGCCGACGCGCCGCAGCAGCGAGAAGTTCTGGGCGTTGCGGGCGCCGATCTGCAACACCTGCGCGTGTTCCATGACCAACTCAATGTCGTAGGGGTCCATGACTTCGGTGACGACCTTGAGGCCCATCTCGCCCGAGACCTCGGCCATTATCTTCAGCCCTTCCTCGCCGAGGCCCTGGAAGGAATAGGGAGAGGTGCGCGGCTTGAACGCGCCGCCGCGGACGTACTCGAAGCCGGCCTGCTTCACGGCCTTCGCGCCCGCGTAGAACTGATCGTAGCTCTCGACCGTGCAGGGACCGGCGACAACCCGGAAGGTTCCGGGCCGGATCATGCCGTTCGCGGTCTTTACGTCGATCTTGACGTCTTGTGTAATGTCCATGATTAGTTGGAAAACTCCCGCCGTTCAACTTCCAGGTCCCGGATACGGTGCATGATCAACTCGAAGATGTCGCGCATGGAGGTGTCGTAGATCGGCCCCTCGTTTATCTCCGCGACGCGGCGCAGGATCTCCTCTTCCCGCCTGGGATCGAAGAGCGCAACCCCCGTCTCCCGCTTGTACGCCCCGAGCTCCTGCACGATGCGCGCCCGCTCGTTCAGGATGCGCACGAGCTCGCCATCCACCTCGTTGACCCGCCTCCGAAGTTCCTCGACCCTCTGTGGTGTACCGTGATCAGCCATAGAATTTGCGATTGTATATGCTGGATGAATATAAGACAAACGTCTGAACTTGCAGTTGAAGCCTAACGCCTATCCGTGGCGGCCAGGCCGACCCCGGCGACCACTAACAGGGTGCCGCCCATCCGCTCAAAGAGGTTGGTCGCGCGCTCGCCGCTCGTTGCCGCGCTTGAAGTTACCGGTGACGCGGGCCATCAGGAGCTGCGCCTCGCGGCCTTCGAGACTGTGGACTCGGCGCATGAACTTCGCGGCGGCTTCGCCCCGCAGGGTGGTGACGAGCTTGCCGTGGTAGGAGATCTCGACCTCCCCGCTCTTGCGCGACCGGTAGGCGAAGGCCGCGTCGTCCGTGCTGGTGCGCCGCCTGCTCAACTTTTCTTCACCAAGTGCTCTTCCAGGAAGGCGGCTATCCTCGGGTATGCGTCGAGGCGGTTCTTCAGTTTGGCGAGGCCGTGGCCCTCGTCTTCGTAGAGCAGATACTCGACCACGCCGCCGTTCTCGCGCACGCGCTGAACTATTTGATCGGCTTCTCCCACGGGGACGCGGGGGTCGTTCTTGCCGTGGATTACCATGAGCGGCGCGGTTATTCTTTCGGCTTTGTGGATCGGGCTTATGGACTCAAGGAAGTCGCGGTTCTTCTCGAGAGATCCATACTCGGGCTCGCGCAGATGCCGGCGGTAGCTGCCGGTGTTCTCCAGAAACGTGACCATGTTGGCGATGCCAACGATGTCCACCCCGGCGCTCCAAAGATCCGGATATTCGGTCATTGCCGCGAGCACCATGAACCCGCCGTAGGAGCCGCCCATTACCGCGATGCGCTCGTGGCCCTGCTCCCGCAGCCAGCGCGCCGCGCGCGCCAGGTCCGCCACCGAGTCCATCCGCAGCTCCACGTCGTCCAGGTGGGTGAATGCCTTGCCGTAGCCGGTCGAGCCGCGTACGTTGGGCATGAAGACGCCGAGGCCCCGGTCAAGCAGGTACTGCGTCACCGGCGCGAAGGCGGGACGCGACTGGCCCTCCGGGCCGCCATGCACGTTGACGACGACCGGGGACGAGGCTTCACCCTTCGGCTCGTAGAAGAGGGCGGGGATGTCGCGGCCGTCGAAGGCCGGGTAGTGGACGATCCTCGGCCCGCGGAAGTTGCTCCTCGGGATGCCGGCTGTCGAGGAACGTGTGAGGCGCCGAGGCTCGCCGTCAGGCAGGTCCAGCGTCCACACGTCCGGGTTGAGGTCAGGCCCCGTCAGCGTGAAGGCGAGCCGCCGCGAGTCCGGCGAGAACGCGAATCCGCCGTGGATACCTTTCGGTAGTCGCGGTCCCGGTACGCGCCGTCCCTTACCTGAGAAGAGCATGAAATCCGAGTAACCCTCGACGTTGCGGCCCGCCACAAGCCAGCGTCCGTCGCGTGAGACCTCCACGCTCTCCACGTCCCAGTCGTCGGGGGTAAGGTGCGTTATTTCCAGATCCGAAAGGTCCAGGCGCGCGAGCCGCAGGGAGTCCCCGTTGCGGTCGGTGGCGAGATAGAGAGCGTCCCCATCCGGCGTCATCCTGGCCGCCAGGAAACGGGCGTCGCCATCGCGCGGCGTCAGCAGCCACGCCTCGCCACTCGAAAGGTCCAGACGATAAAGGTCGTTGTTCAGGTTGGAGTGGTGGCGCGAGACGATGAGAGAAGACCCGTCCGGGCTCCAATCGGTCACCGTATGGTAGCCGGAGGTCTCCCAGACCATCTCGGGCTCCCCGGTCAACTCCTGCGTGTACACGTCGAAATCCGTGCCGTTGCGGCGGGTGGCGGTGTAGGAGATGCGGCTGCCGTCCGGGGAGAAACCGCCGGAGTAGTGGATCGCCGCCGGGTCGCGCGTGAGGTCCCGCTCTTCTCCAGCCGCGCCGTCCAGCAGGAAGAGCTGCGTCCTCTCATCGCCGCCGGCGTCCATGCCGAAGAGGAGCCTGTCCTCCGCCGGAGAATACTCGGCGTGCGAGACGCGGTCATCGTGGAACGTCAGTTGCTCCGGCCAGCCGCCATCCGACGAAACTTCCCACGCCTGCGGCACGCCGATGATATCCGTCAGGAAAGAGATCCGTCGTCCGTCGGGGGACCAACTCGCGCCGTGGGCGGCCCGGATCTTCAGGTACCGGGCGAAATCGTAAGGCACAGGCGGCTCCTCTCAGATCTGAACGTACCCCGCAAAGTCTATAATCCCCTGAAGACGATTGGGACGGAGGACGCCATGTTCGGGAAGCTCCGTAATGTCTTCGGAAGAAAAAGAGCGAAGGAAGCCCCGCGAGAAACAGACGAACTCTTCGGCCTATCAACCCTGAACGCGGAAGAGAAACAGAGGATCGGGACCGAACAAGACCCCCTGCGCGGCTACGAAGCCGCCGTCGAACGCCACGAGCAGGCGATGGGGGCAGACCGGCGCGGAGACCCTGACACCGCGATACGTCTCTACGAGCAGAGCGTCGCGGAAGGTTTCGTCGGCAGCCACCCCTACGAGACGCTCGCCAGCCTCCACGAGCGCCGCCACAACCACGAAGCCGCCCTCCGCGTCACCGAAGCCTACATCCACCTCGCCGAGAGCGGCGCCATGCCCCGCGGCGCCCAACGCTCCGCCACCCGCAAACTACCGGATTTCCAGGCCCGCGCATCACGCTACAAGCGCCTTATGCAGAGTCCCTGAAAACACCCAAAAAAACCTCGCCAACATCGCCGGATAACATCACCCTCGAAATGCCCGAAACCCGCATTGCGATGCGCCGTAACACGTTCGTAACATCTCCGTAACCGCTATGTAATACGTTCACAAAACCGCTTTTGCAACGGTCTGTGCCGCCTTGTAACAAGGTTTAGCTGCTGTTACCTTCCTTTGCTGTTGTGCAAGCGACCTGGAGGGGGACTGTTGAAGTCTGCACTCAAGGTTATCGCCACTATGGCGGTTTTTGTTGGAGCGCTGGCGATATCGCCGGTTGCGACGGATGACGCGCAGGCGGATCCGTGGTTGGCTAGCTGGTACGGTCCAGGGTTCGCTGGGTATCCGACCGCGAGCGGGGAGATCTTCGACCCGTATGCCCTCACTGCGGCCCATCCGACCCTGCCGTTCGGTACGGAGCTACAGGTGTGCTACTCGGCCTGCACGGTCGTCCGGGTAAACGACCGGGGTCCGTACACCGGTGGCCGGGACATAGACCTCTCACAGGGGGCGGCCGACACCGTGGGCCTCACCTACGTGGGCATCGACTACGTGGACGTGGAGATCCTCAACTACGGTTACTACTAGGTCCCGGTCTCATCCGGCTGGATCGGAAACAGGCGTGGCGCATTTCGCGCCACGCCTGTTCTTTGTGCTGACGTGCGGAGTCCGCTTCGGGCAACCGTCTATCGTTGGATCGGCTTCTCCCTATCCTCCACCTCGACGTATCCAGATGATGCAGCCGTTTCCGGGGTTTCCGTCTCGTGCTCCGCGCCGGAAAACACCTGAAACGAGGATTTCTTTCTAACCCGCCGCCTCACCGCCGCTTCACCATGGTCCAACACTCCATGCAATGCTCCCCTATTTATGAAGATCATGCCAGGACTGGATATTTCAGCAACCGTTGCGGGATAAGTCCGCTCGTCTGGCTCTTTACCGGCTTCTACATTGCTCATTGTCTATACCTCCCTCGAAAGCATCCAGGCTTCTCTTTGAAGGCTCGGTTTTTGGGCATTCGCCGCCGTTCTCGTGTCTTACGACGGAATATAGTCCACGTTGTATCCGGTCCCGAACACGCTCCAGAGAAACAGAGAGATCGCGCCCACGACCAACACGTTCCTCGTGCGTTTCGCGCCGGAGAGGTGAGCATACAGGACGGTCACGGCACCGACGGCCAAACCCGACAAGGGAGGTATCAAGGCCGCGATAACCGTGAGCCCCACGAGCAACCAGACCATCTTCGGCGCTCGCCGATTACCATCAACCGTTCACGCACCTGTCTCCAGTCTGTCTATCGCCCCGCCCGTGCGTGCCATAGGGCATTCATCGGCCAATAGAACCCTGATCCTGCCCCACGATTTTCGACCGTGCCACGCTGTTTCTCCCGAACTTTTGGGTGGATATGCCAATGCATGGTGCGTAGATGGGGTAATCGAATCAAGAAAACGCATGAAGGATGCGTTTCGCATGGGTGGCGGTGGGCATATAATCTTCGAAGTTCGCAGGCCACGCTGGGAAATGGGGATGACGGAGGAGAAGTTGTATAGGGTCAGGTTCTTCGAGTTCCTGACGGACGAAGAGCGTTCGGAGTTCATGGAGGACGCAAAGCCGGCTGCGTTCGAGGCGGGAGAGGTGATCATCTCGGAGGGCAAGGAGCCTTCGAGCCTGTTCATCCTGATGTCGGGGCGGGTCGAGGTGCGAAAGAGACTTTCGGGAGGCCGCGACCGGTTACTCGCGGAGATGGACGCAGACCGGGAGGCAACCGTCGTGGGCGAGCGGGGTTTGCTGGGACAGAGCGGGGCTTCGGCGACCGTGAGGGCCGCGAGCCGGGTGGAGGCCATCGAGATCCCACGCAAGACGTTCCGGCGCATGATCTCCGAGGGGCGTCCCGCCGCGTTCAAGCTCTCGTACCGCATCGCCCGCACCCTGGCGACGAGGCTCACCCGCCTGGACGAGGAGATAGTGGAGGCCATCCGGGACCTCGAACGCAGGGGCGAGACCGACCTCGAAGCGTTCCAGGACCGGCTCATCACCGAGTGGACCGTTTAGAGGAGCGACCTTCGATGCCAAGTACGCCATCCCTCGACGGCATACCTCTTTTCGAGCGATTGTCCCCCGACGAGCGGGACGAGCTGGCGGAGATCATGTCGCCTGCGAGCTTCGCCGCCGGAGCATCCATATACGAGGAGGGCGGCCCTGAAGAGACGCTCTACGTCGTCACCTCGGGCGCCGTCGAGGTACACAAGAAAATCCTCCCCGGCCGCAGGCACCACCTGGCGGCCATTCAGGCGCCCGCCGTCATCGGCGAGATGGGCCTGCTAACCGAACCCAGGGCCGCAGCGAGCGTCACCGCCCGCACCCCCGTGGAAGCTCAAGGCATAGCCAGGGACCAGTTCCTGGAGATGCTCGACGAAGACTCCCTCGCGGCCTGCAAGGTTATCTACGAGATCGGACGCACCCTCGCCGAACGCATGGCCCGCACCGACGAGTCCATAGCCGGCATCATCAGCCAACTCGAACGCCGCAACGCCCGCGGCGGCCACGACCCGGACGTCTTCGGCGACCGTCTCCTGAACGAGTGGGGTTTTTAGAGGCATGGCCGGAACGAGGACCAGGATGACCGCCGAAGACTTGCTCCGACTGCCGGACGACGGCAAGCGCCGCGAGCTCGTGGAAGGAGAGATACGAGAGATGACACCGGCGGGAGCAAGGCACGGAGACACGGCAGCGGCGCTTACGATACTGTTAGGACAGCACGTGAGAGCGAACCAGCTGGGCAAGATGCTTGCCGCGGAGACGGGCTTTCGTATCTCCCAGGACCCGGATACGGTTCGCGCACCAGACGTCTCCTTCGTGGCGCGGGATCGCGTGCCGCCCGAAGGCGCACCAGAAGGATATTGGGACATCGCCCCGGATCTCGTCGCCGAAGTCGTCTCCCCGAACGACACCGCCGCCGAAGTCCAGTCCAAAGTCCAGATGTGGCTCGAAGCCGGCGTCCGCCTGGCGTGGGTCGTCTACCCTGACACCCGCTCGGTGGTGGCCTACGAGTCCCTCAAGGAGATAAGCACCCTCACCGCCGGAGACACCCTGAGCGGCGGAAACGTCGTGCCCAGCTTCGAGTGCCAGGTCTCCGAAATCTTCGAGTAGACTCTGACTAGCTCACGCGCCCGGCCTGTTGTCCAGTCGAGACATCCTTTCCCGCCAGGAGCAAGTAACCCAGCACCATCCAGGCGCAACAGAACAGGAAAAGGGTTCCGCTGGGAGCGTGCAAACCAGAGAGCAGCAATCCTCCCGGTCCCGCGGCGATTAGCAGCCAGGCAACCAGTTTGGGCGACACGCTGGCTCGCAGGTAGAAGGCGCCGAGCACCACCGAACCAATCAATACCGTCAGAAGCCCTAACACCTCTACGCCGAAACCCTTGCTTTGCACCTGAGTGAAGTCTTGGCCCGGAATTCCACCCCAGTATGCGAGAACATCGCCAATCAGTCCCATTGCGAGCCCGAAGAAAGTCACGCCGAAGCCCAGGTTCTCGTCTCTTGATCTACTCGCTCTTCGTCGAGAGTGCAGACCTGTTAGACCCAACAAGCATCCCACATAGACCAGGAAATACGTCCTGCCGTAGTACAGATACGCTTCTGAATTAGTGATCCACAGATAGGAGAGTATGGGCGTCAAGACGATGCCCAGTACGCCCCCAAGCATGGCCGCCAGCCCGCTCAACCGGATTACACCTGACGACACGACATTTCCTCCTGCTTCGAACCTACGAGATTTCCTGTTCCCACTTTCTCACCCAACGCGCTTTAGTTGCCTTACGGTCATCAGAGCAGCCTGTGATGAATCCGCGATGAACCTCTGGCGACGGACATCACTTTTTTCAGAGACTCGGTCTTCTCGTGCAGACGAGACTATCCGTGAAAAGCCGCGTAGACCTCTCCCTCTTCTCAGGCGGTGATGCGCCTCTTCAGAACCGTTCGACTACCGTCCGGGCGAGCATGTGCAGCGGCAGGTAGTCCGGGCCGCCGGCTTTGGAGTCGGTGCCGGAGAGCCCGAAGCCGCCGAAGGGCTGCACGCCCACGAGCGCGCCGGTGATGCCGCGGTTGAAGTACACGTTGCCGGCCTCGAACTCCTGGCGGGCTTTTTCGAGGTGGTCGCGGTTCTTCGAGTAGACGCCGCCGGTTAGGCCGTAGGGGTTGTCGTTGGCGATGCGCAGGGCGTCGTCGAAGTCGCTGGCCTTTATAACTGAGAGGACGGGGCCGAAGATCTCCTCGCGCGAAACTCTGGCCTTCTCGCTCGCCTCGAAGATGGTCGGGGTGACGAAGTAGCCATTCTTGGGGTCGCCGGGATCCTCGCCGAGAACCCGTTCGCCCTCACCCTTGCCGGCGTCTATGTAGCCTGCGACCTTCTCGAACTGTGGCTCGCTGATGACCGGCCCGACGTTGATCCCAGCTCCACTCTCAGCCGGGACCCCGATGTTGAGCAACTTCGCCTTCTCGACGACCTTCGACAGGACCTCGTCGTAGATATCTTTATGCAGGATGGCCCGGCTGGCGGCGCTGCATTTCTGGCCGGAGTAGCCGTATGCGCTTTTTACGATGTCTGAGGCGGCGGCGTCGAGGTCGGCGGAGTCGTCGATGACCATCGCGTCCTTGCCGCCCATCTCGGCGATCACGCGCTTCACCCATCGCTGGTTCTCCGTCTGTTTCGCCGCCAACTCGTTTATCCTCAAGCCCGTCTTCATCGAGCCGGTGAAGGAGATGAAGCGTGTCCGTGGATCTCCTACCAGATAGTCCCCGATCTCACTTCCATAACCCGGCAGGTAATTGAGGACGCCATCAGGCAACCCGGCTTCCTGGAAGATCTCCGCGATGACCGCCCCGATCACCGAGGTGAACTCCGACGGCTTCATCACGACGGTGTTGCCGGCGACGATGGCCGCGCCGGACATCCCCGTGAGGATGGCGGTCGGGAAGTTCCAGGGCGCGATGATGACCCCGACGCCCATCGGCTGGTACGAGTACCGGCTCTCCTCGCCCGGTATGGCGTATATCTCCACGCCGTCCTTGAGGCGCAGCATCTCGCGGGCGTAGTACTCGAGGAAGTCTATGGCCTCGGCCACCTGCGCGTCGGCCTCGGCCCACGGCTTGCCGCCCTCGAAAGCCTCCCACGCGAGCAACTCGAACCTCCGGCGCTTCATGATGGCCGAAGCCCGCAAGAGCACCCGCGCTCGTGCTTCGGGCGAGGTGCGGCTCCACGACTTGAAAGCCTTCGTGGCCGCCTCAAGCGCCATGTCGGCCTCGCGCTCCGTGGATCTCGCCACGCGGCCGACCACCTCGGAGGGGTTGGCGGGGTTGAGAGAGGGGATCTCACCGTCCGTTTCGACAAACTTCCCGCTGATAACGGCCGGATAGCTTTTCCCGAGACGGTCCTTCACGTCCTTCAAGGCTGCCTGCATGGACGTCACGTTCTCTTCGCCCGTCCAGTCCAGGTAAGCTTCGTTCTTGTACGGTATGAGTCCCATGCAATCCTCCGTGGTTAGTTTTTGGTCTTCTTCGATACCTTCTTCTTCGCAACGCCCATGACGCTCCCGATCACGTCTTTGGCCACGTAGCGGGCTATCTTGGGGTTCTCCTTGAGGCGGCGGGTGGAATATTCGTACCAGTCCTCCCCGAACGGCACGTAGACCCTGAGCTTGTGTCCCGCCGCGACCAGTATCTTCCGCAGTTCTTCGTCCACGCCGAGGAGCATCTGGAACTCGTAGCGGTCTTTGGGGACTTCGAGTTGGTGGATGAGCCTCAAGGAATGCCAGATCAGGAACTCGTCGTGCGTGGCTATCCCGACATAGACGCCACCCTTCAAGAGCTCGTCCAGCAAGAAGATGTAGTTCTGCCGCACGGTGTCGAAGTCCTTGTACGCCACACCGCGCGGCTCGTCGTAGATGCCCTTGCACAGCCGCGCGGAGAAGCCCGCCTCTATAATGTTCTGGACATCGTCCAGGCTGCGACGCATGTACGCCTGCAAGACGGCCCCCGTGTTCTCGTGGCGCCTGTACGTGTCGTGGACGATGCTCAACGTGGCATCCGTGTGCGGTGAGTCCTCCATGTCCACCCGGACGAAGCGGTTCCTCTCGGCGGCGTAACCCACGATCTCCTCCAGGTTCGCCCGGCATAGCTCCCTGTCCAACGTGAGCCCGATGGCCGTCAGCTTCACGGAGATGCCGGCGTCCAGACCATGCTCGTCAAGGGCCGCCAATACCTCCTCGTACTGGCGCAGCTTGTCCGCGGCATCGGCTTTGTCCTTGGTACCCTCGCCGAGCACGTCCACCGTGGCGGCGCAGCCCTCGCGGTTCAACTCGCGGATGGTTTCGATCATCTCTTCCATCCGTTCCCCGGCGATGTAGCGGCTGGAGATCCTCTTAACGATGGGTCGCGGGATGACGGTCACGGACTCCGCTATGACTCTGTCCAGAATCCCCATGCTCTAAAACCCCGTTCCACGGTCGGCCCTCGTTCCATTACACCCGGATTTTACAGGAGAAGAGCGGTTCAGGGCTTTGGTGTACGATGGACGTTCGAGCAGATAATCGGGGATTCGAGGAGGTACACAAATGCACACCACCGGGGAAAAAACCACGCCGGCGGTTCGCGCCGTCGCGTCCATCGTGGGCGGCCAGGTCCAGGACGACGCGCCGGGCGGACGGATGCAGTCCACCAACCCCGCGCATACGGATAAGGTGGTCGCCGAAGTCCGTCTCGGGGACGCGGGGACTTTTGTTGCGGCTTGCCGGGCGGCGAGCGAAGCCCAGAAAGGTTGGGCGGCGACGCCTGCTCCCATCCGGGCGCGGGTGGTGAAGCAGATCGGCTGGCTCGTCGAAAACAACAAGGAGGCACTGGCCCGGCTGGTGACACGCGAGATCGGCAAACCTTACACGGAATCGCTCGGCGAAGTGCAAGAAATAATAGACACCTGCGACTTCTTCACCGGCGAGGGACGTCGCCTCTACGGACAGACCATCCCCTCCGAGATGCCGGACAAGCAACTCTTCACTTTCAGGGTTCCGGTGGGCGTCGCCGCCATCATCACCGCAGGTAACTTCCCCGTGGCCGTCCCCTCCTGGTACATGGTTCCCGCCCTCCTCTGCGGCAACGCCGTGGTCTGGAAACCCGCCGAGTATTCTCCCGCCATCGCCGACGCTCTGGCACAACTCTTCATCCACGGCGGTCTCCCGGACGGCGTCCTAAATGTAGTTCAGGCCGAAGGCAAAGTCGCCTTCGAGGGGCTGGAGCGGGCGCTGGACGAAGGGCTCGTGGACAAAGTGGGCTTCACTGGATCCTCGGAGGTTGGGCGGGAGATAGGGGGTCTGTGCGGCCGGCATCTTCAGAACCCATGCCTGGAGCTCGGAGGCAAGAACCCGCTCGCCGTCATGCCAGACGCGGACCTCGACCTCGCGGCGGAAGGCGCGCTCTTCTCCGGCTTCGGGACCGCCGGACAGCGCTGCACCTCGCTAGGGACCGTGATCGTCCACGAGTCCATCCACGCTGAGTTCCTCTCCAAACTCGTGAAGGCCGTCGAGGAGGCGAAGGTCGGGGATCCCACGGAGAACGTGCTCTACGGACCCATGATCAGCGACAAGTTCCACGAACGTTTCATCGGTTGGCTGGACCTCATAGAAGCCCACCACACCGTCCACGGCTCCACCGGAACGGGCCGGATCACGAAAGACAACCCGCGCGAGAACTTCGTCGGCGACCCGGAGGCAGGACTGTACTGCCACCCGACGGTCGTGGACGGCGTGACGATGGACGATGAGATCTACGGCACCGAGACCTTCGGACCCATCATCGGGGTGGCGAAGTTCGCGGACTTCGACGAGGCGGTCGAGCTGTCGAATGGACACGGGTACGGTCTGTCGGCGGCGATCTACACCCGCGACGCCACGAACGCCCTGCGCTTTCGGGAACGCAACGGCGCCGGGATGCTCTCCGTCAACAACTCGACCAGCGGCGCCGAGGCGCACCTGCCCTTCGGAGGCAACGGCAAGTCCGGCAACGGCGGCCGGCTCTCCGGCATATGGGTGCTAGACCAGTTCACCCGCTGGCAGGCGATGAACTGGGACTACGCCGGCAGGCTCCAGAAGGCTCAGATGGACATCGCCGAGACCCCCGCCGATCTGGACTTCCGGCTGGAGGAGTAATCGGGAGCATGAGAGAGGAACCAGTTCGGCAACGAATTTCCAGGAAGGATTTCATTCATGACCCATCACGATTACCATTTGGCTGCCGAAGCCGGGACGTTCGAGATCGGGGGCAATCTCACGGTCAACCGTCTCGGTTTCGGCGCGATGCGCCTTACCGGCTCCAGGGTGTGGGATGACTCTGCAGAGCCGGAAGACCGCGAGGGGGCAAAGCGAGTCCTCCGCCGCGTACTCGAACTCGGCATCAACTTCATAGACACCGCGGACTTCTACGGCCCGGAGGCGAATGAGAACCTCATACGCGAGGCGCTTCATCCGTACCCGGAGGACTTGCTCGTCGCGACGAAAGGCGGAGCCGTACTGTACGAATCGGGAGGCTGGAGTCCCGATGGGAGGCCGGAACACCTCCGCAAAGCATGTGAGGCGAGTTTGAAGCGCCTCGGCTTGGAGCAGATCGATCTCTATCAATTCCATATTCCCGACCCGGACGTTCCATACGAGGAGTCCATCGGCGCACTGGCGGAGTTGGAGTCGGAGGGGAAAGTTCGTCACATCGGGATCTCGAACGTAACGCTCGCTCAACTGGAGACGGCTCAGAGCATAGTCCCCATTGCTTCGGTGCAGAACAGATACAGCATCGCGCACAGAGATGACGACGACCTCGTGGACGCATGCGAGCGAGATGGGATCGCCTTCCTCCCGTACCACCCACTTGCTACCGGAGACTTGGCGAAACCCGGTGGACCTCTCGGGGAGATCGCCGCCAGACACGACGCCCTAGCAGGTCAGGTCGCGCTGGCATGGCTTCTCCATCGCTCTCCCGTCATCGTCCCGATCCCGGGTACTTCCTCCGTGGATCACCTCGAAGAGAACGTCGCGGCGGCGAGCATCTCCCTCGGAGAAACCGATATGCAAATCCTCGATGCAGCGTAGAGATAATCCTTTGTTCGACGTTATAGTCGCCGGCCTCGGCGGGATGGGGAGCGCGGCCGCTTACCATCTGGCCCGGCGTGGCAAGCACGTGCTCGGGCTGGAGCGGTTCGGGCCGGCGCACGACAAGGGCTCCAGCCACGGCGGGTCCAGGATCATCCGCCAGGCATACTTCGAGAACCCTTCCTACGTGCCGCTCGTACTAAGGGCATACGAGCTGTGGGAGGACCTCGAACGCGAAACGAGCCAGGATCTCATGGCGATCACGGGCGGCTTGATGTTGGGCCCCGAAGGCTCTCGCACCGTCACCGGCAGCATCGAGAGCGCCGAACAGTGGGGCCTGGAGCACGAAGTTCTGGACGCGAAGGAGATCAAAAACCGCTTCCCAGTATTCGAGCCCAGCGAGGGCGTGACGGCGCTCTACGAGGCGAGGACGGGTTTCGTTCGCCCGGAGAGGAGCGTCGCGGCGCACCTCGGGGCGGCGGAGGCGAGGGGCGCGGAGTTGCATTTCGAGGAGCCGGTCGTCTCCTGGGAAGCCGACGCTTCGGGTGAAGGCGTGAGGGTCACGACGGAGAGTGGTGTCTACGAGGCGGGGCGGCTGGTGATCTCACCCGGCGCGTGGGCGCCTGAGTTGCTCTCCGGCCTAAACCTGCCGCTGGAGGCGCAGCGGCTCGTACAGTTCTGGTTCATGCCGAAGGGTGGCGTCGAGCCATTCAAGGTCGGGCGTGTTCCGATCTGGATCTGGGAGGCCGAAGACGGCGTGCAGTTCTACGGCTTCCCGGCCCACGACGCGCCGGAGGATGGCGTCAAGGTCGCCTTCTTCCGCGTCGGCCCGGTCTGCACCCCGGAGACCATTGACAGAACCGTGCGCGAAGAGGAAGTGGAGCACATACGCAGCTATCTCAGAGACCACGTCCCCGCCCTCGACGGGGAGTTCCTGCGGGCGAAGACCTGCATGTATACGAACACCCCGGACGAGAACTTCGTTATCTCCGCCCACCCCGAACATCCCCAGGTCGCCATCGCCTGCGGGTTCTCCGGGCACGGCTACAAGTTCTGCGGCGTGGTCGGCGAGATGCTGGCGGACCTGACGACGGAAGGTGAGACTCGCCATCCCATCAGCCTTTTCTCCCCGGAACGTCTGCGATGAGCGTCACGGTCCGGCGGGAGACGGAGAGGGACATACCCGGTATCCGGGATGTAAACCGCCGGGCGTTCGGAAGAGTGGAAGAGGCGCGTCTTGTGGATGATCTGCGGGATGGAGGATACGCGAGACTGTCGCTGGTCGCGGAGGAAGGTGGGAGGATCGCCGGTCACATCATGCTCAGCGAGGCCGTTATCCGGACGGAGGAAGGCGAGAAGCAGGCCCTCGCCCTCGGGCCGGTGGGCGTGGCTCCGGAGCGCCAGGGCCAGGGTATAGGCTCCGCGCTAATCCGGGAAGCCCTCGGCCGTTGCGCGGAGATGGGTCACCGCATCGTCGTGCTGCTCGGCCATCCCGGCTACTATCCGCGCTTCGGCTTCTCGGCGGACCTCGCCAGCAACCTGACCTCCGCGTACTCCGGCGAAGCCTTCATGGCGCTGGAGCTCGCACCGGACGCCCTCTCGGGAGTAGCCGGGGAGTTCGAGTTCGCGCCACCATTCGGAGCCGCATCGTGACGCGAATTTTCAGCCCGGAAGAGACTGCGGCGCGTCTTCCCTACGTGGAACTCGCCGGCTCCATCCGCGACGCGGCACAGTCTCTCGGAGATGGAAGGCTTCAGGCTCCGCCGAGGACCATCCTGCCGCTGCCGGGCGAATCCGGCGGGACGCTGTTGGCGATGCCTGCGGCGGATGACGCGCTCACCGTCACCAAGCTGGTCACCGTCCACCCGGAGAACACCGGGCTGGGGCTACCAGCGATCCAGGGCGAGGTCGTCGTGATGCGCACCGCGACGGGCGAGCGTCTGGGCATCCTGGACGGCGCGACGGTGACAGCCAGGCGCACCGCCGCTCTGTCGCTACTCGCCGCCCGCGAGCTGGCCCCTCGACCCGAGGGACCGCTCCTGATCATGGGCGCGGGCGCCCAGGGCCGCGCCCACCTCGAAGCCTTCCAGGAGGGCCTCGGCGTCCCGAAGGTCTTCCTCGTCTCCCGAACCCACGAGCGGGCCGATGCCCTGGCGGACCACGCCCGTAGCCTGGGGATGGAAGCCCGAGTATTGGACGAACCTGCGAAGGCGCTGGAGCGGGCCACCCTCATCGTCACAGCCACGACCAGCGGGGATCCCGTGCTGCCGGAGGAATTATCGGAGGACGTCTTCATCGCGGCGGTGGGGTCCTTCACCCCGGAGGCGGCGGAGATACCGGCGTCCCTCGTCGCCCGCTCCACGGTCGTCGTGGATACTTTGGAAGGCGCGAGGGAGGAAGCCGGAGACCTGCTGCTGGCCGAGAAAGCGGGCGTTTTTCGCTGGGAAGACGCGACATCACTGGAGAAAGCCCTCTCCTGGCCGGAGGCTCCGAAAGGCCCGGTTCTCTTCGAGAGCGTGGGCCACGCCGCCTGGGACCTGGCCGCCGCCCACACCGCGTTTGGCGGTTGAACCAGAGCGCCATCCTGCCCGCAACCGCTGTAAAATATGGAGTGCCCACAGGATATACGTGTGAAAGCATATACATTGGATGGAGTCGGGAGTATAGTGTTATCTGACGTGGAAGGAGTGGAAGATGCAAGAAAATCTGGTCGAGAAGGAGCCTCTGTTCGCGGTCGAGGTCGGTCGTGACAGCAGAGACATGTGCCTGCTGGCGAAGTTCTTCAACGGGTTCGCCAACTCCACCCGGCTCTCCATCCTGGTGCTGCTGACGCAGCGGGGCGAGATGAAGGTCGGGGAACTGGTCGAAGAACTGGGGGCCCCGCAGCCCCGCATCTCCGACCACCTGCGCTGCTTATCGTGGTGCGGGTACGTGCGCGTGCGCCGCGAGGGCCGCAACGCTTACTACTCCATCGCCGACGAGAGCGTTCTGGAGATGGTGAGCCTGGGAGAAGCGTTGCTCAGGGACAACAGGGAGCACGTCGAAGCCTGCGGCGTCATCAAACCCAACTGTTGAGATAGCTTTCAGCCATCAGCAATTAGCGATCAGCAATAACGTGGTTGGCAGCCGTCGCTCAACCGAAGACACCCCCCGCCGGTTAAGATGAACTTCCTCCCGGCAGGAATGTGGCCCTGCGATAAATAGCTGATAGCCGAAAGCTGCCGGCTGAAGGCTCTAAACCGCGGCCCTGTAGCTCTTCCAGCCTTCGATGCGCTCCATCCATGCCGCCAAATTCGGGTATTCATTGAGCGAGATCTCACCTCGCCCTTCCAACTCCCGCAGGCGGACGAAGTTGCCGGCATATGCCACGTCGGCCAGCGAGAACTCGCCCGTGAGTTACTCGCGTCTCTCCAGCCACTCTTCGAGAGAAGAGAGCGACTTCTCCAGCTTCTGACAGCGGTGCTCACAAGGGTTGATCCCGTGGCTCGTAGCCGGCGTGGACGAACCAGCCCGCTGCGTCTTCGAGCGTTACCGGCGACGATAGCCGCGGCTATCGCCTCCACCAGAGCGCCTCGC
>JBPCLT010000250.1:0-3221 GCA_051003015.1 Rubrobacteraceae bacterium | reverse complement strand
GGCAACTCGCTCTCCGACCTGCTCGTCTTCGGGCGGCGGGCCGGCGAGGGCGCGGCGGCGTTCGTCGGGGAGAGCGTGCATTCGGCGGACATCGAGGGCGACGCGGTGCGGACGGAGATCGGGCGCGTGCTGGAGCCGCTGGAGAAGGGGGGAGAGGGTGAGAGTCCCTACCTCATGCAGCAGGAACTCCAGGAAGCCATGATGGAGCACGCGAACCTGATGCGTGATGGGGACTCTCTCAAGGAGGGGCTCGGGAAGATACTTGCGCTCAAGGACCGGCTGCCGAACGTGAGGGTGGGAGGGTCGCGGCTCTTCAACCCTGGCTGGCACACGGCGCAGGATATACGGTATTTGATCCAGATATCCGAGATCATCCTGCGCACCGCTTTGGAGCGCAAGGAGCGTCGCGGGGCGCAATGGCGCCTGGACTTCGACGGCCCCGATGAGGAGCTAGGCAAGATCAACTTCATAGTCACCAAGAACAGGCAGGGCGAGACCGGCATCGAGCGGCGGGAAATCCCCCCGATGCCCGAGCATCTGTCCTCGCTATTCGAGGAGGAGAAAGCCAAAGCATGAGCGAAGGCAACGGCAAGAACCCCGGCGGCGTCACCTCCAGGGCTCACTCGCCGGTCCCGAACGAGGAGCTTGGCAAGAGCGGCGGGACGGCGAAGTTGAAGATCTTCCGCGGCGACGCGGAGGGCGGGCAGGAGGTCGAGTACGAGGTGCCGCTGGTCGAGGGGATGGTCGTCCTCGACGCGGTGCTCGCAATCCAGGCCGAGCAGGCGGGCGACCTGGCGGTTCGGTGGAATTGCAAGGCGGCCCACTGCGGCTCGTGCAGCGCGGAGATCAACGGCCGCCCCAAGCTGCTGTGCAAGACGCGGGTCGAGGAGTATGACGGGGAGGAGATCCACGTCCACCCCATGCGCGCCTTCCCCGTGATAAAGGACCTGGTCTCGGACGTCTCCTGGAACTACGAGGTGTCGAAGGCCATCAAGCCGTTCCAGAGCAGCGAGCAGGCGCCGTTCACGATGTACGAGGAGGACGTGGAGCGCCTCTACGAGCCGAAGAAGTGCATCGAGTGCTTCATGTGCCAGGACGTCTGCCACGTCTTGAGGACGCACCACAAGCACCCCGAGTTCGCCGGTCCCCGGTTCTTCGTCCGCAACCAGTGGCTGGAGATGCACCCGATGGACGAGGCCGACCGGCTAGGAGACCTCAAGGAGGACAACGGGCTCGGGTTCTGCAACATCACCAAGTGCTGCACCGAAGTGTGTCCGGTGGACATCAAGATCACCGACAACTCCATCATCCCCTTGAAGGAGCGCGTCGCCGACGAGTACTACGACCCGGCCAAGTGGCTGATGCGCAAGATCCGGGGCAGGTAGGCTTCAGGCAGCAGGTTGCAGGTATCAGCAAGAAGCAGCGAAACGCCGTCTCGAAGAACGGGGCGGCGTTTCCTTTTACCGCGTTTTCCGCTAATGGAGGCTTACGGTGGGGAAACCTGATGCCTGTAGCCTACAAACAGAGCGGACGACGGGCTTCGAACCCGCGACCTCCAGCTTGGGAAGCTGGCGCTCTACCAACTGAGCTACGTCCGCATGAAAAAATATTCTAGCACGGAGCGCGCAGACGACGGAAACCGAACGAAGGGAGATTCGACATGGTCTTCGACAAGATACTCGCCTACGGTAGGACCTTCGCCCATATACTGCCACGCTACCGCGAAACCCCTGCCGACTTGCTGCGGCTGCTGGTCAAGCGGCCCGCGTTGCTTGGCGCAGTGGGGACCTACGAGACAGCGCTGATAATGAGCGGCAAGGTTGATGGTCGCCTCAAGGCGCTGGCTTCGCTCAAGTCGAGCGCGCTCATCGGGTGTCCCTTCTGACTGGACATTGGCTCTGCCGTGGGCAGGGCGTTAGGCGTGACCGAGGAGCAGATACGCGACCTGTCACGATACCGCGAGAGCCTGGCCTTCTCGGAGGAGGAGCGGATGGTCATGGACCTCGCTGTGGAGATGGCCCGAACCTCAGTGGAAGTACCGCCCGACCTCCTCGAAAGGCTGAACCGGCGATTCAGCGAGACGCAACTCGTCGAGCTGGCGGCGGCCATAGCGTGGGAGAACTACCGGGCCCGTTTCAATCGCGTCTTCGGGGTGCGGCCGGCCGGCTTCTCCGAGGGTGCCTTCTGCGCGCTGCCTGAGCACCGGTTAGCGACGGAGCGTTCCTGAGCATGGGGTTTTGAACGCCCCCGAGTACAGGTTCTGTCCCCGCTGCGCCGGACGCTTCGAGAGGCGCGTCCTCAAGGAGGGAGAGCCGGAGCGGCTCGTGTGCGGGAACTGCGGGTTCGTCTTCTACATGGGACCGAAGCTGGTGGCCGGCGCCATCTTCGAGCGCGACGATGGGATCGTCTTGATACAGAGATCCATCGAGCCCGGCTACGGAAAATGGACCTTCCCCGGCGGCTTCGTGGAGCGGGGGGAGAGGACCGAGGCCGCCGCCGAGCGCGAGACGCTGGAGGAGACCGGGGTGGAGATCGAGGTAACCGGCATCGTCGGACTCTACACTTACGAGGGCCAGATCCCCGCGATAGCGGTCTTCGCCGCCCGCGCCGTCGGCGGCGAGCCGAAGCCGCTGGATGAGACGATGGCCGTCGAGAGCTTCGCCCATGACGCACTACCCTGGGAGGCGATGGCCTTCCCGAGCACGGAGCAGGCGCTCGAGGACTATCTGAGTGGAAGTCTGGTGGCGTGGAGGTGAGACTTCGGGCCGGTTCTCCGGCTCTTTTAGCCGGGGCGCTTTCTGTGGATGCCCCGGTGGGTCAGGACGATACCGGACAGCACGACCACGCCTCCCAGTGCCTGCCAGGTTCCGAGCGCCTCGCCCAGGATAGCCCACGCGAGCGCCGCGGCGGCGACCGGCTGCAAGAGGAGTCCCACCGAGGAGAAGGCGGCCGGCAGGTACGATAGGGCGTAGGTGACGAGACTCTGACCGCCGGCGTGCGAGATGAGGGCCACGCCCAGCAGCACCGCCCAGCAGCACCGCCCATCCGTAAGCGGTTGCGGCGAGGAGGTCCTCTCCCGAGAAGAGGGTGATGGGGAGGAGGGCGACGCACGTAACCGTCCCGCTCGACACCATGATAGTGGCGGTGGAGAACCGGGACCTGAGCCGGGATACGGTCAGGATGTATCCCGCGTAGAACACTGCCGCGAGCAGGGCCAGGGC
>JBPCLT010000249.1:0-4565 GCA_051003015.1 Rubrobacteraceae bacterium | reverse complement strand
TTTCGGGATGGCGCTGGGAGCAATCTTGATTACGGCCATATTGCTGGCGCAGCTCACCCTCGGATGGGTGGAGATAACGGGGTACTTCGAGGCGGCGGACGGCTCCGCCGGGATGCCCTTCGCACTTGCCGTCCTCGCTCCATTGGCCGCGTTCGTCTGCGTCGGCGTGGCGGAGGAGACGATGTTTCGCGGCTACGAACTACGCAACGCCGCCGAGGGACTGGGCGGTATCTTCGGGCCTCGGGGCGCGGTGCTCGCCGCGTGGGCGGGCACGTCCCTCTTCTTCGGCGTGTTGCACGCTTTCAATCCGAACGCCGGCGTCCTTAGCACCGTCAACATCGCCCTGGCGGGCGTCCTGCTTGGGATCGGCTACGTCCTGACCGGCGAGCTCGCCATCCCCATCGGGCTGCACATCACCTGGAATTTCTTCCAGGGCAACGTGTTCGGGTTCCCGGTCAGCGGGCTTGGACCTGTGGGGGTCACGATCCTCTCCGTCGAGCAGGGCGGACCCACGCTCTGGACGGGCGGAGCGTTCGGCCCCGAAGCCGGGCTCCTGGTGACCGCCGCGATAGCCGCCGGAAGCCTAATGATCTCACTATGGGTACGCCTCCTCCACGGTAGCGCGGCCATCCACGTCCCACTCGCGGAAGGACCGCGAAGAGATGGGCCAGGCATGGCGAACGTGAAGGACGAGTAACCTCCCGGCGGCGCGCAAGGCTTGGGATGTTTGTGGAAAGCAACATGAACGCGCCAACGTCCGGACTCCACGAGGAGTCCGGGCACCGTGCATCCGGCGGGCAGAATCTTCTAGTAGGCGTAGGGCCATCCTATGTGGATGTGGTTCTGGTGCATCGCGTCGGAGAAGGAGTACGGCCCGAAGTACCAGGGGCTACCGAGGTCCTGGACCGCGAACGACCCATCATAGTAGATGTTCCGCGCCAGCCGCCGGGCATACGGGTTCCCCGGATAGACCATGATGCCGTTCACGTAGGCTATGTCCACGGCCGTTCCGTAGTGATGGGCGTTGGGATATCCGGGCATCCCCAGGGCTCTGAGGGTGGGAGCGTGGCTGTATGGATGTCCGGTCTTGATCGAGGAGACCGTGATCGGATACCACGCCGCCGAATACTCGATGACGTCCATGACGGCCGGGGACGCTACCCCCCTGGCTATGTCCCTCCTCGCTCCGGGATACAGCACGATATCAGGGTTGTTCAGGATCCTCTCCGCCTGCCCGTAGTCGTAGTAGACGTGGCCTGGACCGTAAGGGCTAGCGTCAGCCAGTCCCGCCGCGAGCATGGCGGCCAGCGCCGAGACAAGCAAGGCGAGCAAGGCGAGCAAGGCGAGCCGCGCCAGGGGTCGCCTACTCACGGCGCAACGTGCATTTGTCGTTCTCAAGAGATCCCCCTCCAAAGACGAACTAAATTGTCAACGCGCATAGCATTCTTGTCCACCTCAATCCGCTTTTCAAGGAAACATAGGGAAGATACGCTCTCCGCCGCCCGCCAGAGCCACTTCGACTACTCTTTATATTGTGCAAATGCGTCACAAAAACCGCAACAGCTTGCGAATCGCGAATTTGGCGCGGATACGCTAGTCTATGAGGAGAATGGAAGCTTGAGTTGGGGCGCCGGGAGGGAAGTGTTTGGGGCTCGTAGTCCAGAAGTACGGTGGAAGCTCGGTCGCCACCGCCGAGCACATACGAGCCGTAGCCGAGAGGGTGGGACGCGCCAGGGAGTCGGGGCTCGGCCTCGTCGTGACCGTCTCCGCGATGGGCAAGACCACCGACCGCCTCCTGCGGCTCGCGGGCGAGGTGAGCCGGGACCCTTCCCCGCGCGAGATAGACCAGCTCCTTGCGACGGGCGAGGAGCAGTCGGTCGCTCTGCTCGCGATGGCGCTGCACGACCGCGGGATCCCCGCTGCCTCGCTCACGGGGCCGCAGGCGGGGATGACCGTCACAGGACGTTACGGCTCCGGCGTGATCTCGGAGGTAAGGCCGGAGCGTATTCGGAAGCTCCTCGATGGAGACCACGTCGTCATCGTCGCGGGCTTTCAGGGGATAAACTCTTTGGGCGACGTGATGACGCTCGGGCGGGGAGGGACGGACACGACGGCCGTTGCGATCGCGGCAGCGCTGGGCGCTGACCGGTGCGAGATCTACACGGACGTGGACGGCATCTACACGGCAGACCCCAGGATAGTGCCCGAAGCGCGTAGAATCCCCATCATCTCACCGTCCGAGATGGCCGAGATGGCCTGGCGCGGGGCGAAGGTTATGCACCCTCGCGCCGTTGAGCTTGGCGCATTGCATGGGGTGGAGATCCACGTCAGGGGCTCCTTCAGCGAGGGGCCTGGAACCGTAATAACCGGAGGTGATGACTTGGAACGGCTGGAGACCAGGGAGACGGTAGCCGGCATCGTCCACGACCTGGACGTGGCGCGCGTGACCCTCAACGGCATCCGCACCGGGCCAGGCACCCTGAGCCGCGTCTTCGCGCCGCTCGCGGAGCGTGGCATCTCGGTGGATGTGATCGTGGAGAGCGGCCTGAAGGAAGGAAGGGCCGACGTTGCCTTCACCGTCCGGCGCGGCGACTTCGCCGAAGCCCGCGAGATGGCCGAGGGGATCGCGGTTTCGTTGGGCGGCGAAGCCGAAGGCGAGGAGGAGCTTGGTAAAGTATCGGTCGTGGGGACAGGGATGTTGAACCGCCCCGGTTACGCAGCCAGGATGTTCGATACTCTAGGGGAGGCTGGAATCCCAATCCGGATGGTCTCGACCTCGGAGATACAGGTCACGTGCGTGGTGCGGGCTGAGGAGGTCGAGGAGGCGGTTCGCCGTCTGCATGGAAGCTTCGAACTGGAGGAGAGAGATGTTTAGCGGCGCGTTTACGGCACTGGTCACCCCGTTCAGGAACGGCGAGGTGGACGTGGAGGCCCTCGAAGGTATGGTCGAGTTCCAGATAAAGAACGGCATCCACGGCCTCGTCCCCTGCGCTACCACGGGCGAGACCCCGTGTATGTCGGAAGCCGAAGACCGGGTTGTCATAGAGACCGTCGTGCGCGTGGCGAACGGCCGGGTGCCGATCATCGCGGGCTCCGGCTCCAACAGCACGGATATGGCGATCAAATACACCAGGATGGCCGAGGAGGCCGGCGCCGACGGCTCCCTCCAGGTCGCGCCCTACTACAACAAGCCGACCCAGGAGGGCCTTTACCGCCACTTCGCGGCCATCGCCGAGAACACGAGCCTTCCCCTCGTCCTCTACAACATCCCAGGCCGCACGGGCGTCACGATAGAGGCCCGGACGATGGCGCGACTGGCCGGCATCCCCAACATCGTGGGCGTCAAGGAGTCCACCCTCTCGATGAATATGGCGAGCGACATCAGGCGTCTGTGCGGCGAGGAGTTCGACATCCTCTCCGGCGATGACCCGGTGACGCTGCCCCTGATGGCCCTGGGGGGAGTCGGTGTGATCTCCGTCTCCTCCAACGTCGCCCCCGGCGCCGTCTCGGACATGGTAAACGCCCTCCTAGATGGCGACTTCGAGCGGGGCCGCGAACTTCATTACGAGCTCCTCCCCCTCTTCCGGGCGCTCTTTGTCGAGTCCAACCCCATCCCGGTAAAGACCGCCGCGTCCCTACTCGGCCTGTGCTCCGACGAGATGCGCCTCCCCCTCGTACCGATGGAGGGCGAGAACCTCCGCCACCTCCAGGAGACCCTCGACGCCTGCGGCCATCTCCTCCCCACCCCCGAAGAAGTGTGACGAAGGTAGCGGTAATAGGCGCGGCGGGCCGCATGGGCCGTGAACTCTGCCGCGCCGCCATCGAAACGGAGGGCATGGACCTCGCCGGCGGGACCGTCGAGCCCGGCACCCCCGAGCTCGGCGCCGACCTCGGCGAGTTGTGCGGCTTCGGTAAGACCGGCGTGACCGCTACCGAAGACCCGCCAGATGAAGCCGAAGCCCTCATAGAGTTCACCACCCCCGATGCGACCGTCGCCCATCTAGCCTACGGAAAGCCCCACGTCATCGGCACCACCGGCCTGAGCGAAGATCAGCGCACGCGGGTCGAAGAAGCGGCGCGAAACGTCCCCATCGTGCTCGCCCCGAACATGAGCGTCGGGGTGAACCTGCTGCGCGACGTGGTGCGCGACCTCTCAGCGAAGCTCGGTGGCTACGACATCGAGATCGTCGAGGCTCACCATCGAAACAAAAAAGACGCCCCCTCCGGGACGGCGCTCCTCCTGGCGAACGCCGCCGCCGAGGGACGCGGGCAGGACCTCGACGAGGTCGCCGCGTACGGTCGGGAGGGCGTCTCGCCTCGACGGGAGGGAGAGATCGGGGTCCACGCCCTGCGCGGCGGGGCGGTCGTCGGGGAGCACCGTCTGATCTTCTACTCCGAAGGCGAGGAGATAGAGGTCATCCACCGCGCCCTCTCCCGGCGCACCTTCGCCGACGGCGCTCTGCGGGCCGCGAAATTCGCCGCGAGGGCGGAGCCGGGACTCTATTCCATGCGCGACGTGCTCGAGTAGCTCCTCTCAGAGTTCCGCGACGGCGGGAATGATCTCG
>JBPCLT010000248.1:0-8908 GCA_051003015.1 Rubrobacteraceae bacterium | reverse complement strand
GCGGAGGGAAAATCTCGCAAGGAGGCGCTGCGGTGCCTCAAGAGGCGCATCTCTGATGCCGTCTTCAAGAGCCTCATGGCAGATTCGCAGGCGCCTTCGTGCAGCGCCGCTTGACAAAGAGGAGCCGAGGAGCACGAGCGGGCAGGAACGTCCTGGTACGCGAAGGGAGAGCAGCCTGGTTATAGCGTCTTCCTGCGCGAGGGGGATAGCATCTTCCACACGTACTCCGCGTTCGCCCGTGGCGTCGAGTTGCTCAATTCCTCCACGCAGTTCCTCGACCTGACGCCGCTGGGCCGGCAGGAGGGTTAGGGAGGAGCCGAAGGAGCGCGAGAGGCGCAAGCGTCGCGTCGCGGTCCCTGACTTCTCGGATCGAACCTCAACGGATTGGAAGTAGATCCCATGAACAGAGTAACTTCGAGCGACGGCACCACCATCGCATTTGATCGGCTGGACGATGGACAGCCGGTCATCGTGGTGGGTGGGGCGACCTGCGACCGGGCGGCGATGTTCCCGATCACGGAGGAGTTGTCCCAGCACTTCAGCGTGATCAACTACGACCGCCGGGGCGATAGTGGTGGCACCGCGCCGTACGCGGTCGAGCGCGAGATCGAAGACCTCGGCGATGAGGACGCCGAGACCGGTGGATCGGCGCTCGTGTACGGCCATTCCTCCGGCGCGGGCCTGATCCTGCACGCGGCCACGTACTCTCTTGCGCTATGCCCTCGAATACTTAGACAAAGAACAGAAGAGAGTCGGGTAGAGCCATGACCTTGCCAAAAGCAACGAAGGAGGGTTAATGAGGAAACCTATCGCATTAGAGTTGGTGTCAGTGGACGGCGTCATCGAGTCGCCGGAAGAGTGGGCTTTCTCCTACTCCAACGGCGAGATGAACGAGACGAACGCATCGGGGATGGCCGCGTCTGACGCAATGTTGTTGGGGAGAGTGACGTACGAGGGCCTCGCTGCCTTCTGGCCCAATCAGCCAGGCGGAGATCCGATGGTGGATTATATAAACAGCGTGCCAAAGTTCGTTGTCTCCACGACCCTGGAGGAGCCTCTGGAGTGGAACAACTCGACCCTGATCAAAGGGAACGTCGTCGATGAGGTCACCGACCTGAAGCGACAGCTGGGCAAGGACATCACGATCATAGGCAGCGCCGCCTTTGTCAGGTCGCTGCTGCGCGAAGGGCTTCTCGACGAACTCAATCTCATGGTACATCCGATCGTCCTGGGAAGCGGGAAGCGCCTCTTCGAGGACGGTGGAGATCGGGAAGCCCTGGAACTCGTAGGCTCACAGACGTTCGACTCGGGCGTCATCTCGATGACCTACCGACCGGCGAGTGAGCAGGGTTCCTGAGATGAAATACCACACGAAAGGAGGATGGACGTGGATTGGAAGATAGAGGTGGTGACGATCCCGGTTTCGGACGTTGACCGCGCCAGAGACTTCTACGCTGAGAGGGCCGGGTTCGAGGTGGACATTGACCACAGGATCAGCGACGAGGTCCGCCTCGTGCAGCTAACCCCGCCCGGCTCCGCGTGTTCGATCCACCTAGGAAAAGAGACCGTGAATATGGCGCCCGGCTCCATGGATGGCCTGTTCCTGGTCGTCCGGGACCTGCGGGCCGCCCGCGCTCATCTGGTCGAGCGAGGCATTGAAGTCGGTGAGTTCCAGGTCTTTGATGAAGGTAAGTACCGCCCGGCCCATGAAGGAGAGAACCTCGACTACATCGGGTGTGTCTTCTTCAGCGACCCGGACGGCAACCGCTGGTGCGTGCAGCAAATACCTGCCAGTGATTAACGCATCGAAAGGAGTACGAACATGGGGGAAGTAGCGACGGGGCTCACGATGTCGTTGGACGGGTTCATCGCGGGGCCGAATGACGGCCCCGGACAGCCGCTCGGCGAGGGTGGGATGCGGCTCTTTGATTGGTATTCGAGCGGTGATACCGACTACGAAATGCCGGGTACCGGGATGGTGTTCAGGGTCTCGTCTGCCAGCGCTGAGCTCCTTCGGGAAGCGCACAGCAAGATGGGGGCGTTCGTGACGGGACGGAGGACATTCGACATCACCAACGGATGGGGTGGCAGCCCCCCCTTGGGCGTACCGACCTTCGTCGTCACCCATACGGTCCCACAAGATTGGGTTTACGAAGGGTCGCCTTTCACGTTCGTCACGGATGGCGTCGAAAGCGCCATCGAGCAAGCAAAAGCGGTCGCGGGCGACAAGGACATCGTCGCCGTGGGCGCCGCCAGTATCGCGCAGCAGTGCATCAGAGCGGGACTTCTTGACGAGATACACATCGACCTGGTGCCCGTCTTGCTCGGAAGAGGGGTCCGGCTCTTCGACCACCTCGGCGACGGTCAGGTCGAACTGGAGAGAACCCGGATAGTCGAGGCTCCCGGCGTGACCCACATGACGTTCCGTGTCGTCAAGTAGAGAAAGGAGAATCGGCATGAGGAAGATAGTCGTATCGGAGTTCGTGTCGCTGGATGGCGTGATGGAGGCGCCGGATCAGTGGCACTTCCCGTTCTTCAACGAGGAAGCGGGGAAGTACAAGTTCGATGAGCTCTTCGCGAGCGATGCGCTTCTGCTGGGGCGGGTGACCTACGAGGGTTTCGCCGCCGCCTGGCCTTCCATGACCGACGAAGAGGGTTTCGCCGACAGGATGAACGGCCTCCCCAAGTACGTCGTCTCGACGACCCTGGAAGAGCCGCTTGGGTGGAACAATTCGACCCTCATCAAGGGGGACGTAGCGGAAGGGGTCGCCGAGCTCAAGCGCCAGCCCGGCAAGGACATACTGGTCTTCGGCAGCGCCGATCTCGTGAACGCGCTGATGGAGCACGACCTCATAGATGAGTACCGGCTCATGGTCCATCCCGTCGTGGTGGGCAGAGGGAAGCGCCTCTTCGGGAACAGGGGCGACGCGAAGGCCCTGAGGTTTGAGGAGACAAAGACGTTCGATTCCGGCGTGATTGTCCTCACCTACGGGCCGGCGGACGAGTAAGGAGCCGGGCGTGATCCTCGAGGTGAGAGGCGACACGAAGTCAGGAGGTTCTCGATGACAGGCGACCGAGGCGACTACGTGATCGACGTCAACGGACTACCGGGCGGCGAGAACGCCGTGAGGTTCGACGGATACGAGCATGGGGCGAACGTCTCGTTCTTTATCACCCGCAACAGGCCCGGCACGGGGCCGGGCCTGCATCTCCACCCTTACGAGGAGACGTTCATCGTCCAGGAGGGGGAGGCGCGCTACACCGTCGGCGGGGAGACGATAGAGGTGAGGGCGGGGCAGATCGTCATGGCCCCGGCGGGGACGCCGCACAAGTTCGTCAACACCGGCCCGGGTGTGCTGCGGCAGGTCAACATCCACCCCGTAGCCCGGATGCAGACGGAGTGGCTGGAGTGAAGAGGGATGCCCGGTAAGCATCGTCGAGAGGAGGAAACGTTATGGCAAGCAACAACATCAACGCAGGGCAGCCGCCAGCCGGGCCGAACCCCGCGCTGGGGAGCCTGGACAGATTGGTTGGCACGTGGAATGTATCCGGCCCGGAGATAAGCGGACGGGTCACCTTCGAGTGGATGGAAGGCGGTTTCTTCCTCATGCAACACGTCGATCTCGACCACGGCGGGAGCAGGATCAGGGGCATCGAGATCATCGGCTACGACGAGGAGAGCGAGTCCCTCAAATCGCACTACTTCGGCAACTCTGGCGGCATCCTCGAATACACCTACGAACTGCGCGACGAGACCCTGACGATCTGGTTCGGAGACGCAGGCTCTCCGGGCAAGTTCGAAGGGGACTTCAGCGACGACGGCAACACCAATACCGGAGGGTGGACATGGCCGGGCGGCGGATATGGGTCGACCATGACCCGGGTCGTGTAGGCGTTGAGAGGACCGGACAGGATGTAGAGTCGTGAGTGAACGACTGAGATCTGTCGTCGAGCAACTGGGCATCCGGCTGGATGACCGGGTACTCGAGATCGGGTGCGGACATGGAATCGCGGCGGCGCTAGTTTGCGAGAGGCTCGAAACGGGTCACCTGACCGCGATAGACCGTTCAGCGAAGATGATCGAAGCCGCGACGCGCCGAAACGCACCATGCATCGAAGCTGGCAGGGCCGAGTTCCTCGTCGCTACCCTCGAAGACCTCGACCTGGGAGACCGCCGCTTCGACAAGGTCTTCGCGATTCGCGTGGGCCTCTTCCACCACGAGCCCGAGCGTGCGCGCGGCATCGCCCGGAGATGGCTCGCGCCTGGCGGAGAACTCTTCGCCTTCTTCGACCCGCCGGTAAACAGGAGGAAAGAGAGCTGATGAAAAGTCAAATCCTGTTCATTCACGGTGGCGGGGAAGGAGCATACGAGGAAGACAAGAAATTGGCGGCAAGTTTGCGGGATGTACTTGGGGCTGCATACGGCGTGCGGTGTCCAAAGATGCCAAACGAAGACAGCCCCGAATATGAGGCGTGGAAAGATCGGATCGCGAAGGAACTCTCTGCGCTAGAGGGCGAGGTGATCCTCGTCGGGCATTCTCTGGGAGCTTCGATCCTGCTGAAGTACGTTTCCGAGGAAACATTGGTGCAGCCTGTCGCCGGGATATTCCTCGTAGCGTCACCCTACTGGGGCACTGAGGACTGGGAAGTCGGAGAGTACGAACTGCAAGAAGACTTCGCGTCGAAGCTCTCAGAAGAACTGCCAGCGTACTTTTATCACAGCCGCGATGACGAATGGGTGTCGTTCGCGCACCTTGCGCTGTACGCGGAAAGACTCCCGCAGGCAATCACTCGCGAGTTCGATGACCGTGGACATCAGTTCGACGATGATCTGTCCGAAGTCGCGCGGGATATCCAGAAACTGTAAAGGAGGATTCATGAGAAAAATACAGTCAAAAGACGGCACCCCGGCGCTTGCCTCCCGACGATCCATCCTCAAGAAGGGAAACACGCATGAACGACCTTCAGCAGCAAGTCCAGGGAGCCATCGACGATCTCGTCGAATCCGGATCCGAGAGGGGCCTGCAGGTCGCCGTCTACCGGCACGGTGGCCTGGTGGCCGACGCCGTCGCGGGCGTCGCCGACCCCACAACCGGACGCCCGGTCGCTTCGGACACGCCGTTCTACGCCTACTCGGTCGGCAAGGGCGCGACCGCGACCGTGGCGCACGTGCTCGTAGAGCGCGGCCTCTTCGGCTACGACACTAAAATCGTGGAATTGTGGCCGGAGTTCGGCGTCCACGGCAAGGAACGTGCGACGGTTCGCCACGCCCTGACGCACACGGTCGGCGTGCCCGGCGTGCCGGCGGACACGACGCCCGAGGATCTGTGCGACTGGCAGAAGATGTGCGAAGTGATCGCCGACGCCGAACCCTGGTGGGAGCCGGGCACCGAGACCGCGTATCATGCCTACACGTTCGGCTACATCGTCGGCGAGATCGTCCGCCGGGCCACCGGCAAGCCGATCTCGCAGGTCCTGCGAGAGGACGTGGCTGGGCCGCTGGGTATCGCCGACGAGCTCTTCTTCGGCATCCCGGAATCCGAGCTGGGCAGGCTGGCCCGGCTGGAGGATGCAGAAGGCAGCGCGGAATTTCTCGCCGCAATGCCGGACGATTCGCCGTTCTTCAAGTGGGGGCCGCGGGCGACCTTCCCGACCGCCGAGTTCGGCAACCGCGCCGATGTGCTGATGGCCGATATCCCCGCCGGGGGCAAGATGTCCGCGCGTGCGATGGCGCGCATGTACGCCGCGACCCTGGGCGAGGTGGACGGCGTACGGCTGTTCTCGGCCGAACGGCTGCGCGAGGTATCCGCCCCGGCTTTCAGCGGTGCCGACCAGATCTTCGGGTCGCCATCCGCCTGGGCGCTGGGCTACGCTCCCGGCCGCCCCGGGGACGACCCGCAAGGGTCCTCGACCGCGTTCGGGATGGGAGGAGCCGGCGGGAGTAACGCCTATGCAGACACCGCCACCGGGGTCGCGTTCGCGCTGACTAAGAACCGGCTCACCCCGGATTTCGGCGCCGCTGAACAAGTCGCCGGGATCGTCACCAAAGCGGTCGCTGAGAGCTAGCCGGCCCTGGATGGAAGAAAGGAGAGGATCGTCATGTTGCTCAAAGACAAGAACGCCGTGATCTACGGAGCGGGAGGGGCGATTGGCAGTGCTGTGGCCCGCGCCTTCGCCCGCGAGGGAGCGAAAGTGTTCCTTGCCGGGCGTACGCTTGCGACACTCGATACTGTGGCCGAAGAGATTCGCTCCGCTGGAGGATTGGCCGAGACGGCGAAAGTAGACGCTCTGGACGAAACGTCGGTGAACGCGCACGCTGACGCCGTTGTTCAGAAGGCGGGAGACATTTATGTCTCCTTCAACGCCATCTCGATCAGGGACGTACAGTTGATCCCTCTCGTGGAGATGTCGCGCGAGGATTTCATGAGCCCGATCGCAACCGGCGTGTCCGCGCATTTCCTGACCGCGAGGGCGGCGGCGCGGCACATGGTTAGACAGGGTTCGGGAGTGATCCTGACGCTCTCCTCGTCGGCCGTCCGCGCGTTCGTGCCTGGGGTCCACGTGGGAGGCTTCGGGATCGCGTGTACGGCCATCGAGGCTCTGACGAAACAGCTTGCGGCGGAGTTCGGCCCGCGAGGGATTCGTGCCGTCTGCTTGCGGCCGGAGGGAATACCGGAGAGCTGGGAGGGAACCTCGACCGAAGAGTGGTCCGCTCCTCCCACCGAGATCGAGGCGGGGATAAAGGCCCGTTCCTTGCTTGGGCGGGTGACGACGCTGGCCGACGTGGGGAACGCGGCGGTCTTTCTGGCGTCGGATCTGGCCGGCGCGACGACCGGGACCGTCTTCAACCTGACCAGCGGCACGGTCGTGGATTAAGAGCGTCTCGACAGCAAATGACGTGGACACGAACTACACCAGAGGAGCAAACCACATGACCAATGGCGACATCGGGCCTGCTGGCGCGGGCAACTACGCAACGGTAAACGGCCTCGAGATGTACTACGAGATCCACGGCGATGGCGAGCCGCTCGTCCTGCTTCATGGCGGCGTCGGCGCGATCGAGATGTTCGGCGAGGTCCTGCCGCTGCTCGCGGAAGGCCGGCAGGTGATCGCCGTGGATCTTCAGGCCCATGGGCGCACGGCGGACGTAGATCGCCCGCTGAGCTTCGAGCTGATGGCGGACGACATCAGCGCCCTGATCGAACACCTCGGCCTCGAAAGAGCCGACGTCATGGGCTACTCTCTGGGCGGCAACGTCGCCCTTCGGGTCGCAATCCAGTATCCCGGGGTGGTGAAGAAGCTCGTGCTCGTCTCGACCCCTTTCGAGCGCAACGGATGGTACCCCGAGGTCCTCGCGGGGATGGGGCAGGTGGGTCCCGAGGCTGCGGAGCCGATGAAGCAGACCCCGATGTACCAGCTCTATTCCAGCGTCGCGCCGAAGCCCGAAGATTGGCCGGTGCTGCTCACCAAGTTGGGTGATCTTCTGCGTCAGGACTACGACTGGTCGAGTGAGGTGGAGGCGATAACCGCGCCGACGATGGTCGTGGTCGGGGACGCTGACAGCATCCGCACGGCGCATGCGGTGGAGTTCTTCGAACTGCTCGGCGGCGGCAAGGCGGACGCCGGATGGGATGGGTCCGGAATGTCCAACGCCCGGCTCGCCATCCTGCCCGCCACGACGCACTACGACATCTTCTTCTCTCCTGCGCTGGCGTCAACCGTCACGCCGTTCCTCGACGCGCCCATGCCGGAAGCCGGATAAGATCGATCCAAACACTACTACCCGAACTTGGGAAGGAGCCGAAATGACAGATGCAGCCCCTCAGACCGGCTACGCGCCGGTGAACGGCCTCGAGATGTACTACGAGATCCACGGCACGGGACGACCGCTGGTCGTGCTGCACGGCGCATACATGACGATCGACACGATGGGAGAGGTCGTACCGGGGCTTGCCAAGACCCGGCAGGTGATCGGAGTAGAGTTGCAAGGGCATGGGCGCACTGCCGACGCCGATCGCCCGTTGAGCTACGAGCAGATGGCCGACGATGTCGCCGCGATGATGAAACATCTCGGGCTCGAAGGCGCCGATGTCTTTGGCTTTAGCATGGGGGGCGGTGTCGCGCTCCAGGTCGCCATTCGCCACCCGGACCTGGTGCGCAAGCTGGTGGTCGCCTCGGTCTCTTACACGAGCGACGGCATGCACCCCGAGTTGCTCGCGATGATCCCGACCATCACGCCGGAAGTTTTCGCTGGGTCCCCGATCGAAGAAGCCTACCTCCGGATCGCGCCGAACCCGGAAGATTTCTCCACGCTGGTCGCCAAGTTGAAGCAACTCGACATGGAGCCCTATGCCTGGGCGCCGGAGGACATCCAGGGGATCGCGGCGCCAACCCTGTTCATCATCGGGGATTCCGACGCCATCCGCCTCGAGCACGCCATTGAGTTGTTTCGGCTGCTCGGCGGCGGCGTGATGGGGGATCTCGCAGGCCTCCCGAAGTCCCAACTCGCGGTGCTCCCAGGCACCACGCACTTCGTCCCCCCCGGCAGTGCGGTCCTGGACCGCGCCGGTTGGCTGCTGGCGATGATCCCGCCGTTCCTCGACGCACCTGATCAGGACAAGGAGTGATCAATGAACACCTCTGATGAAGGAGAGACCCATGACGACGCGAAGTGAATCTTCGAGGGGCATGACGCTGGCTGGCTGGATCATCGGCGTACTCGTAATCCTGTTCCTGGTCTTCGACAGCGCCATCAAGCTCGTCCGGCTGGAACCAGCCGTTGCCGGGACCGTCGAACTCGGGTATCCGGCTGGTATCGTCTTCTGGCTCGGCCTGATCCTGATCGTATGCACGGTCCTCTACGCGGTCCCGCGCACCGCCGTCCTCGGGGCGATCCTTCTGACCGGAT
>JBPCLT010000247.1:0-8236 GCA_051003015.1 Rubrobacteraceae bacterium | reverse complement strand
GGTCGAGGATCTCTCCCTCGGACAGACCGAGGCGAAGGCCACCGTCACTCTACGAGGCGGCGAGATTCGTAGCGAGCAAATCCGCCACGCTACTGGAACCCCGGAGAACCCCATCTCCGACGAAGAGTTGCGGGAGAAGTCCACCGATCTGGTCGAGCCCGAGCTGGGGGCCGGAGCCGTCCGGCGGATCGCCGGCTACGTCGGGAGGCTGGGGGAAGATAGTTCCCTGAAACCGCTTTTCGGTGCGTTGTCGCCGGCGGTGAACGCCGTGAGGTAGGCCGGTGAGCCAGGCACACTGGAGTACGGTACGTTAGCCCTGGCGCCAAATCTGGCCCTCTTGCTCGGGGCCTCCGGCGCGGGCGCGTTCGTCGCGATGCGCTTCAAGATCCCCCTGGCGGCGCTGATGGGCGCGCTCACCGGAACCGTGCTCGTGCAGAGCGTGGGCCTCACCTCGCTGGAGCCTGCCCCGCCAGCCGTTCGCAACGTACTGTACGCGGCGGTGGGGCTCATGATCGGGCTCCGGATCACACGCTCTTCGTTGAAAAAGCTTCGCGGGGTCGCGGCGCCGGCGATCATGGTCCCGACGGTCATGATCGTCAGCGGCGTGCTTCTTGGACTCCTCTTCGCGACGCTGACGCCGGATGACTCGCGGCTGCGCCTGGACCTCAAGACCGCCGTGCTATCCATCACGCCAGGCGGTTTCCAGGAGCTCGTGATCGCCGCCCAGCAGATGGACGCTCTGCTCGCGGTCGTGGTAACCACGCACAGGATCCGCATCATGACCGTACTCTACACTTACCCGAAGATCGTCAATGCGCTGGTCAGCCGCCTGGGGGACGAAAGACCGGTGGAAGACGGCGCCTCGGAAGACGAGACGGATGAAGGCCCGCAAGAAGAGCGCGCCCACGTGGGGCCGTGGCTGGCGATAATCTGCGGGACCGCGGCCGGTGGCGCCTTCGGGGCCTGGTCTGGCATCCCCGCCGGCACGGTCGTCTTCGCCATGCTGGGAGCGGCGGCGGTGAAGACCAGCATCGGGACGGAGTCGGTCACGCTGCCCAATGCCGGACGGCTCGGGATACAGGTCTCCCTCGGGATCGTGCTGGGGTTGCAGTTCTCGCTGGAGCCGCTGGCGCGGGCCGGCTCTCTGGTCATTCCGCTCGCCGTCTGCCTGGTGCTACTCATAGCCCTCTCGCTCGGGACCGGTCTGCTCATCTGGTACACGACGCCGACGGACCTCGCCACCGCCCTGTGGATGAGCGCGCCGGGGGGTCTCATGGAGATAGTCGTCATGGCGGACGCGATGAAGGTGGACGTGCTACCAGTCCTCACGGTCCACACCATGCGCGTCGTGCTCATTATCGCGATACAGCCCAGCCTCGTGCTGGCGCTCTCGCGTTTGCTATGAGAGGAGGAGAGATGGGAGCGACCCTAACGGAGAAGATCATGAGCCGGGCGGCAGGCAAGGAGGTGTCGGCGGGCGACATCGCCGTGACCGGCGTGGACTTCGCGATGGTGCAGGACATCAATGGGCCGCGCGTGGTGGACGTTATGGAGGAGCTCGGCGCGGAACGGGTCTTCGATCCGGAGCGCGTCATGTTCGTCTTCGACCATTACAGTCCGGAGCCCACCCCGCTCGCCACCGGGTTCCATCGCAAGATGCGCGATGCCGCCGCAAGGTTCGGCATCCCCGTTCGCGGCATCGGCGCGGGCATCTGCCACCAGCTCGTCGTCGAGTCCGGGCACGCCAGGCCAGGCGCGCTCGTCGTCGGCACCGACTCGCACAGCTCGACCTACGGCGGGCTCGGCTCGTTCGGCGTCAGCCTCGGCGCGACGGAGATGGCTGTAGCCCTGATCACGGGCCGCGCCTGGTTCAAGGTCCCCGCCGCCATCAGGATCGCGCTCACGGGGAGCCTGCCGGAAAGGGTCACGGGGAAGGACGCCGCCCTGCAACTAATCGGCCTCGTTGGCGAGGAAGGCGGACTGTACAGCTCCTTCGAGTTCACCGGCGAGGGAGTCGCCTCCATCCCCATGCACGACCGCCTCACCATCTGCAACCTCGTCGTGGACTGCGGCGCGAAAGCCGGCCTCTTCCCCGCCGACGGCGTCACATCCCGCTGGCTCTCCGAACGCGGCCTCGACACGTCCGGGACCAGGCAATGGCGGCCTGATCCCGGCGCCGTCTATAAGCGGGAACTGGAGATAGACCTCTCGTCGTTGGAGCCACTGGTCGCGGCCCCGCACGCGGTGGACAACGTGGTCCCGCTCTCCCAGGTTGAAGGCACACCCGTGACGACGGTGTTCATCGGCACCTGCACCAACGGACGTCTGGAAGACTACCGGCAGGCGTGCGCCGTGCTGCGTGGCCGGAGCGTCGCCGAAGGCGTGCGCCTGCTGTGCTATCCGGCCTCCAGGGAGGTGCAGCGGGCGATGCTGGAGGAAGGTCTCGCGCGGACGCTCGTCGAGGCGGGGGCGGTCCTCATGCCGCCTGGGTGCGGGCCGTGCGCCGGCCTGCACGGCGGGGTCGCGGGCGAGGGAGACGTGGTCTTCTCCACCAGCTCCCGCAACTACCGGGGCCGCATGGGTTCGGACGCGGCGAGCATCTACCTGGGCTCCCCCGCCGTGGCCGCCGCGACCGCCGTCGCGGGCAGCATCGCCCACCCTGCCGATCTGCCGGAAACGGGAGAGATGGCGTGAAGATCCGGGGCAAGGTAGTCCGCTTCGGCGACAACGTGAACACGGGGACCATCATCCCGGTGAAGTACCTGTCGGGGGCGGCGGGACTGGGGGATCTCGTCCCCCACCTCTTCGAGGCACTGCGGCCCGGCATCGCGCCCCGGCTGCGAGGCTCGGTCGTGGTCGGCGGGGTCAACTTCGGCGCGGGGTCATCGCGGGAGCACGCCGTGACGGCGATACAGGCCGCCGGGGTCGGGGCGGTGCTGGCCCGGTCCTTCGCCCGCTCCTACTTCAGGAACGCCATCAACCTCGGGCTCCCCGTCGTGGAACTGGATACCCGGAGCTTCGAGGACGGACACCGCATAGAGGCCGACCTGGACCTGGGAGAGGTGCGAAACCTCGACACCGAAGAGAGACACCCCATCCGTCCCATGCCCGAGATCATGCGCGCGATGCTGCGGGAGGGCGGCCTGATCCCCTACTTCAAGAAACACGGAAACCTCTAAAAGAAAGGCGGTTTCGAGATGGCACAGACCAACCCGCGAAATGGAGCAGCTTCCCTGCGGGACCTGGCTTCGCGCGGCCCGCTCATGGTGCCTGGCGTCTACGACGCGCTCGGCGCGCGGACCGCGCAACAGGCGGGGTTCGAGGTCATCTCCGTAAGCGGCAACGGCGTCTCCGCCTCGCTGCTTGGCCTCCCCGACATGGGCGTGCTGACGATGACGGAGATGGTAGAGCACACGCGGCGCATAGCCGAGAGCGTGGATGTTCCCGTCATCGCCGACGGAGACACCGGCTATGGCGGCCCGTTGAACGTCGCCCGCACCGTGAGGAGCTACGAGGCCGCCGGAGCAGCCGCTGTACACATCGAGGACCAGGCCATGCCCAAGCGGTGCGCCTATCTCCCCTCCGACGTGCGCGTCGTCTCCCTTGAGGAAGGCAAGAAGCGCCTCTCTGCCGCGCTTGAGTCCCGCAGCAGCGAGGACTTCCTCATCATCGCCCGCACGGACGTCAGAAACGTACTCGGCTTCGACGAGACCGTGAAGCGGTGCGCCGCCTATGCCGAAGCCGGGGCAGACTGGGTATTCTGCGCCGCGCTGGGCTCGCTGGAGGAGGCCGCGAAGATAGCCTCCGAGGTCCCCGTCCCCCTCATGGTCAACATGAACCTGGCCGGAGCGGTCGGCGCCGCGACGGTCGAGGAGCTAAACCAGGCCGGCGTGTCCGTCGCGCTCTACCCCTCCATCGCCCGCAACGCCGCGGTCAGGGCCTTCACGGACGCCTTCGCGGCGCTCCTCCGGGACGGAGGTCAGCGCAGGGTGCGGGACCTCGTCGCCACCCCGCAGGAGTACGACGACCTGCTGGACGCCGAGCGCTGGCAGGAGCTCGACCGGAGGCTCGGTTGACGCGCCAGCGCGACCGTGGGATGGGAAAGCCTAAAGAACCGTCTCGGGACGATAATCCGCCGTCTTGACGTTCTTCTGCGAATTGCAGGCTCGGCACAGAGGTTGTATGTTCGCTATCCGATTGCCGCCTCCCAGGGATAACGGGACCACATGATCGGGCGTGAGCAGAACGTTCCCACTTCCGCATCTGAGGCATATGCCGCCAAACTTCTTGCAAAGAGCTTGGAATTCCTCGACCGTGAAATCGCCGTCTGCGTCTAGCTTTCGTGCTCGGCGCCGCGCGAGTTGCACGGCCATCTTTTGCGGGTTCTCCTTCCGCCAACGCTTCAGGTTGGCCGCGAGAAACGCCTTCCGCTTCCCGGTCTGATTACGCCGACGCTCGCGCTCTTTATCGTAAGGACGGCTTCGCTGGTACGCTTTCTTGCACTCCTTGCAGGAGTTGAGATACCCATCAGCCGTCATAGGATGCCCGTAAAATGCAGACAGCGGCTTGTATTCTCCGCAGTCCTTGCACGATTTCTTCTTCACAGGCAAGGTTCTGCTGTTACCGAATTTGGGAGGGATCGCTCATTTTCGCGGACCCCTCCCTTGTCAGCCATGATCAATTCTTCAGTTAGAGGACGGGCCTCTTGCGCTGGAGGTGGGCGAAGGGAATGTCGTCGAAATCCTCTTCGTTTATGTTCACGTCGTCTCGGTTGCCGCCCTGATTCCGTCCACCGCCACGGCGCTGGCCCGCAGCAGCGGCGGGGGCACCGCCTCCTCCATCACCCGCGTCGCCAGCCCGGCCTAGGAACTGGACGTTGTCGGCGACTACATCAACCGCGCTGCGCTTGGAGCCGTCCTGGGCTTCCCAGGTACGGTACTGGAGCCTGCCCTCGACCAGGATGGGGTCGCCCTTCTTCTTGTAGTTGGCGATGGTCTCGCCGAGCTCGCGCCAGGCCGAGACGTTGAAGAAATCCACTTCTTCGTTCTTGGAACGTACCCGGTTGACGGCGATGCCAAAGTCGCACACTGGGATCCCGCTTCCCGTGAAGCGCAGCTCGGGGTCCCGCGTGAGGTTTCCGGCCAGGATCACCCGGTTGTAACTGACCATTTCCGTACTCCTTTCCTCTGCTTTTCTGGACTAACCTTTACAGAAACATCCCCGATTCTCAAGTGCCGAATCCCCCAGGATGCCTCCTTCACGCCAATACGTAACGAATGGCGATGAATTACCGATGAAAACCGGACAAATTCGCCGGAGATAGCGGAAGTTTCTCTGCTCGCGCCTGGAATCCTTTCGTGACGGCCACGTCGAGTTGCTCGTCTTTGATTGTGACGATCACATCCCCGTGCTCGTCGTTACGGAACACCTCCGCACCGGTCCTCCGGAGGCGGTCGAGGGTCTCGGGGGTCGGGTGCCCGTACGAGTTGTCCGCGCCGACCTGTATAACGGCTACCTTCGGCGGAAAGCGGTTGAGAAATAGCGGCGTCGAGGAGGTGCTCGATCCGTGGTGAGTTACTTTCAATAACGACAACGGACCAGTGTACGAACCGCTCGCCATGTACTCCTCTTCCTTCGCCTCGGCGTCGCCGGCCAGCAGGATGCGGGCGCTCCCATAGGTAAGGAGGAGGGCGACGGAGTTGTCGTTGGTCTCGGAGAAGAGACCGCCTTCGGCGTCCGTCGGGGGGCCTATCACGTCAACGCGGACTCCTCCCCAGTCCATCAGGTAGCCGGTGCGGACCTGCTGCACTTTCGAGCCCTCGCTGCGCACGCCGCGCAGGAAGGAATTGTACGTCAGGGTACCCTTCTCGTCGCCGGAGATGTAGACGGTCTCGACCGGGAATGCGTCGAGCACGTCGAGGAAGCCGCCGATGTGGTCGGCGTCGGGGTTGCTGACGATGATGCCATCGAGCGCCCGGACGCCCCGGCTCCTCAGGAAGTCCACCACGTTCGGCCCTTCTTCCGTGTTTCCGGCGTCAATGAGGTGGCTCGTGCCGCCGGCCTGCACGAGCACCCCGTCGCCCTGCCCCACGTCTATGAAGCTGACGGAAAGCGACCCGGAAGGGGGCGGCTCGGCCCCGCCCCGCGCCTCTCCCATAGCGAACCCGCACGCCGGAGCGAGCAGGAACAGGCAGAGGGCGAGCGGAAGGAAGAGGGCTCTCCGGATGGACCTGCACCGGTCCATCCGGCGTCTACTCGTTGTTCTCGGGGGTTAGGCGATCAATCCACTCGTCGGCCTCGGCGCGGGTGAGGTCCGAGAGCGGCTTGCCGATGCGACCCTCCAGCCGGGTGACGCCATTCTCGCCCCGCAACTCCTCCGCCAGCGTGCGCAGCAGATCCACCTGACTCTTTCGGGCTTTCTGCGAACCCCTCTTCTGAGAGCCCCGCCCCGAACCCTGCTGAGAAGCGCCCTCGCCGGACCCTTCGGCCTGCCCATTGGAACTCTCGGCGGCGCGGGGTTTCTGAGCATCGCCGTCATTCGAGCGGGGACTAGAGCTTCCCGAACGCCCGGAACCGCCGGAGGAACGCGACGCGGGCTCCGCCCCGGCTTCGCCGACGACCGCGCGAGGATACGAACGTCCCCCGGAGCCTCCGGGACTCGCAGGCGGGGCGTCGTCGCCATCGGAGAGCTCTTCCAAAGCGGTTGCCCCGACGTTTACCGCGTCGCGCAGGGCGCGGGCCTTCGCGCGGGTCTCGGCCATCCTTATGAGGTGCGGCACGATGCCGCGCCCGACGTTGGAGGGGCTGGCGTCCCCGATGCCGGAGAAGACGCGCGGAGCTACAGCTCCGCTTTCGCTGGCCTCTCCTCCCTCCATCTCCACCGTTGCCTTGACTATCGCCACGTTACCGTTGGCTTCGTTGGGAACCTGTATCAGCTCGGTGTCTATGCCCCTGAGGCCGCGGTTGTGGGCTTCGTCCAGAAGTCCCTGGAACAAGACGTATTGCTTGCCCTGTCTTGTAATGAGAAATTCTTCCCTCATGACTTCACGCGCCCCCGTTCCTGGCGGTCTCCCGATAATCCACGCCGTCGAGTTCCACGCCTTCGGTCATGGATATTATTCGGCTCGCCGTCCGCTCCCCGAGCTGCGCCGGGAGCTTCTCGGGGCCGATGTTGGAGGTGAAGATGGTGGGCAGCGCCTCCCGGTAGCGGTGGTTGACGATCACGAACACCCTCTCCTGCACCCACTGGGTAGCTTTCTCGGCGCCCAGGTCGTCGAGCAATAGCAGGTCGGCGTTCTTGACGGCCTCCATCCACTCGTCGAGGTCGCGGCCTGGGGTCATGTACGCCCCGCGCAGGTTGTCCAGAAGCTCCGGCACCGTCACGAAGAGCGATGGCACCCGCTTGCGAAGCATCAACTCGTTCATCACCGCAACGGCGAGATGCGTCTTCCCGGTTCCTACCCCGCCGCAGAAGTACAACCCCCGCCCGGTCTCCCGGTTCTCCGCCCAATCCCCGAGGTAGTCCTCCACCTTCGCGTAAGCCCGCGTGGTGGCGGGCGGGTTCGCGTACGGCTTGAAGTTGGAGAGCGAGTAGCCTTTCATGCGCTTGGACAAACCGCTGCGCTGCCTCAAGACATCCACGCGGGCGTCACGGCGCATGTGCTCCCACTCGCGCTGGTCGTTCTTCTGCTCGCACTCTGGCGTGCAGGGATGGTAGTACCACTCACCGGGCCTGCCGTATTTTTTCTGGAGGGCCGGGGGGAACTCGACCCACTCGGCTTGAAGCTCTCGCTCGCAGTGCGGGCAGACGTTATCGTCTAGTCTCAGGGCCTCCGCGCGGCGGTTCCTATTCGCCGAAGAACCACTTGTAATCTTCCCTGCGTCTGGCAGCAGACTGTCTATCCGCTCCATCCTTCACCCCCTCTCCGGTCCTCATCGCTCCGCCCTTCACGGCCCCGCTCTCGCCGACGAGGCGGAGCCGGCGGTCCTTCTCGAAAAGCTCCACGTCCTGCATGGTCTTGACGCCCCGCTGCACCCAGCTCTCCAGGATGCTCCTCACGTATCCCACCCGCCGGGCGTCGCGCTCGCTGGAGATCCTTAAAGCCTCCCGCACAACGTCGGCGTCCAGGCCGTCCCGCTCGCTGTAGCCGTTCAAGAACTCCAGGATGTGCGGCGCCGGAAGGCTGCCCATGTATTTGAAGTAGTCGTCCGATGATACTCCCTCCGGCTCGGCCCG
>JBPCLT010000246.1:0-10788 GCA_051003015.1 Rubrobacteraceae bacterium | reverse complement strand
GACCTTCCGGCGTGGGCGGTTATGGGCCTCACGGTGCCGGATCTTGGCATCCATGATGCGCCGGTAAGGAGTTCGGATGGGCAGGCGGCCCTCGACGCGGGCGTGGTCCACGTGCCTGGGACCTCGCTGCCCTGGGACGGCGGCTCTCAGCGGAACGTCTACGTGGCGGGGCATCGTCTGGGATGGCCTGGGACGGGGAGCTTCAGGATCTTCTACCGCCTGAACGAGCTGCGGCGTGGAGACGAAGTAGTCCTCGAGGATCGCCTGGGCCGCGCCTATCGTTACCGGGTGACCGAGAGGCTCGTGGTGAACCCCGGCGCCTCGTGGGTGACCCGGGATGCGCCCGGTCGGGACATGCTGTCTTTGCAGACGTGTACCCCCATTCCCACCTTCGAGAAGCGTCTGATCGTCCGCGCCGAGCGCGTGGAGGATCACGTTGGCAAGGAGAAAAGCCCAGAGCGCCGCAAGAATTGAGGAATTCCAGCCGGAGACGAATCGCCGGTAGTCTCCACTATACGAGTCGCAAAATATGCACCTGGGTACTATAGACACCGTTCGCAAGCCTATGCTAACCTGCCGACGGTCTGGAGTATGGATGTCTATCGTAAGCCGAGAATCCGTCCGAGGGGCAGAAGGTTCTGGTTCGGGTTTATGCTTGCCGGGATGCAGTGAACAGGAGGGAATTGCGTATGGAAAGACAAACAGGTCTGGCCTTTGGCCGGCGTGGCTCACGGCGTCTGGTGGTTTTGATCGCCGCGGCGTCGCTCGCCCTGGTGGCGGCGGTGCCAGCGTTCGCCCAGGACGAGGACGGCAGCATCGAGCCACAGGTCGTAGGCGGAGATTCGGTGCCAAACGGCAAGTATTCGTTCATGACTTCGCTACAGGGGGACTTTCCCGGCGACGGGACTTCCAGGAAGCGGCACTTCTGCGGCGCCACCCTGATAGACCGGAGTCACGTGCTGACGGCGGGACACTGCGCTGATGTTATCGGTGGTGGCGGCATTCCGGTGAACAAGCTGCGGGTCGTCGTCGGTATCACGGTGCTCGGCACCGACCAGGGGCAGGCCCGGAGCGTGAACAGCCTGACGGATGTCGCCATCCATCCCCGCTACAACGGAGCCCAGAGCCGCCGCTACGATGCTGCGGTGATCGAACTCAGCCGCCCGGTCAAGGGCATCAACCCGATCAAACTTCTCGCCCCCGGCAACAACAGCCCGGAGAACGCGGGCAACAAGGCGACCATCACCGGGTGGGGCAACACGAAGGCCCAGCCCGCAAATGGCGGCAGTGGTGGGAGTAACTTACCGAAGAGGATGCAAGAAGGGCGTCCGGCGGTCGTCTCCGACAGGGCGGGAAAGAGGGCCTATGACGGAGAGTACGCGTCGAAGCTCATGATCGCTGCGGGCAAGGGAGATGTGGACACCTGCCAGGGCGACTCCGGCGGCCCGATGTTCGACCGGGTGGGCGACACGCGGCGCCAGTTCGGCATTACCAGCTTCGGGCGCGGCTGCGCGGCGAACAACTTCCCCGGCGTCTACACAGAGGTGAACGCGCCGGCCATCAGCCGGTTCATCAAGCGGGCGTCCGGCCTCTAGCCCGGACCACCTGCAAGACCGACGGCGAGAGGACGCCGGCTCCGGAGCCGGCGTCCTTTTCTCTGCTCTTCTACGCCGCTTTCTCCATGTCGTCTGAGTAGGAGCCGGAGCGGGCGGCGGCGTTCATCTTCGCCCTGTGGAGGAAGACCTTCTGGGCGGCCTCGATGTTCCCGGCCTTGCCGCCCCAGATCTCCATCGGCTGCTCCTGGAGCGCCCTGGCGTAGGAGAAGGAGAGCTCCCACGGAAGCCTGCCTTCGTAGAGGCGGTTCATGGCGTTGAGGTGCTGCGTGGCCTGCAAGACACTCTGTCCGCCGGAGAGGAACGCGATGCCGGGGACGGCGGCGGGCACGCTCCGCAAGAGACACTCGACCGTGGCCCTGGCGACCTCCTCGACGCCAGCCTGGTTCGCGGCCCCCTTGCCCGAGATGACCATGTTCGGCTTGAGGATCATGCCCGTCAGTTCCACGCCGTGTTCGTAGAGGTGGCCGAAGGTGCGGTTGAGAGTCCACTGCGTGGCGTCGTAGCATTGCTCGATGGAGTGATCCCCGTCTATGAGTACCTCCGGCTCCACGATTGGGACGAGGTCCGCGTCCTGGCAGAACGCAGCGTACAGCGCGAGAGCGCGGGCGTTGGCGTCTATGCACCGGGCGGTCGGGATGCCGTCGCCGATGGTGATGACGGCCCGCCACTTGGTGAAGCGTGCGCCCATCTCCCGGTACTCCTCCAGCCTTCCGGCGAGCTTGTCGAGACCCTGGGTGAACTTCTCGCCGGGGGAGAGGGGCATGTCAACGGTGCTACCGTCCACCTTGATGCCGGGCATCACGCCCTGATCCAGGAGTATCCGGGTGAGCGGCGTGCCATCGGAGGCCGTCTGGCGGATGGTCTCGTCGAAGAGGATCACACCGGATAGGAACTCCCCGATGCCCGGCGTGGTGAAGAGCATCTCACGGTAGTCGCGCCGGCTATCCTCCGTGGATTCGACGCCAACGGCCTCGAACCGCTTGCCTATGGTCCCGTGGCTCTCATCGGCGGCCAGGATGCCCCGGCCCGGCCCCACCATCTCCCTTGCGGTATTCTCCAGCGTCTGCAGGTTCATGGTTTCTCCTTTCCCGTCTGCTAAGGTCTGTTTTACCCGATTGGCGAAAAGATAACGTGACAGTAAACATCCGCATGTGGGGTCCTCGGGTGGATGCGAGGTGTTCATTGCAAGCAAAAGAGACGGGGCGGTCGGGATGCGGAGGATCCAACCACCACGCCAGAAGGCGGTTACCGGTCGTTCAACAGGCTTCTACAAGCTAAAGAGCCGGAGCGTGATGCCTCCAGCTCTTGGTTGCGAAGCTTTATCAGTGCTTATTGCTGGCCGGGAGCCCGTTCGGACGGGGAGCCAGTAGTCTCCTGGCAGTTAGAGGCGCCCGATGTCCCCATGTGCGGGCCCGGATTGCCTCCCTCCGCATGATCCGCCTCCTGCACGTGGTCCGTGCCGAAGTACGAAAAGCCCGGAGATGTGCCGTCCTCGTCCACGCAGTGAGCCGCGGAGACCGGCGCGCCGACTATTAGTGAGGACATCGCGGCAAAGATGATGCCCACGGCAATTTTCTTCTTCATATATAAATCACCTCCTCCCTTGTTCTGCCGCATTGATACGAACCGGGAGCCGGTTCGTATCAACGCGGCGTCTTTTTTTGGAAATTTCCCGAGGAAGGCGAGGCCGCCCGCATGATACGCTTGCGAGGATGTAGCCCGTACGCCCGTCCGGCGGGGAGGAGATCATGGTCAACCGGCTCGCCAACGAGACCAGCCCGTACCTCTTGCAGCACAAGGATAACCCCGTGGACTGGTATCCGTGGGGCGAGGAGGCCCTCTCGCGGGCGCGGGACGAGGACCGGCCCATCATGCTCTCCGTGGGATACTCGGCGTGCCACTGGTGCCACGTGATGGAGCGCGAGTCCTTCGAGGACGAAGCTACCGCGTCCATCATGAACGAGCACTTCGTCAACATAAAGGTGGACCGCGAGGAGCGGCCGGATATAGATTCCATCTACATGTCAGCCGTCCAGGCCCTCACGCGCGGCGGTGGCTGGCCGATGACGGTTTTCCTTACCCCCGACGGCGCCCCGTTCTACGGCGGCACGTATTTCCCGCCCGCTCCCCGCCACGGACTGCCCTCCTTCCAGCAGCTCCTCGTCAGCCTCGCCGACGCCTACGAGAACCGCCGCGACGAGGTCCTGAAGAGCGCGGATTCCGTGCGCGATTACCTCCAGGCCGCCACCGGCGCCGCCATCCCGAAGGCCGAGACCCTCGGAACGGAGATACTGGACAACGCCGCCCGTTCCCTGCTCTCCCAGCTCGACCGGCGCTCCGGGGGCTTCGGCGGCGCGCCCAAGTTCCCGCAGGCTATGAACCTGGAGGTGTTGCTGCGCCACCATCACCGCACCGGCGATGAGGCTGCGCTCTCCGGGGTGGAGCTTACGCTGCGGAAGATGGCGGACGGTGGAATCTACGACCACCTCGGCGGCGGCTTCGCCCGCTACTCCGTGGACGCGCACTGGCTCGTCCCGCACTTCGAGAAGATGCTCTACGACAACGCGCTGTTGAGCCGGATCTACCTCGAAACATTCCAGGCCACCGGTGATCCGTTCTACCGCCGCGTCGCCGAAGAGACCCTTGACTACATCCTACGAGACATGACGAGCCCAGAGGGCGGCTTCTACTCCGCCGAAGACGCCGACTCCGAAGGCGAGGAAGGGAAGTTCTACGTCTGGACGCCAGCGGAGGTCCGGGCCGTCCTGGAGCCCGAAGACGCGGAACTGGCGATGCGTTTCTGGGACGTGACCGAGCGCGGCAACTTTGAGGGCAAGAATATCCTGAACGTCTCCCGCCCGCCCGAGGCCGTCGCCGCCGAGTTTGGTCTCTCCGAAGCGGAACAGTGGAATCGTATCGCGGAGATCCGAACAAAGCTCTTTGAGGCGCGGGAGGAGCGGGTCCGCCCCGCTCGCGACGAGAAGATTCTCGCCGCGTGGAACGGATTGATGCTCCGCTCCCTGGCGCTCGCCGCCCGCGTCACGGGTCGCGGCGACTACCGCGAGGCCGCCGAGAGGAACGCCGCCTTCATCCTGGAGAAGCTGAAGAGCGATGGCCGTCTGCGCCGCTCGTACAAGGACGGTCGGGCCAGGTTCAATGGATATCTCGAAGACTACGCCATGGTCGCCGACGGGCTCGTGGCGTTGTACGAGGCCACCTTCAAGGCGCGTTGGCTCTCCGCGGCCGGCGACCTGTGCGACGCCATGAACGAGCTCTTCTGGGACGAGGAGCGGGGGACCTTCTACGACACGCCCACCGACCACGAGACGCTCGTCACCCGCCCGCGCGACGTGTACGACAATGCCGCGCCTTCCGGTACATCGGTGGCGGCGGATGTGCTGCTCCGGCTTGCGCTACTCCTCGACCGCGACGACTACCGCGTCCGGGCCGAGACCGTCCTCGAAGGACTGAGCGGCGGCCTGGAGAAGCTGCCCGGTGCCTTCGGACGCCTCCTCTCCGCCCTCGACTTCAACCTCTCGCGACCGAAGGAGGTCGCCATCGTTGGCGCCCCCGGTTCAGAGGACACGCAGGCTCTCATGGGCGTCGTTTTCAGCCGTTACCTGCCCAACAAGGTCGTCGCGGGCCGCGCTCCGGACGGGGATGCCGCCTCCTTCATCCCACTCCTCGCCGACCGCCCGATGCGGGACGGCAAGTCTACCGCCTACGTCTGCGAAGGTTACGCATGCCAGAGCCCCACCACCGACCCGGCGGAGTTGGAGGAGCAACTCGCGGGCTCGTAATAGCCGGTTCGGCCGAACTCAAGCCTCGATGAAGAGCGCGTGGCCGGGACGAGCTTTCGCCAGAGCATCCGAAGCCTTCTTCGTGAGAGGAGCGAGGTCTTCGTAAGCGTTGCTCCTCGCGCGGAGGACCACGACGGCTATATCGAAGCGCGAGAGGTTTTGCTGGTGCGGTATGCCCTGGTCGGCGGTCAAGAGTATGTCGAACTCTTGCTGGGCGGATTCGAGTAGATCGCCGTTCTCCAGCGATCCCCATCCCCGCTCGCGCACGGTCATGACCTCCGTGGTTTCGGGTAGCAGCCGCTTCAGCTTGCGGTCGAGCATCTCATCGAGCAGCACCCGCACTCATGTTCTCCTCGACGGCCTCCAGTGACATCTTCAAGTATCCTTCGACTTGATCTCGGCTAACGCCGGGAAAACCGTCGAGAAACCTGTCGAGAGAATGACCCGCTTCGATATAGTCGTTCAGGTTCTTCACGGGCACCCGAGTACCGGCGAAGACGAGCGTACCACTTACTATCTCGGGGTCGCGAGAGACGATTTCCTCTTTTTTGTGGTTCATGGCCCACTCCTTTCTTTCACGCTACGGATTATACGGGCGGTTCGGGACATAGCGGTTTACCTGCGGAGCTCTCTCAGGTTATCCCAGAGGACGTAGAATCCTATGAAGAGTACGGCCAGAATGACGGCCTGCCAGAAGAACTCGTAGGCCAGTATCAGGGCGGACACAACGGCGAGACCGACGTTGACGGAGCCGATCAGGTTGGTCAGCCTTCCCCTGAAGCCAGCCTCCACGAAGGCGAACAGGGCGATGCTCGCGACGAGAACGCCGATCAGGTGTTCCCGTTCGAGGGCGACGATGCCGACGAGGCTGATGAGCATGAGCCCGACGCTGAGGGCGGCCCACGCTTCGGCCACGCGCCCCGTGCGCAACTCGGTGTCTGAGGCAGGCTGGTGGGCATGGGTGATGTGGGTCCGGAGCGGGCCATGCTCCCCCGACTCCAGCCGGCCCGCGTGGTCCTCGAGTGACTCCCCGACGGTCTCCCCGGTGGCGAAGTCGGCACGGAGCCGGGCTACCTCGGCCGATAGCTCCTTGAGTTCTCCCGCGCGGGCCTCATACGGGTCGTCCAGGTGGGATCTGCCGCGCAGGGCTTCGGTCTCCACGCCCAGCTCTTTGAGCTGCCGGCTTTTCTCTTCGATCTCAGCCCGCAGCGCCTCGCGGCGCGCTTCGATCTCCTGCCGTCGAACGGAGGATATCCGGAGCGCCTCCTCCCTTGTGGGCACCTTGTCCAGCCCGGCCCATCCAACGGGGTCGTACCAGGCCGGACCCGGGCTCTTGTCGCGCAGGTACATCGGGCCCGCGGGGGCGTCCTCGCCCTCGAAAGGGTCACGGGTATACAGGCCCCAGAGCCCCCTGTACCCGCGCACCCACGGCGGCTCGGGCTCCTGCAGGAGCCGGGGCGGGTCCCATTCCCTGTCCTGTCCTGGCCCTAAAGAGAGCCCGTCCCCGCGGGCGTAGTCCACGAAGGGGATGTGGAAGAAACCGGGGCCTTCCGTTCCGGTCCTCCCGCCGGAGTACTGACGGAGCTTCTCCCGCCAGAAGCCGCGGACGGCGCGCGAAGCCCTCGACATCGGGCGGGGGAGCCGGATGTCCAGCTCTGTCAGGTACTCGCCAGGGGCGAAGAAGCTGGCGTGGGAGCCAGCGCCCACGTAGACCACCGGATGCTCTCCGGCCTTCTCGACTTCGGGGTCGTCCCAGCGGCGGCGGAGGTTGTCCCCGGTGTACTCGTGGGCCGCGTATGCCACCCACTCTGGCGTGAACTCGCCCGTCTCCGGCTCGGAGAGGAAGACCATTATCTTCTCCCAGTCAGCCTCGTGGTCGTTGGCCCCGAAGAACCCGGAGCGCCAGTCGTTGAAGGCGTAGAAAAGCCAGTATTGGAGCACCGTCCAGCCGTTGTGGCGCAGCACCCGTCCGTGATAGCCGTAATGTTCGCCTTCGTCCATGATCCGTCCGTACGAGATCGAAGCCGCGGCGGTGGATTCACCCGGCACACGGCCCCGCGCCAGGAGCGCCACCTCGTAGAGCGCGTCCGCGAAGCGCGAGGCGTACCCGACCCGCGCCAGACGCCCCCTCCCGGCGCGAAAGACCTTCTTGACCCCTTCGTCTTCCCTGGTCAACTGCCTCCGGCGCCGCAACTCCGCGCGCGCGTCGCGCGAATACACCTCCCTGAAGCTCTTGGGATCCGTGAACCTCAAGTAATGCACGGCCCCGAAATCGTCCAGGGGCTGCTGCGCCAGGTTATCCAGCGTCAGCTTCCCGCGAGGGAGGACGCAGACCGGTTGTTCGCCGTTTCGCTGCACCCACAGGCTACACGCCCGCACGTACGGCTCCACGTCCATCGGATAGAACTGTTCGCCCCGTGTGAAGCGCATGACGGGCTCGAAGCGCCGGAGCAGGGCCTCGGCGGCCTCCGGGTCCACGCTTCCGTCCCTCATGGCCGCTCGGCCTTCCCCGGTTGACCTTGCCTTTTGTGGAACAGCGCCCGCACGGTGCGGGAGTTCAGGTAGAGGACGATGAAGATGCAGTAAACCATGATGGGGTAGACGTAAACCGGCTCCGGCTCGGTTTCGGAGTAGAGCCACAGGCAAACGCCGAGCCCGAGCCCCTGCGAGACAGCCGCCAGAAGCCATCCCCTGCGTGCCAGGATGAGTAAGCTCAGAGCAGCCAGGAACGACAACACGGCGGTCGGAACAAGAAGAACGGTCGTCAGGGCTTCGACCTCCTGCCGCGACAGTTCCGGCAACTCCTGGACCTGTATCCACCAGTTGACCTGCGAGAACTCGAGGCCCAGGATGCCCACCAGCCCGACCGTCTCCAGGATCAACAGCAGCCCGATCAGGCGCACCGGCCTGTAACGCTCCCGGTGAACGGGGTCATGACGGCCAACGGCGGCCGATCCTCTTTCTCGATTATCAATTTCCGTCATCCCGTCTCCAACTCCGTGCCGGATAGGGCTCACCAGCAAAAGGATTGTAGACCAAACGGCCGCAGCCCCCGAGGCCAGGACCTCCGGTTTGCTATCTGTCCTGGCGTTGGCGCGAATCCTGGATCAGGCTCCGCAGGTCCCGGATCTCACTCCTCAGGCCCGGTATGTGTTCGCCGGAGAGAGAAGAGAGGCTCTCCTCGATGCGGCCGAGCCGCGCTTCGAGTTGCGAGTCTTGAGATCCCTGACCACGATCCAGGCCCTCCAGCATCTCTCGCAGGTGTTCGGTGGACTCAGCGTACAGGTCTCCTCCCGGAGCGCGCTGTATCAGGCGTTCTATGCCGCTCCTGAAGAACAGGCCGAAGACCGCGAGCACGAGGAGGGCGCTGCCGAAGCTGGCGATCATCTCTATCACCACCTCTCGCACCACGACGTCCGTGCCGAACAGGCGGGCCACCCCGGCGATCCCGGTCCCGAGCACGGCGAGGGCCACTATTCCAGGCACGGAGACCAACCTGGTGAGGTTCGGAGATTGAAAATCTTCGCCGGGCATAATGCTTCCCTTCGTGATCCGCTTGACGATCCATAGCAGCCTACCGGAAGAGGGAACCCCGGACCATCCTGATCCAGAAATGTACGCCCGTGTCAGGGATCGACGCCGCGCAAGCCGAGTGGTCCGTTCTTGCCGGAGGTTTTCGGGTCGAAAGACTACCAAAGATGTGCCGTTGGGCAGATGCGTTCCGCCCGACCGAAGAATACGCTATGTCCGTTATATGTCGGGGTGGGAACCTCTTTTTATCAGTCCCGCCGAACGAGGGAAGGAGTATTGATGAGAAGAACCCTGCTGCTGTTTGTATCGGTGGCGACGGCTGTGCTACTTGCGTACGGGGTGGCGCTGGCTGTTCCAGCCAGCGTGCCCGACACCGGTACCGTGCAAGCGGACGGGCGTGTCTGGACCATCTTGAAGTCGGGTAACCGCGTCTACCTGGGTGGTGACTTCACCCGCATAGACGGTGTCCAACGCAACCGCCTGGCGGCCATAAATGCGACCACCGGCGACCTGACGGGCTGGAACCCCAACGCCAACGGTAGCGTGCGGACGCTTGCGGTATCCGCGGATGGTACCCGTCTCTATGCGGGCGGCTCCTTCACCAGGGTGGGCGGCACTTACCGCGGCCGTCTGGCGGCCATCGACGCGACGACGGGAGCGCTCGACCCGACGTGGAAACCGGGCACCGCAAACTCCACGGTGCGGTCTATCGTCGCCTCGGCCGGTCGCGTCTACCTGGGCGGGAGCTTCACGACGTTGAATGGGCAGAACCGTACCCGTTTAGCCCTGGTCAACGGCACGACGGGAGCCCTCGATCCTACCTGGACCCCGACTGCGGATGCCAACGTGAGGACGCTGGCCCTCTCCCCGGACGGTACCCGCCTCTACGCGGGCGGCGATTTCTCAACCGTCTCCGGGCGGTCGAGGCCGAATCTCGTGGGCCTGGATGCTGCGGGCGCGGGCGCAGCCGTCTGGCGACCTCTCTCGAACCCCAACGGTCAGGTCTTCGACGTGGTGGCTCGGGGCTCAAGCGTCTATAGCGCGGAGGGCGGTAGCGGAGGAGCAGCGGCGGCCTACGAGGCTTCCTCGGGTCTCTCGCATTGGATCCTCCAGACCAGGGGCGACGGCGATGTTCAAGCCCTGGCGGTCTTGAACGGCAAGGTGTACCTTGGGGGACACTTCGTAGGCGTCGGTATCCAGGATCGTCGCTTCTTCGCCGCCGTGGATGCGAACACGGGCCTGCTGGACTCGTGGAACCCGCGCGGGAGCGGGACCGGTCTGGGAGTCTGGGTGCTGACCGAGGACGCGCCAAATGACCGGATCTATGCCGGTGGCGACTTCACCAGCGTTTCGGGTGTGGCCCACAAGCACTTTGCGCGGTTCTCGGGCTAGGCGACTCGAAAGCCTCGGGCCGGGGATTCTCTTCCCCGGCCCGTCTCTGTGGGGAACCGCTTCGTTCACCGGACAGCCAGATGAGATCCCACCCGCCTAAGTTTGGCGCGGCTCCGATCCTACCTGAAGATGGAGAGTGGCAGATAGGAGGAGACGATCCAGTTCGGCTGGTCCACTATCTCGGAGATCTTGAGGTCCACGACCTGACTCGCCAGCACGTACGCCTCCACCGGCTCCATGCCGTAGGTTGTGCTTATGTGCTCGATCATCGCCCGCAGCGAGTCTTTCGCCGCCTGCATGAGGTCTGAGTTGACGCCCATCGTGGCGTACCATCCCGCCCCCTCGGACTTGGGGGTGAGCGCGCCCGGAGTCTGGAACTGTGGGGCCGGGATGGTCTTGTCTTTGATCAGGTTGAAGCGCAAGGATGCGTACATTGGGCTCTCGATGCC
>JBPCLT010000245.1:0-23867 GCA_051003015.1 Rubrobacteraceae bacterium | reverse complement strand
CGCTTCGAGCGCGACCTCGGCATCCCGCTCTCCGTGCTCGCGGGCTTCGCCTTCGTGGCGGTCCTCGGCTCGCTGTGGCCCCGAGGCCGCCTCCTTCCGGCGACGATGTTGGCCGCCGCGGCGGCGGCGATGCTGGCGATGATCTGCGTCGGCGTCAAAGCTGGAGAGAACCTGAAGGACGGCGCTGGCCTCGACGACCGCATCCCCAAGCCGCTGGCGACTCGAAGCTCCCAGGTGATGACGACGCCCGAGGTGGTCGAGGCCGGACGGTGGCTGGAGGATCACAACACCGGCGGCAACATCGTGGCGAGCCCGTACCTGGGCCTCGCGCCCAGCCGCGCGATGCTGGCGATGGGAGACTACAGTGGCATCCAGTCCTACGACGGGCCGCGCATAGAGGCCGCCCGCGACCTGCCGCCCTCCGGCGCCGGGCCTCTGTGGGACGCGCTCTGGATCCTGCAACACCCCGACGGCGAGCGCACGCTGCGGCTCCTCCAGGAAAAAGACATCCGCTACGTCGTACTCTACAAGCGCCTCCCTCCCGTCAACGGCGTAGACTACAGGGCATTCCGGAGCCGCCCCGACCTCTACCGGACGGCCTTCGACAACGAGCAGGTCGTGATCTTCGAGCCGAAGAACCCCAGCCAGTGACTAGAGGCTGCCCTACTTCGGCCGGCGCGGATGCTCGATCAGCTCGTTGGACGGCACGGAGGCCGGGTCGAGAACCTTACGGGCGCTCTCGGCGCCGCTAACGGGCAGTTCTTCGGGATCGATCAAACCCGCCTGCGCCAGCACGGAAGCCTGGTCCCAGTAGATGTGCTCGTGGGCTATCTTCCCATCCCGGAACTGGATCACGACTACCATGGGGACTTCGATCCGCTTCCCGGTCGGGAGGATGCCAGGCAGCAACCAGTCCATCTCGATGGCGTGGACGAATCCGTAGATCAACTCGTCCACCACCCGGTCTTCGCCGACAGTACGAGAGATCGGGGTGATCTCGGCTTCCGGAGGCTGACGCGGTATGAAGTGCTCAGAGTAGAACTTCCTTACTTCCTCGAGCCCCACGCCTCCCGTGAGCACAGGGACGTGATTGACGTGTGGATCTTCCACCATGGTCTCGAGCGTGTCCTCGACGCTGTGAGACTCGAACTCAGACCGCATGTGATCGTCCCAAAGGTCGGACATCGCTTGCTGAGCGGGGGTGAGCGTCGTGCCTTGTTCTCGTGAATCCATAACTCCTCTTTCTTTATGGCACGTTCCTACGATCCGATATTGGCACACGGCGAACCCCGCCGCATCCATAATCAGAGAACGCGAAGGACCGTTCCTCGCCGCAAGCACCGGCCGGACACGGTTTCCGGTTCGGCAAGATACATGCCGCCGCCCCGAGGCGACGGTTCATAACGCGCCCGGCCCCCGGCTAATACTTCGGGAGCGGGCCGCTGGCGTCTTTCAGCACGTATTCCTGGAACATGCGCTTAACGACGTCAGGATTGTCTCCGGCGATGTCGTTCTTTTGTTCGGGGTCTTCTTGCAGGTCGAAGAGTTTCGCCCCCGAGCCGTCGTTGCGGGACCACATCGCGTAGCGGTCGTCGCGGGCCCAGACGTGGTCGTGGTAGCCGGCGCTGAAGTGGGGACGGGACGTTGCTTCTCCGCCTTCCAGGATGGGGGAGAGGTCTTCGCCGTTCATCTCCGGGCGGCGTTCGATGCCGAGCATGCTCAGGACCGTGGGCGCGATGTCGTGGGTGGAGGCGTAGTAGTCGCTCTCCTTCCCGGCGCCCCGTCCTTCGGGATGGCGGATGAAGATGGGCACCTCCAGCAGACCCGAGTACATCGCCGGCGGCGACTTGCCGACGATGCCGTGTTCCCCGAGGACGTAGCCGTGGTCGGAGACGGCGACGACCAGCGTATTCTCGAACATGCCTAGAGCATCCATCCTGTCCATGAGGCGTCCGAACCAGCGGTCGGCCATCGTGACCTCGGCGGCGTAGAGCGCTTGCAGGCGTTTGATCTGCCGCTCCGTCATCCAGCTCGCGTCCCCGTTTGGGCCGGTCAGCGGCTCGGGGCCGTCGTAGCCGTCGTCGTAGAGCTTGACGTACTCCTCGGGCGGGTCCCAGGGCTCGTGCGGGTCGTAGCTGTCCACCACGAGGAAGAACGGCTGGCCTCCCTTGCCAGCGCCCTCCAGGTACTCCGCCGCCCGCGAGAATACCTGCGGGGAGAACCAGTCCTCCTCGCCCCTGCGGCCGGTGGTGTTGGCGAGATACTGGCGGGCGATGTCCTGCATGTGAGAGGCGTTGGAGCCGCCGGTGAGGACCTGCTCCATCCGCGTCTCCGACACCAGCCACTCCGGCTTGTAGAAGTCCCTCTCCTGGCCCCGGATGAACTCGAACAGCCCGAAGCCCCGGTGGAAGTTGTAGAACGGTTTGAACTGGTGGACGGTGTCGGTCACCAACATTGTCTGGTAGCCCTCTTCCTCCAGGATTTCGGCCAGCGTCGTCTGGTCCTCGGGGATGGGCTGCCAGCCGTAGAGGCGCACCAGGTCGCTCACCACAGGGTTCCAGTTGCGGAAAGGAAAGGTCCTGATTCCGGTGTGGATCGCGCGCCGGGCGCACACGGTCGGCAATGACTCGGGGTGGGCCCTGGTGAAGGAGAGACTATCCTTCGCCAGCGCGTCGAGGTTGGGTGTCCTTATCCAATTGTTCCCGTGTGCCCCTACGTGGTCTTTTCTGAGGCTGTCCAAGATCACGATCACTACGTTCATCCTCGGTCCCCCGGTCGGAAGATATTCATCTGGCAAGCCGCTACTGGTCAATGTGTTGCAGCCGGCCGTGCCGAGCAACGTCACCCCAGCCGCCCCGGCGCCGGCGGCCTTCAGGAAGCTCCGGCGCGTAAGAGTCCGCCCCGTCAAGCCAGCCCTCTCGCGGTCATCACCGTTCAAGCCATGTTGGCCTTGAGGGCGTCGGCGAGCTGGTGGACGGGGGAGAGCTTGCCCGGGTTCTCCCGCTCCATGTACTCGACGAACTCCTCCTCGGAGGCGAACAGCATCTTCGGGTTGCTCCCCTTCTCTTCGGCCAGTGTGGAATGGGTCCGGTCATTGTAGTCGTGGCCTGGATAGACGGAAAGCCCTTCCGGCAGGCTCCGGTAGACGTAGTAGAGGGTGTGATACTGGCGGGTGGGGTTGCCGTTCGGGAGGTCGGTGCGTCCGCAGGAGCCGATCAAGAGCGCGTCCGCGCTCAAAATTCTGCCGGGCAACAGGACGGAGACGAGGTCCTTGGCGTGCCCCGGCGTGTGCAAAAACTTCAGAGGGAGCGTACCCAGCCACAGCCTATCGCCGTCTTCGATCCGGAAGTCCACGCAGCTTGCCGGAGCCTTCTCGTGCATAACGACCTTCGCCACCGTCTTCGCCTTCAGCTCCCTGACGCCGGAGAAGTGGTCGGCGTGCGTGTGGGTGTCCACCACGTAGCGGAGCCGCAAGGCGTGCTCGAACACGAAGTCGAGCATCGGCTCGACCATCCCGGTCTCCGGGTCCACGACGGCGGCGACCCCTCCCTCCCTGTCGGCGATCACGTACCCGAGACATCCCCGCTCGACCCGGAACTGCTCGAAGAGATAAGTCGTTGCGTCCGCGCTCTTCCCGTTCTCCGCCGGACGAGCCTCTTCTGACATCTCCGAAAGCCTTCCTGTCGCGTCACCCCGGACTGCCGATTGTAGCCGACCTCTCCGGTTCCTGCCCGTCCTTCGGGACCAGCTCGTAGAGGACGCCCTTCTCGACCCGTGCGATGTCGAAGCCGCCTTCCCTGAGCTTCCTCGGGTCGGCGATCCCCTGGTCCAGGATGTAGACGCGGCCCTTTTCGGCTGCCAGTTTCGCCGCTTTCACGCCAGAACGGTCGTCGGTCCCGTACCGGAGATCCGTATCCGGGAGGTCGGAATCATCGGGCCAGACGAGGTCGGCGTAGCGGATCTCCTTGTTGTGCCAGAAGGGGTCAACGATGGTCAGGTCCTGGCGGCGTTCCTCGACCGTGACCATGTACCAGAGCTGGCTCCGGTGATGCAGCACGGTGGAGTTCGGCGCGGTCTTCTCCACCACGGTCTCGATAACCTCCCGCCCCTCGTATGCTTCGCTCATGTCGTTCGCGGCGTAGGTGTCCCGGAGGCCGGGCAGCGGCAGGAGGAGCATCGTCACCGAGAGGATGATCGGGATCGCCGTTCTCAGCGTTCCACTGATCCCGTGCAGCCGGGAAGTCGCGTCCTCCGCTGCCTCCAGCAGCGCGCCTAGGCCGGCGGCCATCCAGAGGCAGAGGATCAGGTACGTCGGGATGAAGTAGAGTTGCACGTCGGGGATGTCGTTCTCCAGGGCGTGGAAGGTCCAGCCGAGGAAGAGGAAGCCCGTGAGCGCGACGAGGGCCCTGTCCCGGAAAACGAGCACCGCCGCCCCCGTCAAGGCGACCATGAGGAGCAGGGGGTTGAAGTTCTCCACGAGATGTCCCCAGTAGAAAGCCAGCCGCCCCGGTAGCTCCGTGGGACCGAAGGCGAAGAACGTGCCGGTCAGGTTACCGCCGCTTACCACGTACCAGAAGCGGTCGAGGCTCGTCGGGTTGTTCCCCTCGAAAGCAGGGTCCATTGCGGCCCTGAGAGGCAGGTACAGGTACGGCGCGAGCCCGAGCAGGAAGAGCCCGGCTCCCTTGAGTGCGAGCCGCCACTCCAGGAGCTTGCGCCATGATACGAAGCCGACGAAGAGCAGCCCGGCAGGCAGCACCAGCCCACTCGTCATGTGGTTGGTAACGCATAGTCCCGCCCCGAAGGCCGCCAGGAGCAGATACCGGTCGTTTTGCTGCCCACGCCAGAGGAGGAGGGCGAGGAGCGTGAGGGAGACGAGGAGGGCGTTGAGGGTGTAGACCTCGGCGACGACGGCCTGACTCCAGAGGGTTGTCCCGAGCCCGAACGTGAGGGCGCCCGCCGCCGCCGGAGCCGCCCGGCGGGTACAAAGGTAGCCCGCGGCGTAGACCAAGAGCGCAGCCAGCGTCCCGAAGACGGCGGAGGCGAGGTTGACCCGGTAGGCCACGTCCCCTAGGAGCATGTATGTGAAGAGATGGCCGAGCATCAGGTAGGTCGGGTAGCCGGTGGGGTGCGTGATGCCGAGCACGCCCGCCTGCATCTGGAGCATCGCCGAGTCTGGCAGCTCCGTCCGGTCGAGGGGGAGAACGGTCGGGGCGAGCGTCCGCAGGTACAGGACGAACACGAACAGAGTGGTCCCCGCTCCGATGAGGGCCGGGGTCATTCCCCGAACGCCGCCCTCTTTCTTGCTCGCGCCCCAGGAGTTTTCGCGAACCTTCGCGGACATGACTGGAAAAGATACTATTCGTCTCCGAGGCTCGCACGGCGCATCGTTAAACTGCGGTGAGCGTGGCTTTAAATCTTTGTTAAACGGCCGGTTGAGAGCCGGTATCCAGGCTCGGGTACAAAACCGCCGCCCTGGAAGCTATGCTTTGTCGATCCGGATATCGAGGATCGCGTACTGTTGCGAAGGAGGGTTTCATGGAGCCGGTAGAGGATAGAAATTTTGAGGTTTTGCTACGGAGACGCGCATGAACTGGCTAATTACGGGCGGCTGCGGTTTCCTGGGAACGTCGTTCATCCAATCTTTGTTGGAGGAGGGCGGGCATTCGGTGCGCGTCGTGGATAACCTCGCGGTCGGCACGCGGGAGGATCTCGCGTCCGCCGGGCGGTTCGTCGAGAGTCCGGCGGAGGAGGTCGGGCCGATGGGTTCCACGCCGGCGGAGGTCGAGCTGGTCGCCGGGGATATTCTTGGCGAGGGATTGGCTTTGCGGGCTGCGGAGGGGGCGGATGTGATCGTCCACCTCGCCGCAAACACGGGGGTCGCGCCGTCTGTCGAGAACCCGCGTAAGGATTGTCTGACGAACGTGATCGGAACCCTCAACTACCTGGAAGCCGCCCGTCACAACGGCGTGAAACGCTTCGTCTTCGCCTCCAGCGGGGCGGCGGTGGGTGAGGTCGAGCCGCCGCTGCACGAAGAGCTGGCGTCACATCCGGTCTCACCATACGGGTCGAGCAAGCTCTCCGGCGAAGGGTACTGCTCCGCGTACTTCCGCACCTTCGGCGTCGAGACGGTGGCTCTGCGCTTTGGGAACGTCTACGGGCCGCTCTCGGGGCACAAGAACAGCGCGGTCGCCCGGTTCATCAAGCGTGCGACGAGTGGGGAGACGATGGAGATATATGGCGATGGAAGTCAGACGCGGGACTTCATCTTCATCGGGGACCTGGTCCGTGCCCTAAAACTCGCCGCTACCGTGGAGGGCGTCGGTGGAGAGGTATTCCAGATCGCCACCAGCGCCGAGACATCCGTCCGCGAGCTGCTGGACAAGCTCCTTCCCATCCTCGCCGCCGCCGGCATGAAAGATGTCGAGGTCCGCCAGACGGCTCCTCGTTTGGGCGATGTGCAACGCAACTACTCCGACACCTCCAAAGCCGGTCGCCTCCTCGGCTGGCGGGCCGAGGTCGCCCTGGACGAGGGTCTCCGGCGCACGGTCGAGTGGTTCATGGCCCCCGGCGCCTGACGGAGACCGGGGCGAAGTTTACGCAGATCGTGCCGTGAAGTGCCTGATATGGGTCTTCGACGGCACGCTCGCCTGTCGCTGCGGACGGCTTTCGTCGGCGAAACGTACGATCAGACGCCGGAACCTACCTGCCGATTCTGTACCGCCAGATAGAAAGCCACCTGGGCCAGTGCTGCGGCGAAGGCGCCGAGGGCCATCGAGTAGGCGACCTTCTCCACCACGTCCGCCGCGAGTAGCGGCAGACAAACGGCGGCCACGGCGAGCCCGGCGGCCCAGCCCGCTGCGGCTAGCCGTGCTCTCCCGAGTGCGAAGAGCGCCTGGGTGAGCGTCTCGGAGAGCAGGTAGAAGGCAGCAAGGGCGGCGAGCGCCGCCAGCAGGCCCGCGTCCGCCTCGAAGCGCGAGCCGCCGAACAATTTGAGGCCCCACTCGCCTAACGTCCAGGCTCCCGCCACCATGAGGAACCCGGCCGCGCCGACGACCCCGACCGCGCGGAGCACGAAGCGGTCGAGCGCGGCATGTCCCCCAAGGGAAAGTGTGCGGCTGGCGTGCGGGAGGAGGGCGCCGATCACCGGGCTCAGGACGTACTGGGGGATGCGGGTGAAGATCAGGGCCGCCCCGAACAGTCCTATCTGCGCCCCCGTCCCGCCAAGCAGGCCGACCAGGATCACACCCCCGCTAGCCAGCGTCTGGGCGCAGGCCATGCACGCCAAAACCGGAGCCGCGAACCGCAAAGCCTTCCCTGCCGAGAATGGTCCTCCCGGTTTCGAAGGACGCTGTACCCGAGCCGGACGGACGGCCAGCACCCCGATGACCGGGGCGAGCAGGATGGCGAGGGCGGGACCGGCCACGCCGAGCCCAGCCGCAAGCAGCCCGGCGGCGAGCGCGACCCGGCTCGCTGCCTCAGCCAGGATCTGTGCCCCCATCCTGGTGCTCTGACGGTGCCCGTTGAAGATGCCCCGCCTGAAGTATTCCGGCGCGTACAGGGTCACCGCCACGACGAACGCCGCCGTGAGCCACGGGTCCCCGAAGACCTCCGCTGTCAGCAGCGGAGAGAGGAGTAGCGCGGCGACCAGGAACAGGACGAGCAGCCCGGCCTGCCAGCGCCACACCGAGGATACGACCGGGCTCCAGTCCTCGCCCCTCGCCTCCCGCTCCGCCAAGTGGCGTCCCAGCGTCTGCGTCGCCGCGACCCAGAGCACCTGCACGACCAGGAACGTGGCGTTCCACAGCAGCGCGACCGGCGCGTATCCGGCGGGACCACCGAGGGCCCGCATGGAGACGCCCTGAAAGGCGAAGGTCAGCGCCCCGGCCACCACGAAAGAGAGCCCGATGTACAGGCTCCCCGCGCCCGCTCCCTGCCGCCTCGCGCCGAAGGTTAGAAACTTCCTCATGGCGTCATATTAAGCGACCAGGACGCTTTCGGCGTCCTCGGACAACTTTGGGCGGTGGCCCCGCGACGTATCCGTGGAGTTGGGATCTCCGAAACGCGGCCGGCGAAGTCTTCGCATTCTCGGAGCCTCCGTCTTCGTCTCTCATCCGTGACACCCGGAGATCCGTCCCGGCATTACGGAACCGGATGAGTTGTCTGGCAGGGCCTGTCGCGTTGTGTCTGATGCGTGATCCGCGTAGTATTCCACTTCGCATTATCGTGGTCCCGTAGGGCATTGGAGGTGGTTCGTTTTGGCCGTCATGAGACGGGTGTTGGTATACGCGGCATCGCTCTGCTTGCTCGCTTTGCTCGTCTCGTGCGGAGGCTCGGATGGCGCAAAGAACTCGCGGGAAGGAGCGGGGAGCGCGGAAGAGGCGAAAGGACCCCAGCAGTCGGAGGAGAGCGTGGATTCCGCGGCGGAAGTCTATGGGGATCTCGCCGGGGAGCACGGGGCGGATGAGATACCGGTGCCCCGCGACCCGAAGAAAGCATACGCGATGCGCCTCGCCGAGTCCGGCGAAGACTACTCCGAATGCGGCGCCGAGACTACTATCTCCATCCGGACCTGCCAGAAGCCGGCTTCCCTCGGGGAGCGCGAGCTGAAGAATGACATCAACGTCCAGCTCATCCTGGACGCCTCGGGTTCCATGCGAGGTGACGCCGGGGGAGAGAGGAAGATGGACGCAGCCCGGCGCGTGCTAACCGACTTCATCGCCACCCTGCCGGATACGGCCAACGTCGCCCTGCGCGTCTATGGGCACGTCGGCTCCAGCGCCAGAGCCGACCGTGCTCGCTCGTGCGGCGCTTCGGAGTTGATCCTGCCTTTCCAGGAGCTGAATCCGGAGAAGTTCACCGAGGCCGTCAACTCCTTCGAGCCCCGAGGCTGGACCCCCGTGGCAGGCTCGCTGGAGAAAGCCCGAGATGACTTCGCCCGGTTCGATCCCGAGACCAACTCCAACTTCGTCTACATGGTCTCCGATGGCATAGAGACTTGCGGCGGCGACCCGGTATCGGCGGCCCGCGGGCTGGCCGAAGACGACATAAAGGCCGAGGTCAACATCGTCGGCTTCGATGCGGACCCAAAGGCCGCCCGCCAACTAAGAGAAGCCGCTCTCAGCGGCGGCGGCAGCTACTACGGTGCCACGGACGCCGGAGAACTCAACCAGATCTTCCAGGAGCGCTTCGACTGGACCGAGTGGACCGCCTACTATAACTGCATCGAGGGCAACGCCTACAGCGAATACAACACCGAGACTGGAGCGGCTTACAGCGATTACAATTGCCTCACCGGGAGTACAACGCCATCACCGGAGACGCCTACGCCCGGTACAACGACATCACCGGGGCGGAGCATGCACTGTACAACGATATTTCAGCGGAAGTGAACGCCGGCGACGAGTACGAGGAAGATAGGGACGGGATCCTTGACCTCGCGGCAGGGCGACGAGATAAAAGGATAGAGGCGGCCACGGCGGAGAGGGATTACAGCCTCGAACAAGCCAAAGAACAGCGTGACAGCATCCTGGTGCCGGCGAAGTCCGAACGCGACACGGAGATACAGGCGGCCCTCGAAGAGCGGGACGAGGTTCTCGAAAGTGCCGAGCAAGGCCGCGAAGGGATAGAGAATTAGAAGGAAATCAGCTAGCGAATCGTCTCCACCGCACGAAGCGCATTGCCTCCGCCCCTGTCGTTCATCTCAAACGAGTTCGTTGATGTTGGTCAGCCGCGCCCTTTCCCGCCCACAATCAGCACGCCGATGCTACAGACCAGCACCAGCGCGGCGCCGAGTAACGCGCCTGACGTGAACGTCTCTCCGGCGAGCACAAGCAGAGTAGTGGACAACAGCGGGGTGGCGTATCCGAGCGGGGCCAGACTCTTCGCTCCGTCACCGGACATAGCCCGGCTCCACAACAAGAAGCCCCCGGCCATAGGCCCGACGCCAGCGTAGACCGAGGCTGCCCACGCGCCAGGGCTTGCGGATGTCCACAGCCAGGGAGCAAGACCAGCGAAGCAGAGCGTCAGGGATGAGACCATCCCGAAAACTGTCGCGGGCAGCAGAACCGTGTCTGCGGATACGCGCATACGGCCGGAGATAATCGTGTAGAAGGTCATGCACACCGCCGAAGCGAGGGCCGCGACGTAACCGGCGGAACCGCCGGTGGACCCGAAACCGCCTCCGGAGCCGAGCATGATCGCGACGCCCGCGAAACCGACCATCGCCAGCGGCACACCGGCCAACGTCTGGCGGCTACGGTACGCGAGCGCGGCCCAGAGCGCAGCGAACAGCGGCCAGCCGTAGGAGATCACGTTGGCCTCCACGATGGGAGCCGTGGCGAAAGCCAGATATTGTAGGAAGATGGTCCCCGTGAGGCCGAACACCCCAACCATCACGCCACCCAGGACATCCGGCGAATACAGGGAAGCCCATCGTATAGCCGTCCGGCATCCACCTGCTTCCGCCGAACGCAATGCTCGTAGCGCCGCCAGCGTGACGGTGGCCCCGCCGAACTGCAAGGCGAGCGCCTGAACGACCCCGAACTCGGCCAGCGCGAACTTCGCCGCCACGGCATTGGTGGACCAGAGCACGACCGCGATTAGAGCAGCGGCAACCCCCGCCAGGGCCGCGCCGTCGCAAAACCGCGTCTTCTTGCGCCTACCCCGTGGCTCATCGAGGCTCGAACCTACTCCGGCTCCACGCCCGCCATTGCCCGTATTCCATTCAGAACCCCTCATGAATAAAGGTTATATAGCAAATTTGCTATATAACAAATACGCTATACTAGTTGGCATGGACGAGGTAGGGGTAGCCAGGGCGCTTGCGTCAGGGACTCGGGTGCGGATCCTGCGCTGGTTACGAGATCCCGAAGCAAATTTTCAGTCTCGGGTGGAGGGCGACCTCACCGGGGATGGGGTTTGCGTTAACCTGATCGCCGCGAAGGCGGGCATCTCACAGCCGAGTGCCTCCAGGCACCTGTCCGTGCTCAAGGGAGCCGAGCTGGTCGAAACCCGGCGTGTGGCGCAGCGCAACTACCATCGTCGCGACGAAGCCGGGATAGACAAGGCGAAGCAGATTCTGGCGGAGGGGTTCTAGGGCCTACCGGCTTTCTAGCGCAGCCAGGTTTGGATGATGACGCGGAATACGCCGAGTGGGTAGCGGAGTTGCGCGGGTTTCTTGGTCTCTCCCGCCGCCCGCTTGAGCATGCTGACGGGGACCTCCGCGTAGCGCAGCTTGTTGTTGAGGGCTTCGAGGATGATCTCCGTGGCGTTGAAGCGGTCTTCGCGCAGGTCGAGCTTGTGAAGTTCGGAGACCCTTATGGCCCGGAATCCGTTGGTGGAGTCGCTGATGCGGGTGCGGGTGAGGACGGTGAGCATCCGGGAGAAGAAGGCGACGCCCACGTGCCTGACGCTGCCGGCCTCCTCGTAGAAGCCCTTGAACCGCGAGCCGAGCACGAAGTCCGCCTCGTCCTCGATTATGGGTCTGGCGAGGGGCTCTATCTCCTCCGGCTTGTACTGGCCGTCGGCGTCGAGGTTGATGACGATGTCGGCCTTCTCGATCCGGGCGATGGCGAAGCCCGTCCGAAGGGCGTCTCCCTGGCCCCGGTTGACCACGTGAGATACGACGGGGACGCCTTCTTTCAGGGCGATGGCGGCCGTTTCGTCCTCCGAGCCGTCATCAACCACGACCGTCTTCACTTCGTGGCCGAGGACTTCAGCCGGGATCCCACGCAGCACGTCACTGATGCTCCCGCCTTCGTTATAGGCTGGCACGATTATGAGGAGTTTGCCCCGTCCATTGGTCTTCTCCACGTCCTGCTCGAAGGGACCGTACCGTTCGGAATAGTCGCGCAGGGCGAGGCCGGTGACGATCTCCCCGTTGCGCCGCCCGGTTTCGCGCACCCGGCTCAGGATGTTCAGGAAGAGGGCGAAGAGTATGAGGTTCGAGAGCCCGAGCAAGGCGAAGGCGCGGTTTTTCAGGCCGAGGAGGCCGCTTATAGGCTCGAAGATCTGGGGCACCACCGACACCAGCATCACGCCGAGGGCGATGGCGAGCGAGAGGAGCAAGTCGAACCTGCTCCCCCCCTTGCGATACCGGAACAGGCCGTACGCCGCGAAGAGCGCGGCTATGGCGATTCCCGCTATGCTTACGTGATCCAGGGACATGCCGAACCTAGCGTGCCGAAGGCTGAACGGGCGCCTTGTTGATCCGCTGCCTCGCCCTCCCACTCTTCCAACTCACACTAGGCATCACCACCTCAGCGTCCACCCTACCCCTGTACTCCAAAGCTATGTTTAGGAGTGAGTCAAGCAGGCTGTCTCCCAGGTAATGTGGATCCAGTCCGAGGTCGAGCAGCCCCGTGTGGGTGGCGTTGTAGTAGTGGTCGTACTTCTCCACCCGAGGGTTCTCTATCTCCTCCATCCTGGCCTCAACCCCTAGCTTGGATGAGGACTCAACTACCATTCGGGCAAGCTCCTTTACACTGAACTCCTCCGTGAACTGGTTGAAGACCCGCATCTCTCCTCGCTCGGCCGGGTTCTCCACCGCGAGTTGCACGCACCTCACCGTGTCTCTTATGTCCAGGTATCCCCTGGTCTGGGACCCGTTGCCATACACCGTTAGAGGGTGCCCTATCGCGGCCTGGGCGCAGAAGCGGTTTAGGACCGTGCCGAATACCTCCTCGTAATCGAAGCGGTTCACGAGCCTCGGGTCTCTTTCGGTCTGATCCGTGACCGTCCCATACACCACTCCCTGGTTTAGGTCCGTTGCCCTCAAGCCCCAGATCTTGCACGCGAAGTGGATGTTGTGGGAGTCATGGACTTTAGAGAGGTGATACCAGCTTCCTGGCTGCTTGGGATAGGGCAGGATATCCTTGCGTCCATTGTGCTCGATCTCTATGTAGCCCTCTTCGATGTCTATGTTTGGCTGGCCGTACTCACCCATAGTCCCTAGCTTGACCAGATGGGAGTCGGGGACATACTCGTTCATGGCGAACAGGACGTTGAGGTTTCCGATGACGTTGTTGTGCTGGGTGTAGACGGCGTGACGGCGATCGATCATGGAGTAGGGAGCGGAGCGCTGCTCGGCGAAATGGACCACTGCCTCGGGCTCATGGCGCCGCACTACCTCAGAGACGAACTCCCAGTCAAGCAGGTCGCCATACTCAACCCCTATCTGCTGGCCAGATACCTCCCTCCATGCCCCCACGCGCTCCTTGAGGTCACGGATGGGGGTAAGGGAAGAGGCTGAGAGTTCGTGGTCGATGGTTCGGCGGACGAAGTTGTCGACGATTATGACCTCGTGGCCGTTATCCGCGAGATGGAGGGAGGTAGGCCATCCGCAGTATCCATCTCCACCCAGAACCAATATCTTCATGTGAGAGCCTCTCCTTTTTCCAAGACCGTGTCTTTACTAACGTTTACCACGATGAAACCATGTTCACTAGCCGACGATTGTAGAGGATCGCGGGTTAAATAAACATTAAAGCACCGTAAAAACTTGGTGCAATGCGCATTTCGGGCGGTTTTTCTCTGGCGACGCCGCCGGATTTTGTCGTAAGTTATTCGCGTGCTAGTGGTTCTGGACACGAACGAGACGGGTAGGAGCCGGCGTGCTTACTGAACTGGCGCGCGCGTTGGCGGCGGCCCTGGTGGTTGGTGCCGCGCCTGGCTGGTTCTGGTCGGCGCTGCTGTGTCCTGCCTCGGATCGGGCGGAGCGGCTATGCTACTCGGTGGCGCTCTCGCTGGCCCTGGTGCCGGCGGTTGCGCTCGCGCCGACGAAGCTCCTCGGGCTGGGCGTAACGTTGCCCGTGGCCGCCGGTTCGACTCTCCTGGTGTTCTTCGGGGGGCTGGCAGCGTATCTGGTTTACGGTTCGGCGAAGGGACCGTGGAGACCGTTGGCGACGGAGCCAGGCGGGCTCGGGTTGGTGGTGCTGGTCCCGCTGTCGGGGGGGCTGGCCGTGGCGCTCGCGGCGGCCCTCGGGTTCCTGCCTCCGCAGTGGTCTTTGATCCCGGTGAGCGTGTTGCTGATCGTCGCGGGAACCATCCACCTGTTCACGTCGCGGCGGCCTTCGGGGATGGAGCGCGGTGTGATCGCGGACTCCATCGGCCTGCGCGAGCGGCCGGCGGCGGGCTACGCGCTGCTGGCCGTGGTTCTCGTCCTGGCGCTCTTCCGGGGTTACTCCGGGCCGGTCTTGCACGACTGGCCGTTCATACGGGGTGTTGACCACTATTCGCACGCGGTGATGGCGAACCTGATGATGACGGAGGGACGGATCGAACCGTACCTCATCTACCCGCCGGGCTTCCACACGATGACGGCGATGGTCTCCCGCCTGAGCGGGGGGCTGGACCCGCTGGAGATCTTCCCCGTACTCGGGCCCGCCTTGATGATCCTGCCCGCTCTCGCCCTCTACGCTTTGGCGAGCCGGCTGTGGGGCTGGGAGTGCGGGGTGGCGGCCGCCGCCTTCTCCGTGATCCTCGGCGGAACATACTATTACTACAACGACGCCATGTACCCGAACCTCGTCACTTCGCAGTTCCTTCTCGTGCTGGCCGTCGCCGCCCTCGTCCGGCTGTACGCCGCGCCGACGGTGAGGTCAGGGTTGCTGCTGGCTTTGCTCGGTTCCTCCGTAGTCCTCTACCATCCCGTGGCGAGCCTGTACCTGGCAGTATTGCTTGCGCTCGCGAGCGTTCTATTCTTGCCGTACCTGATCCTCCACGAACGAAGGATCGGGGTCGCCATGCTCGCCTCCTTCACGATGCTTGGCCTTCTCGCCGTGATCTACGCCTGGGACACATACGACCTGCCGGGGGCGGTCGCCGGCCTGGTCGGCGGCCCGGAGTCGAGCACGACGGGCGACGCTGTTGGCATGGCCGTGGGCACGCAGGCCGTCTATCCGATGGAGTTCTTGATCGGGACGATGACATCGCCGCCCGTGGCGTGGCTGGGTCTGCTTGGCATTTTCCTGCTGGCGGGCGGGCTGTGGGGCCGGACGAAGACGCCTCAGACGCTGGCTTACGTCACCCTGATCCTCTGGCCCATCATCATTTTCCTCGGCAGCCGCACGTCTCTGACAGGCTTCCCGCAACGCTTCGGACGCGACCTGGGCGTGCCGCTCGCGCTGCTCGCGGCCTTCGCGCTCGTCGCGATTCTGCGTTCCCTGGGACCGCGCCGGGCAGCGGCGGTCTTCGCGGCCTCCGTGGCGATCTTGACGGCGACCACCCTGGTCGGCCTCCGCACCCTGGATAGCCTGGAGAGCGCCAGCAAGCCGAGCATCCAGATGACCATAACGCCAGCCATCGCCGAGGCCGGAGAGTGGCTGGAGGCGCGCAACGCCGGGGGCAACATCATGGTGAGCCCGCACGTCAACCAGGTGCCGAGCCGCATGATGCTGGCGATGGGCGACTACTCCGGGCTCCAGGCGTTCGAGCAATATCAGATAGACCATCCCAGGGACCTGCCTCCCACGGGACCGGAACCGCTGCGAGACGTGATCTGGGCCATAACCCATCCGGAAGGGGAGAAGACCTGGCAACTACTCCAGAAGCACGACGTCCGCTACGTGGTCCTCTACAAGAACATGCCAGACTGGCCGACGGCTGATTACTGGCGGCTCTTCGACTCGCGGCCCGAACTCTACCGGACGGCCTTCGAGAACGAGGACGTCTTGATCGTCACGAGGCGCGATACAGCGGGGTAGAATGCCTCCGCTATGGACCGCGAAGACGAGCGCATAGAGGGTAGCGGGGAGCACGTCGCCCCCGACACCCGGAAGAGTGAGAGCCCGGGACGAGCCCTCGGCTTCGTGCTGGCCGTGTATGCGGCGAGCCGGCTCTTCTACCTGGGAGCCGGGGCGTTGTTGGCGCGGATCGTACCCGTCTCGGACTTCCAGAGGATCACCTCCGATACACCGTTCGGGACGTTCAACATCTGGGCGCACTGGGACGGCGAACACTACGTGGCGCTGGCCGCCGGCGGGTACATGCAGCCCCCTGACAACGTCTCCCCGGCGTTTTTCCCACTGTACCCGATGCTCATGAGATCCTTCGCCGGGTTATTTGGGGGGCCTTTGTCGCCTGGCTCGCTGTCGCTGTGGGGCGTCCTCCTCTCGCTTATATGCCTGCCCTTCGCCCTGTACTTCGTGTACCGGATCTCCGAGCACGGCTGGGGCCCGGACGCGGCGAAGGGGGCCGTCCTCGTCCTGGCCTTCTTCCCGACGGCTTTCTTCCTGAACGCGGCCTATACCGAAAGCCTCTTCCTCGCGCTCTCCGCTGGTTCCTTATGGGCCCTGCGGGTGAGGCGGAACCTGCTCCTGGCGTGTGTGCTCGCCGGGCTCGCCACGGCCACGCGCAACGTCGGCGTTTTCCTGCTCGTGCCGCTCCTCTACGAATGGTTCAGGGACAGGGATAGGTACGGGTGGCGAATGGTCTATCTGGCCCTCGCGCCTTCGGGGCTGATCCTGTATGCGGCTTACCTCTGGGCGCGTTTCGGGAACCCGCTTCTTTTCTACACGGAGCAGGGTAGGTGGGGCCGGGAGACCGCAGGCCCGCTCATGATCCTGGTCAACATCCTCAGAGAATCCGGGGAGGGCATTGGACGCCTCTTCGGCCCCGGACTCCTCGTCGCCCCGTCGCTCGGCAAGCTCGCGGATCGGGCCTAGGGCGCTCAGAATACCTTCGACCTGACCCTACTCGGCGTCATCATCGCGGTCCTTATCCTCGGCCTGCGAGTATTGCCACCGGACCTGAGCGCATACGCTTTCTTGCTCGTCGCGCCCGCCGCACTCTTCGGGCCGCCGCAGAACCCGCTGATGGGCCTCTCGCGGTACGCGCTCGCGGCGTTTCCGCTGTTCATCGTGCTCGGCGTCCTGCTGAAGGATCGCCGGAGCCTGAGCGCCTGGCTCGGTCTGAGCGCCGCGGCATCGCTCGTGCTCTGCGCCATGTTCGTGAGCTGGCGGTTCGTCGCCTGAATCCCGCAGTCATGCTATACCCGTCCGCGACGGGCGGCGTTCGAGGAGGGACGATGCAACACGAGGTTACGCAGGGTCTGGCCGGGGACTTGAAGGTCGCTCCTCTGGGAGTCGGGGCGTGGGCCTGGGGGACTTCCAGGCTCTGGGGTTACGGGCAGGAGTATGGCCGCCGGGAGGTGGGTGATGCTTTCCGGGCCAGCATGGCTGAGGGCGTCACGCTTTTCGATACGGCGGAGATATATGGTAACGGCGCCTCCGAAAGAATCATCGGTGAGTTGCTGCGTGAGGGCGGCTTCGATGGGACGCCGGTCATCGCCACGAAGTTCGCCCCGATCCCTTACCGACTGAGCCCGCGTTCCTTGATCTCGGCGGTGGACCGGAGCCTGGAGCGTCTCGGTGTCTCGACGATTGACCTGTACCAGATCCACTTCCCCTCCCCGCTCCCGAGCGCGAAGGGCCTGATGGATGCCCTCGCCGAGACCGTCCGAGAGGGCAAGGTCCGCCGCGTCGGTGTCAGCAACTACGGCGCGGAGCAGATGAAGCGCGCCCACGCCCGGCTCGCCTCTCACGGCGTGCTGGTCGCCTCCAATCAGGTCAGGTACAGTCTCCTGGATCGCACCCCCGAGACCAACGGCGTCCTCGAAGCCTGCCGCGAGCTGGACGTGACCCTGATCTCCTACAGCCCCATTGCCCAGGGCCTCCTCACCGGCAAGTACGGCCCCGGAACGAAGCCCTCCGGCATAATGCGCCGCTTCGGGCGCGCTTTCAGGGAAGGGAACCTTCGGAAGGTCGAGCCGGTGGTGCGCATCCTGCGTGAGATCGGGGCCGCCCACGGCAAGGAGCCCGCGCAGGTCGCCCTGAACTGGCTCATGGGACAGGAAACACTACCCATCCCCGGTGCCAAGAACGAACGCCAGGCCCGCCAGAACGCGGGCGCGCTGGGCTGGTCCCTCTCCGAGGGGGAGCAGGAGAAGCTGGACCTGGCGACGCTCGGCTGGCGATGACGGAAGGCGGCGAGGAGCACGCCCTCAGCCTCGACGCCGCAGATGGACTGGCCCCTTTTCGGAGAGAGTTTCATCTCGGGGAGAGCATCTACCTCGATGGCAACTCCCTGGGCCTCCTGTCCCGCCGGGCGGAGAGGACGCTTTCCGGGGCGCTGGCCGACTGGAGGGAACGCGGCATCGCCGGCTGGACGGAGGGCCAGCGTCCCTGGTTCTACATGGCGGAGGAGGTGGGGGCGATGACCGCGCCGCTCCTCGGTGCCTCGCCTGAGGAGGTCGTCGCGGCCGGAAGCACGACCGTGAACGTCCACCAGCTCGTCTCCACCTTCTATCGTCCGGAGGATAGGCGGACCAAAATCCTCGCCACGGAACTCGACTTCCCCTCGGATATCCACGCCTTGCAGAGCCAGCTACGCCTGCGCGGCCTCGACCCGGAGAAACACCTCGTCCGGGTGGGGAGCAGGGACGGCCGGACTATAGAGGAAGAGGACATAGTCGCGGCCATGACGGAAGATGTCGCCCTCGTCTTCCTGCCCACCGTCCTGTACCGCAGCGGACAGTTGCTTGACGTGGAGCGGCTTACCGGCGCGGCGCGCGAGCGGGGCATCCCCATCGGCTTCGACGCGGCCCATTCGGTGGGCGTGGTCCCTCACTCCTTCTCCGCCTGGGGAGTGGACTTCGCCGTGTGGTGCGGGTACAAGTACCTGAACGGTGGTCCCGGCGCGGCGGCGGGGCTGTACGTGAACCGGAGGCATTTTGGGCGTCATCCGGGACTGGCCGGGTGGTTTGGCTCCCGCAAGGACCGGCAGTTCGACATGGAGCACGACCTCATGCCTGCTGAGTCGGCGGGCGCGTACCAGATCGGCACCCCGAATATCCTCAGCCTGGCGCCCCTGATCGGGTCTCTGGAGATATTCGTGGAGGCCGGAATCGAGCGCGCCCGCCAGAAGTCCCTCGGCCTCACCCGCTACCTGATGGAACGGGTCGAAGAACGCCTGAGCGGGATGGGTTTCCGCATCGGGACTCCACGCGAGGACCATCGGCGTGGCGGTCACGTCGCTCTGGAGCATACCCTACCATGACGTGTGGCGGACGGTGGATGTCCTGGGACGCATCGTGGAGGAGGGCCAGTACGAGAGGTATCCTAACGAGCGTGGGGTTGTCGCATGATCCTGGACATCTCCCAGCCATTGAGAGAAGGTATCCCGGTCTGGCCCGGCGACACGGAGTTCGCCTTCGATCTTGCGTGGAAGAAGGAGCAGACCGGCTCCGTGAACGTCGGCCGGCTCACGATGAGCACCCACACCGGCACGCATGTGGATGCCCCTTTCCACTTCAGGGACGACGGGGCCAGGGTCGCCGCGCTCGACCTCGAAGCCTTCCTCGGCCCGGCGCGGGTCATCGAGATACACGGAGAGGAGTCTATCGGAGCAGAAGAGCTGGAGCGATACGTGCTCGAAGGCGTCGAGCGGCTCCTCGTAAAGACCGGCTCGTGGCCCGACCGGGAGACATTTCCCGCCAGCATCACCCACCTCCGCCCGGACGCGGCCCCTTTCCTCGCAGAGAAGGGAGTCCGGCTCGTCGGGGTGGACGCGCCCTCCGTGGACCCGCTCGATAGCAAGGACCTGCCCGCCCACGAGGCTCTCCGGGCGAACGGCATCCACATCCTCGAAGGGCTCGTCCTGGACCGGATAGAACCGGGAGACTACGAGCTAATAGCCCTCCCCCTCGCACTCGAAGAAGCCGACGCCAGCCCCGTGCGGGCCGTCCTCCGTTCTCTTCCTTGACCCGAAACCTGATGCCTGAAGCCTACAACCTTCCCGAAAGCACGGTCGCGGCCTGTATAACGGGGCTCAGGGCGGGACCGTAGGGCGGGGCGTAGGCGAGGTCTATGTTGACCAGGTCGGGGCACGAGAGACGGCCCCAGATCGCGGTGGCACACACGTCTATCAGCTTGTCCGCGCCGTCGCCTGCTGCCTCCGCTCCGAGGAGACGGCCTGACTCGGAGTCACAGATCAGCTTGATGAAGACCCTTCCCGCGCCAGGATAATAGCTAGCCTTGCTGGCGGCCTCTATGCCGGCGCTCACGGTCTCGAAGCCGGCCCGCTCGGCCTCCTCCTTGGAGAGTCCGGTCTTGCCTACCCCCATATCGAAGACCTTGAAGATGCCGGTCCCCAGCACGCCGGGAAACTCCAGCGCACCTTCGGCTTCCGGCCCGAGGGCGGCGTTCGTGCCGGCTACCCGGCCCATCTGGTTGGCGGTGTCGCCGAGAGGCACCCAGGCAGGCTTCCCGCTCGCCAGGTTCACCGTCTCCACGCAGTCACCGGCGGCCCACGCATCCGGCAAGTTCGTCTTCATGCTTCGGTCCACCCGTATTGCCCCGGTCTCCCCGATCTCCGCTCCGGCCTCCTTCGCCAGTTCCACGGATGGCTCCACCCCGACGCCGACCACGACGAGGTCCGTCTCCAGCGTCTGATCTCCGAACCGCAAGCCCCGCACCCGCTCATCGCCTGTAAACTCTTCGACCTTCGCGCCGGTGTGGACTGTGACGCCCTTCTCGGTGAGGTGCGCCTCCACCCTTTCGGCGACCTCGGGACCGTAGGCGAGGGCGACCCTTTCCGAGCCTTCGATCAGGGAGACCTCCATGCCGAGCCGGCACAGGTTCTCAGCCACCTCCAGCCCGATGTAGCCGCCGCCGATCACGACCGCCTTCTTCGGAGAGTGTTTCTGGATATAGGCGCGTATCCTGTCCGCGTCCGTGAGGAAGCGCAACGTGAAGACGCCGTCGAGATCCACGCCGGGGATGGGGGGGAGGATGGCCCGCGCGCCGGTGGAGATCACGAGCCGGTCGTAATGATCCTCGAACCGCTCGCCGGTCGCGAGGTTCACGACGTAGAGTTTCTTCGCCTCGGCGTCTATCTCCTCGACCCTGTGACGGACGAGCATATCTATGCCGTTCCCGGCGAAGTCCTCGGGGGTGCGGGCGATGAGGTTATCGCGCCCGGACACCGTGCCGGAGAGGAAATAGGGCAGACCGCACTCGCTTATAGAGGGCTCCGGCTCACTTTGGTAGACCGTGATCTCTGCTTCCGGGTCCACCCGGCGCGCCCTCGAAGCCGCCTTCGTTCCCGCCGCCACCCCGCCTACCACGACCAGTCGCATGATTTATCCTGGCCGAAACGTTGTCACTGTCCGTCCTCCGCCGTGCGGCACGTATTGCCCGCGCAGCCTTCGAGAGCGGCGAGGCGCGCCTGTAGGGTGGATGCCAGACTCTGGTTTCGCACCGAGCCATTTAGCTGGTACGGGTCCTCGTCCAGCTCGTACATCTCCTTTTCACCCGTGGCGTATCTCGTGTAGACGGCATCCTGGGTATGCACGGCTTTGTAGGATGGGATGTAGGGTGCGGCGCCGGCCCTGTCCTGCCAGTGTTCGACCAGGAACGCCGTGCGCCAGGGGATAGCCGCATCCGCAAACAGGGGAGCGAGCGAACGCCCGTCCATGTCCGGGGGTGGCTCCACCATCGCCCACTTGGCGAAGGTCGGGGCAAGGTCGGTATTGAGGGCGAACTGCTCGTAGAACGCTCCGGCCTGAACCCCCGGTCCCCGCACGTAGAGCGGGACCGATACGTCCTCCTCGTAGGCGGCCTTCTTGCCCTCCGAAAGCCCGTGCTCCCCGAGCCGGAACCCGTTGTCTGAGGTGAAGACGACGTAGGTGTTCGCCAACTCACCCGTTCGCGCGAGGGTCCGCATCACGTCCGTGACGCTCTCCGAGACGGCGAGCATGGAGCGCAGGCGCAGGCGATGCTTCTTGTCCTCGGGACTGTACCCGGCGTGCTGGCGGACCCACCGCGGCTTGTCCCCCAATTCCTTCTCGCCAATGGACGGCACCCGCGGGACCCTGACATCGGGGAAATCATCCGCGTATTTGTCCGGGTAGAGCGAGGGACCGTGCGGGGCGTTGAACGAGAGCCACATGAAGAAAGGCCGGTCGCCGGAGGTCCGGATCTCCTCGACCGCCTTGTCGCGTATCACGTAGGTGTCGAGGTTGCCGGTGGGGTTGTAGCGGACCTCACGCCCATTCTCGAAGAACTCGATCCTGTCTTTCGTATACATCCCCTGATATCCGTACCAGCGGTCCCATCCCTTCGGCACGTAACCACCCGCGTAGCCGTTGAGGTACTTGCCAGCGAACACCGTATGGTAGCCGCCGTCGTTCGGGATAGCCGCTATGCCGCGGTCTTCGTGTCCCTCGCGCCGGAAGTCCTCCAGCCCCCCGAAAGATGCCCCGTTCCCCCTGACGCGGTGGTTGTGCGAGTACATGCCTGTCAACATCGAAGCCCGCGATGGACAGCACAGTGAATGGGTGACGTAGGCGTTCTGGAAGGTCGCCCCCGACCCCAACCCGCCACCCGCCCCTATCTCGCGTTGTATCTCCGGGAAGTTCTCCATCGAACGCTCGTCCATGTCGTCCGTCGTTATGATGAGGATGTTGGGACGGCTGGAGGCTGCACTGGCGGGCGTCACCCCGGAATCGGGCGCCGCCCCACTCTCCACGACCGCGATGTCTCGACCCTGATCCCCGGTCTCCGAGAAATGGTCCTGCTTCGCGGAGATCCCCATGACCACCAGCGACAGCGCCACCGCAACGAGGACCGCCGCCAGCCGCCTCACGACATCCGCCGCGAAGAAGCCAGCCACCGGGGAAAACCTGCGGATCCAAGAGCCCATCCCGGCATTATAAGCATTCGCCAACACGGCCAGAATCCGCCGCCACCCGGCGGCAAGACGCTATACTCCGTGCAGTTGACCAGATTACAGTAACTGTGTAGCATTCGTGCAGAGGGTTTGAGGATGGTCCGGCCCCGACGCGAGGAGGTTCTTATGGACGTTATGCGGGGTCTTGGCGAACACGGGGAGAGCACTCCGCTGGGGGGCGTGGAGAACCTGATGCTCCACTTTACGCCGTATTCGGAGGACTGGTCGAAGTTGCCGGTCATCGTCTCGGGCGAAGGTTGCTACGTCACCGATGACCGGGGCCGGAGCTACGTGGACGGGCTCGCGGGGCTCTTCACCACGCAGGTCGGGCACGGCAGAACGGAGCTGGCCGAGGTGGCGGCTACCCAGATGAAGGAACTGGGCTTCTTCCCCAACTGGAGTTTCCAGCACCCGCGTTCGCTGGAGCTTGCGGAGAAGATGGCCCGGGTAGCGCCGGGGGACCTGAACAGCGTCTTCTTCGTCTCATCCGGCTCGGAGGCCATCGAGACCGTCATCAAGCTCAGCCGCCAGTACCACAATGCGAACGGCGAGGGGAGCCGCAACAAGGTCATCTCCCGCAAGATCGCCTACCACGGCACCACGATGGGTGCTCTCTCGGTGACGGGCATCCCGAGCTTCAAGGCCCCGTTCGAGCCGCTCTTGCAGGGCTTCCACCACGTCCCCAATACCCAGCAGGACCCTGAAGGGGCGGCGGACGCCATCAAGGATGCTATCGAGTTCGGGCCGCCGGAGACGGTGGCGGCGGTCATTCTGGAGCCCGTCCAGAACGCTGGCGGGTGTCTCGTGCCGCCGCCGGAATACTGGAAGCGGGTGCGCGAGATCTGCGACAAGCATGGCGTGCTGCTCGTCTCGGACGCGGTGATCTGCGCCTTCGGACGCCTCGGGGAATGGTTCGGCATCGAACGCTTCGACGTGGTCCCCGACATGACGACCTTCGCCAAGGGCGTGACCTCCGGTTACCTGCCGATGGGCGGGGTGATGGTCAACGACAAGATGCGCGATACCCTGAAGGAGGGCGCTTCGATGTTCATGCACGGCTCCACCGTTGGGGGGCATCCTGTCTCATCGGCGGTCGCGCTGGAGAACATCCGCATCATCGAGCGCGAGAAGCTGCTGGAGAA
>JBPCLT010000244.1:0-23124 GCA_051003015.1 Rubrobacteraceae bacterium | reverse complement strand
ACCGAGGCCCATGCGGCCAGTTCGGCGTCAGCCTGGCGCAGCTTGCGGACGATCTGCCCTGGAGTGTGTCTCTTGTTCGTCGAGAGTCCTCCTCCTCCTCCTTCTGCCCATCTCGGGCCTTCGGACTCTCATAGTAGCTGGATCAGTTTTCGGGGAGCAGGTCACCTCTCCCCCATAACCGCCTACAGCACCCTCTCCACGCCGGACGGCCGCAAGAAGACCTACTACTACGCGCCGCAGGAGAAGGAGTGGGGTGAGTCTCTGATCGCCAATCTGGGACGCAAGGCTAAAGCTTTGGGCTGGGCGGCCGATATAGATAGAGACCTCGAGGAGTCCTGGGTGCGCCCATACAAGGTGCGCATGACGGACCAGAAAATCCTCGACTTCAAAGGCACGATAATAAAAGGCTGGACTGGATTGTACGAGGTCAATCTCCCCGAGCCATACTTCCGGCTCGCGTATGATGCCGGTTTTGGTGCGAAAAACGCGCAGGGATTTGGAATGGTGGGGGTGATCAGGTGATCGCCGAGCAGCTTATTCGTTCTGGTCAGGCGTTCATGCAGGGTGTGATGTCACCAGCAACATTAGTGAATATGGTTTCCGACTCGACCGACGAAAAGGTCAAGAACTATTGGCAGCACGTCGTAATAGTCGAGGTAGATTCGCCGGAAGGTCTCGTAGGGGTTCAGCCAGTGCAAAGCTGGGGAAGTTGGCACACGCCCAACGGAGGCAAGAAACAGACCTTTGTTCCAGATCGTCGCGCGGCTTTGGTTCCCGTGTTTTATCCAAGTGGGGGGAACCCCTTGCACCCGCAAGGCTATTACGGCTTGCCCATTTACCTGGTATGGGAGAAACACTGGCGAGCATTCGCGGATAGCGCGGACGGTGTGCGGAACTTTCTCAAGCCGCGGTTGGCGAAGACCGCCGGTGTCGAGTTATCCGAAGAGCTACGAGCACTTTGCTGCCAGAGGGTGCATGAAACTGTAAAACACCATGAAGTAGAGACCAAACCGTTGGCAGTCCTTGTATTGGCTATCGCCAAAAAAGCCGAGCCGTTCGAGATTTCGCCAACGAAACTTGAGGCTACCTGGATCGCCAAGAGCAGGCTCAATCCGGAATGCTGGCTCTGCGCCGACACTGACGTAATGCTCGAACGTATCTGGGAAGCAAAGTTGCGAGAGGGCGCTGAGAAGGGGCAGCTCGAACAGGGGGTGTGCGCGTTTACGGGCTCTAGAGGCCCGGTTGTAAGCGGCGACAACAAAGCGTGGCCCTGGTTCACCACCACCTGGGAGGCTCCTTTCCCCGAAGCCTTCGGCGACAAGGACCACGTAAAGCGGCTCGCGTTGTCTCCCGACGCCTACAAATACCTGACGGTCGGCGCAAACCTCTTCGGGAAGCTCACCAAGCAACTCGACTTCAACCTCAATAAGCAGCTCTTTGCCCCTGTGGACTCGGCAATGGGACGCGAGACAGCCATGCGAGGACAGGTCAAGACGTCTATCCTCGGCAGCGCCGTGGTCACGCCGCTTCTCGACGTTGCCAATCTCGACGAAGAAGACGAACAACTCTTTGCCGACGGCATGGAAGAGCGACTGAAGGGAGAAAGAAGGGGAGCCGCCTTACTGTTAAGTAACCTGCTCGGCTACGAAGGCAGTTTGCCCGAAGAGCTAACCAACGACCGTTTCAGACTCACCAGCCTGTACTTCTCGGGCGATCCTTCTCGCGGAGATATCCACCTCCACGCGACCATTGAGGACATCGTGCCGTCCGTCTTACAGAGCGTCGGCAAGGTCACGGACGAAGTCTTCGACTGGTCGGCCCCTTTCTACACCGAGAAGCAAGAGTGGCTCCATCGGCGAACGCATTCCCTTCCCTACCTCCTGGTGACCGCTTATGGCCCCGCTTCACTTTGGCAGAGTTTGTCCACCGTCCTACACGCGGACACTCTACCCTGGATGCCGTTCGTGCGTGGGATAGCGCACCGCTGCGCCGAGCTTTCGCACAACCTCTCGGACAATGGTCTACTACTCAGGAACGAGGCCGTTTTCTATGCCACGTTCAGGCACTTCTACAACCTCTACCATCGGACGTTCCATCTGGAAAGGAGGACCATGAGGCCCTGGCAAGACCTAGTTCACAACATCGGCCAAGCACCCGTCCAGGAGATAGATTTCCAGGACACCGAGGAGCTAGGGTTCGCGGCTGGCTACCTGGTGCGGCGCTTCGCGAATCAATACTACGCAGCGACCAATCAGAAGGATTATTTGCAGCATCGCGTAATGACTTTCGGTAGCGACCTCAAACCTGACACGATCTATCTCAGGGCGCTGGGGAAGCTGCGGGAGTATGCACCGCGGGTAGGAGCACACCTCAGCGAGGACTTTGAGCAGCGCGTAGCGGTGTGGTTGAGCGCCTATCCGCGCATGAAAGACAGAGTCGGCAAGCAGTCCAATGAGTTCATGGCCGCGTTTTGGGCAGGGTACATGCTCGGAAGGGTGAAGTGATGGAGAACAGCAACGCACACAGCGGTGAGTTCGTGTTCATCAAGTCGGTCAAGGACGGCATCCCAAACCGGGACCCGCTAGCCGACAGCGACGCGAGGCGCATTTTCGATGAGGCGGATGGACGTATAAGCCTCTCCGATGTGAGCCTCAAGAGAGACATAAGAGACTATATCCTCGCCAGGTTCGACGGCTTAGAGGACCACGACAACCACGTCTACGTCAGAGAGGCGCGAACCGCGGACAATAAACTACTCGGCCGCGCCTCGCTTGCCACCAAACTGCGCGAAGAGGTAGGAACCGTCCATCCCGAAGCTTCAGGTCTCACTTTCAAGGAGTTGTTGACGAGGTTTGCTGTCGACGTTCGCGCTTTCGGCGTGACCTTCTCTGTCAAGAACGAGAAATTCGACCTCACCGGCCCCATCCAACTCTCCTGGGCTCACTCCATGCACCCGGTAGAGACGCGCTACGTCCAGGGCACGGTAGTCATGCCGTCCAAGGACATAGACGAGAAGCGCCAGAGCGGAGAGAGCGACGCGAAAGAACAGGGGACTATCTGGTCGTCCTTTACGCTGCCGTTCGCCGTGTTCGTGGGCGCGGGCGTGGTCAATGCGTCTATCGCCAGACAGACCAAGTTGAGCGTCGCGGACGTGGACCTCATTCTCGAAGGGCTCTGGCGTGGCACGCAGCACCGACAGGCCAGGGGACGCGGCGCGCAGCAACCGCAACTCTTGCTCCATGTCGAATACGAAAATCCTTTCTTCCGCATCGGCGACCTGAGAGAAGAACTGATGCTGGAGCCTAGTCCCGATGAGTGGCGATCTGGAGAAGCCCCCAGCGACATCAGGGGGGTTACGCTGGACGTTACCCGGTTGGCGCAGACACTGGAGCTTCATAGCGACAAGATCCGCCGCTGCCGGGTGTGGAAGCAGCCCCGTCTCACGCTGGGCGGCGATCTACCTGACTGGATCGAACGGTTCGATGATTGGCAAGACCGTTAAGCTGCTGGTATTCGACCTCAAGGCCGATATCGGCCACTTCCGCCGGCCGGATACCACGGCGACCCATGCGACCTATCCGTTCATCACGAGGACGGCGCTGCGTGGCCTGCTTGGCAGCATCCTGGGGTTGGATCACTGGGACGGTGAAGCCTGGACGGGCATCCAACTTTTGAGCCCCATCGCAACCCGCACGCAACAGTTGTCTCTTTTGGGCAAAGGTTACTTCGGCGGTGGGACCCAGAGCTTCAACCGCCCGACCAGCATCGAACTCGTTGTCAAACCCCACTACCGTGTCTACTATTGTGGGGATCTCTTCGACGAGTTGCACGAAAGCCTGGAGCAAGGCTTGTCTGTCTACCATACTTACCTGGGCAGCGCCTTCGCCATGACCAAGCCGCGTTTCGTGGAACTCCTCGAAGCAGATGAACAGCAGACAGACCAGACCGTTGAATGCATCTCTATCGCGCCTTCCCACATGGTGACGCAGCTCGAAGTGCAGCCCGGACGCCAATATATGCGCGCGGGTGGCATCCCTTACCGGTCGCTTAGCGGGTACAGCTTTGAAGGCACAATGAATTTCATCTATGAACGCTCTGGACAAACGATGCGTTTCCGGCCCGACGCCTCGGCCGCGGGCGCGGAGGTGCGCTGGGCGGCGCTGCCCTCGGGAGGATGGGTGAGCCTGTGGTGAACGGTCTGGAAAACTTCGTGGCGAGGCCCGGCCAACCGCTCGAAGAGCACCTGACCCAAGCAGCTTTCGCGGCGGGCAACCCCGAAGGACTTCCCGCCGATCAGTTGCTTTTCCTGGCCGGCCTCCTTCACGACGCTGGCAAGGCGCGGCAGACCTGGCAGGATTATTTTCAGAGAAGCCTCGCCGGCAGCAAGGAGAAGATGCCCCACGCATACGTCGGCGCGGCACTCTTTGCTCTGTACGGGCGAGACTTGCTGGAGACTCATTCGCCCTCGCTGGAGGTCGAGCAACTCTACTACCTTCTCGTTCGGGACGTCGAGGATCACCACGGCCAGCTCAGAGACTGGTACGATCCGCGGCTGAACCAAAGCGTCCCGCCGTGGAAATCCTTGATTAGCAGCCAGCCACCGGAGGACACTGCTTTCGCGGCTTTGGACGAATTGGCGCAACAATATCTTCCTTCTCTAGCGGACAATCCCATCATTGACCATGACATCTTCAGCGAGCGGCTTAGGCAACTCGAAAATCGCTGGGACAGAGCTTTCAAGAAACACCGCATGAAACTCAAACGGAAGTTGGGCATTGTCCCCTCAACTTATGCGTCCTGGATCAGCCGCAACGCAACGGGACGCTTGATCGCCGCCGACCGTCTCAGCGCCAGCGGTCTATCAGCCGAAACATCCCTTTCTTCGGACAGCGCCCGATCTGCTTTGCAGGTTTTCAAAGACGAGCTCGAAGAAAAACGCCTAAAGGCCATCGAAGACGGTCACGGCATAATGGCGGAGAAACGCAGCGCCGTTCACGAGCAGGCACTCGTTGGCTACCGGAATGGCGCGGATGCACCGTGGTTCACCCTGAGCTTGCCTGTCGGTTGGGGCAAGACACTCATCTCTTTGCGTGTCGCGCTCGAACACGCGGTGACGGGGCAGGCAGAGTGCATAGTTTACGTCGCTCCGTATCTGTCCATACTCTCACAGGCAGCAAAGGAGATCCGCGAGGTTACAGACCTCGAAGTGATGGAGCATCACCACCTCGCTCTGCTCAACGCCGCTCCTGCAGAGGCCGACTCGCCCGAAGAGATCGAACCCATAGACGTCCTCACCATGGAATCGTGGCGTGCGCCGATCATAGCGACGACCTTCAACCAGCTCTTCAGGGCCGTATTTCCGAAGAATGCTCAACAGAGCATCCGCATCCCCTCTTTAGAGCGTGCGTTTATCGTTATCGACGAGCCGCAGATCATGGACGCGAGTGTCTACAACGCCTTCATACGAGGGCTAGAGGCGCTGCGCGATCATTCGGAGGCTCGGGTAATGCTGGTGAGCGCCACGATACCGCCTACCCTCCACGCTCTGACAGCCCCTCCCTTACCCATCGCACCCGAGGTGGAGAGCGCCGACCGATACACACTCGTCACCCATACAGGCACCTGGACGGAAGAGCGGGTGGCAAAAGAAGCGAAACAGAGATTCGAGCAGTATGGTCAGGTCGCCGTTATTCTCAATACCATCGCGGACGCGGTGAGAGTGTATCGGCGAGTCTCCAAGCCAACCGGAGAGAGCGTTTGCATCAACCTGCACGGCATGATGACGCCACTACACAAAGCTCATCTTATAGCGAAGATCGCGGGTCGTCTCGAACGCGACGAACCTGTGCTGGTCGTTAGCACCCAGGTACTGGAAGCCGGCATAAATCTGTCCTTCCGCCGCATACTGAGAGCCAGACCAATCTTTTCGAGCGTTGCTCAAACAGCCGGTCGTGCCAACCGCCATGCTGAAGGAGACACCGCCACGGTCGAGGTCTTCGATTTTATTAGAGAAGACGGGGCTGACTCGAGCAAATGGATCTATAAGAACGAGCACCAGCGCAAAGCTACCGGAGAACTCTTGCCTCCTGGTGGAAGATGGAGCGAAGCTCAAACGGCGGAACTGATCGAAAGGTACTTCGAGAAGTTGAGCGAAGTGGACCCGAACATCATGGCTCTGGACTGGTTCGCGGATGCTGCTAAGGGACAGTGGAGCAAGCTTGCGGGGCTCTCTCCTTTCGAAACATTGGACGACGAGGGCGGCAACGAGTTGAGCGAGCAGAACGCTCGCGTGTTTGTCGTCACCGCCGACGCATGGACAAGTCCTTTAGTGAAGAAGTGGATGGAGCATTTCGGCATCGCGCACGTTAGCGATGTTTATCGCCGATACCAGGACCGAAGATTTCTCGGAAATCTCGATTTCGACGACCGCAAACGCTTCCTTAGCCTTGTAGGGCAATTTGTCGCGCCCTTGCGTTGGAAGCTGGTCCCTCGAGTGTGTGAACCATTCGACCCTGAGAAAATCGGTATCCTCAGAGCCTCAGACGACAACGACTACCATATGGACACTGGATTCGGACATTTGCTGCTGCGCGAAGACTTCGATGACTATGATCGAAGACTGGACGCAGCCATGAGCCGGTCTCACGATCCAGGCCAGTTCCTGTGAGCACCCAGATCACCGGCACGCTTGTCTGGTACTACGCGATCTGCCCGAGGGAGGCGTGGCTGATAGCGCATGAACTGGAGCCGGAGAGAAACTTCGACTTGCTGGCTGAGGGTCGGCTGAACCAGGAGGCGCACTACAAGCGGGCGACGAAGGAGTTGTCGCTGCCGGGGATGCGGCTTGACGCAGTGCGTCGCGAAGGAGACCGTTTGATCGTCTCGGAGGTCAAGAAGTCGTCGCGGTTCCTTCCAGCCACGCGATTGCAGCTCGGCTACTACCTGTGGCGGCTAGACAAAGAGGGGATGGAGGCTGCCGGTGAGATCCTGGTCCCCAAAGAGCGCAAGCGTGAAGTGGTCGAGCTGACCCCGGAATTGAGCGGGCAAGTCGAGGGAATCATGGAGGAGATAGAGGCTCTCGTCGCCCAGCCCGCGCCACCTTCGGCCGTGAAGATACCGTTCTGCAAGAACTGCGCCTACGCGGAGTTTTGCTGGTCGTGAGGAAACCAGTTTACATCTTCAACGCCGGGGACCTGGAGCGCCATCAAAACACGCTGCGCTTCACGACCGCCGAAGGGCGGCGCTTCGTGCCGGTGGAGACGACGAGCGAGATCCACGCCTTCGGCGAGGTCTCCTTGAATACGAAGCTCCTGAACTTCCTCTCCCAGAGCCACATCCCGCTGCACGTCTACAACTACTACGGCTACTGGTCTGGCTCGTACATGCCGCGCGAGCAGTACGTCTCGGGGCACCTGACCCTGGCACAGGCCGCCCACTACATGGACCACGACAAGCGCATGACCCTCGCTCGTCTCTTCGTGCGCGGCGCTCTGGCGAACATGGAGAAGGTCGTCGGCTACTACGCTCGCCGGGGCGCCGACCTGGGAAGCGTCGTCGAGGACTTCGCGCTCAAGAAGGCGACCGTCGGCATCCCTGCCACGACCGAGGAGTTGATGGCGCTCGAAGGGGGGAGCCGCGAGCGGTACTATGGGGCATGGGACGACATCTTGAAGGGCGACGACTTCGCGTTCGAGAAGCGCACCAGGAGACCGCCGATGAACCGGATCAACGCGCTCGTCTCCTTCGGCAACAGCCTGATGTACGTGACGGTCTTGAGTGAAATACACAAGACTCATCTCGACCCCCGCATAGGCTTCCTCCACACTACCAACCGCCGCCGCTACACTTTGAACCTGGACGTGGCCGAGATCTTCAAACCGATCATCGTAGACCGCGTCATCTTCACCCTGGTGAACCGCGGCGTCCTCAAGGCGAAGGACTTCCGCAGCGCCACCGAGGGCGTTTTCCTCACGGAGAAGGGCAACAAGACTTTTCTCGAAGCGTATGATGCCCGTCTCAAGGAGACTGTCCAGCACCCCAAGCTAGGGCGCGCCGTCTCCTACCGGCGCCTGATCCGGCTAGAGCTGTACAAGCTGGAGAAGCATCTCCTGGGCGACGAGCCCTACGAACCCTACGTGTCGAGGTGGTAGCATGTTCGTCCTCATGGTCTACGACGTCGAAGTCAAGAGGGTCATGAAGGTGCTCAAGATCGGACGCAAATACCTCGACCACATCCAGAACTCCGTACTCGAAGGCGAGCTCACCCCCGCCCAGTACAAGAAGCTCAAACACGAGGTTGGAGAAGCCATAAACCCAGAGCGAGATTCCGTCCGCTTCTACGTCCTGCGCACCACCCAGTACCTGGATATCGAGAAGCTGGGCATCCCTTCCCGCCCCGGCGACGCCGGAGCCTTCCTGTAAGTCAACCCGAAGTAGCGTAGAGGCCCGCACAGTTCGACAAAGACAAAATACCCGCAAATGCCACTATTGATCCTCCAACAGACCCCGAACATGTACGACTACTCCGCGGACCACACTTGCAAAACCCCCTGCAAACTGCTACATTCACGGTTGGTTCGCAGCCTACCTACGAGGATTTGAAACTGCAGATGCGAACGGAGCCGTCCTCGCGCACCTTTACGGGTTCGCAGCCTACCTACGAGGATTTGAAACGTGCTATACCGGCCCTGGCGACGGTATCCTCCATGACGTTCGCAGCCTACCTACGAGGATTTGAAACGAGAAGAGACCATGAACCTGTCCCTCGTGGCGGCGCTCGTGGCGCTCGCGTTCGCAGCCTACCTACGAGGATTTGAAACCCGAGACCACCGCGCCAACGAGCGGTATGACGACGAGCTGGGCGCCGAGTTCGCAGCCTACCTACGAGGATTTGAAACCCAGCACCCCGAATGGGGCATCTACTGCCCCGACGAGTGCGACCCCGCCGAGCCGCCCGGTGGCGGCGGGGACCCACCCGGAGACCCGCCAGGAGGGTACGAGCCGTTCGCAGCCTACCTACGAGGATTTGAAACCGGAGAAGGAGGGGGACAAGTGAGCGCCGAATACACGGGTTCGCAGCCTACCTACGAGGATTTGAAACACGTTGTCTACGGCGACGGCTGAGAGACGCTACACGGTTCGCAGCCTACCTACGAGGATTTGAAACGCGTCAAGGGGAACGAGCTCTCCATAGAGGTCGAGGCGTTCGCAGCCTACCTACGAGGATTTGAAACGCGGATGCTGTGGCGAATCTCCGCATTGGTGGGGGCACGTTCGCAGCCTACCTACGAGGATTTGAAACAGGAGCGGACGGCTCTCTTTCCTGTTGTCATCGAAAAGTTCGCAGCCTACCTACGAGGATTTGAAACCGAGGATTACCTCGGGACTCCGGTGCGCTGGATCTAGTTCGCAGCCTACCTACGAGGATTTGAAACCATGAGCGACGAACCGACGATCAACGAACTGCGGGAGAGTTCGCAGCCTACCTACGAGGATTTGAAACAGGAAGCCAGCACATGAGGTAGAGGACGCGAGGAGAAGTAGAAGCCCCTGTATAGGGCGGAGGCTTCGTTCTTGGGACTTCCTCGAAGGCGGGTGATTTTCTATCTCGCCTCGGCTTCGCCGGACACGGCCAGCGGCCTGACTTCCCGCGCTATCCGATCTCCTTCTTTCCACTCGGCCATCTCCAGGTCATGCCTGGCCTGCAACCCGAGCCAGAATCCGGCCCTCATCCCCGACCAGCGGGCGAGCCTCAAGGCCGTGTCCGCGCTGATGGCGCGTCGGCCGCGCACCACCTCATTCAACCTCTGCCGGGACACGCCCAGGGCCCCGGCGAGCTGGTTGACGCTCATGCCCAGAGGCTCGATCCACTCCAGCTCCAACACCCTGCCGGGGTGCATCGGCGGCCGGTCCCGCTCCTCCGCCCTTATCTCTTCCGTAAGCTGCTCCCTATCTATCATCTCGAATCCACCTCACTCGTAGTGCTTGCTTATCTCGACCGCATACGCATCGCCGGCCTCATCGTCGAACTCGAAGCATATGCGCCACTGCGAGTTGATGCGGATGGACCACTGCCCTTCACGGTCCCCGGAGAGCTTGTGCAGCCTGTTGGACGGCGGCCGCGTAAGCTCCGTGAGGCTCTCGACCTGGTCCAGAACCGCCAGCTTGGCTTCCGCCCGTTCGAGGACGTCCGAGGGGATCTTCCTGGCGCGGCGTCCCGAGAAGACCTTTGCGGTGTCCTTATCCCGGAAGCTCTTTATCATAACCGGATTGTCACGCAATGCGTGACAATCGTCAAGCGATGCGTGACGAAACTTCTATGTGCGCCGCGGCGCGTTTCTAGCGAGAAGATGCGTAGCAGGCACCTGGGGGAATCCGCTTCACGGGGAGCTCCGCCAGGAGGTTTGTCCGAATCGAGACGGGCTTCGCTCGAGTGTCTCGTTGAAAAGCGAGCCTTCGGCTTCCCTCACGTAGACGTAGGCAAGGGCGGTTCGCAGCTTACCTACGAGGATTTGAAACTGATATCCGGATTCTCCGCAACCTCCTCGGGAGACCGCCTAACCGGCGGCGAAGGGTGTCGTGTATTCGACACCGTATGCCCTGGATCACCACACTGCCCTGCCTGTATCGAGCGTCCTCGCTTCGAGGGTGAGGTGGATGTCACCCGAGATGGAGTCTTCTCCCTGATCGGCGAGGGCCCGAACCGCCTCGGGTGAGTCCCGAAAGGGCGCGGGCAAAGGCGGCCGGCTCTCCACCTCCCGGTGCCACTGCCCCTCGGCATCGAAGGCTCCGCTCCGGATCAGACGCCCCAGTATGCCCTCCGGTTCGGCGACAACGAACGGCTGCACGTCCTCGAAGAGGTAGCGCAGCTTCCACTCCTCGTCCGGGTCGCAATCCTCGTCGATCCCGACGCCGAAGATCGCCCGCGCCCGCTCGTTCGGAAACAGGAACAGAAGCTCCCACAGGTCGGAGGCGCCTTCGTGGTTGATGCGCTCACCGGCGGTCAGCAGATGGCAAAGCGCGTCCGCGTCGTAGCTCCTTGCGGCCTCATCCGCAGCGGCGAACGCTTTACGGGCCGTGATCGGGCCCGCGACGTCCGCCAGCCGGGTCTGCTTCTGGATGGAGTGTTCTATGATCACACACCTCCGGCACGTCTTCACATCTCGCGAGATAAGGTAGCATGGACACTTGTCTTCGAGCAAAACGTGAGGAGAGAAATGGCACGCGATACCTATGACGCACCGCCCGAGATGACTCTGAAACCGGGCCACGAGTACCACGCGAATATCGCCACCGATAAGGGTGAGGTCCGCGTCCGGCTGTTCGCGGAGGAGGCTCCCACGACGGTCAATAACTTCGTGTTCCTGGCGCGGGAAGGGTACTTCGACGGCACGACGTTCCACCGGGTGATACCGGACTTCATGGTCCAGGCCGGAGACCCCACGGGCACGGGGACCGGCGGTCCCGGCTACCGCATCCCGGACGAGTTTCATCCGGACTTGAAGCACGACCGCCCGGGCATCCTCTCGATGGCGAACGCAGGCCCGAACACCGGCGGCTCGCAGTTCTTCATCACCCACGTCCCGACGCCCTGGCTCGACGGCCGCCACGCCATCTTCGGCGAGGTCGTTGACGGCATGGACGTCGTGCTCGCCATCCGTGAACGCGACCCCGCCCGCGACCGCGAACCCGGCGACGAGATCGAACGGATAAAGATAGAAGAGTCCTGACCCACGATCCCCCACGTTGCGCCTCCTGTACTTACAGTGTATGCTGTCGGCAGGAGGTGGTTTCGTGGGACTGAATGGGAGCATAAAGGGACGGCGGCCGAGGATACTTCTGGTTTCGCCTCGCGGGCCGCTGTACCGGCACCGGAGCGGTATATGGAAGAAGTCTTTGCGGTACGCGCCGCTGACGTTGACTACTCTGGCTTCGCTCGTGCCTGAGGAGTTGGACGCCGAGGTCGTGCTGGTGGACGAGGGCATCCAGGAGATAGACTCGAGCCTCGACGCTGACCTCGTCGGCATCAGCGCCATAACCGGTACCGCGCCGCGCTCTTACCGCCTGGCCGAACAATACCGGCGGCGCGGCGTGCCCGTGGTTCTGGGCGGAGTTCACCCGACGCTCGCGCCGCAAGAGGCCGCCCAACACGCGGACTCGGTCGCCGTCGGGTACGCCGAGGAGACGTGGCCCGCGCTCTTGCGAGACCATTTCTCCGGCGATGGGATGAAAAAGATGTACGTGCAGGGCCACGGGTTGAGCCTCGCCGGGAGGCCGTTTCCCCGGCGGGACATGATGCCCGGCGCGCGGTTTGCGACCACGCATACGATAGAGGCCACGCGCGGGTGCATCCACAACTGCGAGTTCTGCGTCGTGCCCGCCGCGTGGGGGAAGCCGATACAGAAGCCGGTCGCTGACGTGGTGGCTGACATCGAGCAGATGGGCGCGAAGCGGCTCGTCTTCCTCGACCTCAACATCATCGCGGACGTGGACTACGCCAAAGAGCTGTTCACGGCGCTCGCTCCTTTGGGCGTGAGGTGGGGCGGACTCGCCACTACGACGCTCGCGTGGGACGAGGAATTGCTCGACCTCATAGCTAAGAGCGGGTGCCGCGGCATCCTGGTCGGATTCGAGTCCCTCTCGCGTCGTTCCCTCATCGAGACCCGCAAGGTCTTCAACACGAGAAACAGCCACAGCGAGACGATGGCCCGCCTGCACGAACGCAACATTGCCGTCATGGGCTGCTTCGTCTTCGGCTTCGACCACGATACTCTGGATACCTTCGAGGAGACCGCCGAGTTCGCCGTCGAAGCGAAGATAGACCTGCCCCGATACGCCGTCCTCACGCCCTTCCCGAACACGGCCCTGTTCAAGCGCCTCGACGGCGAGGGGCGCATCCTGACAAAGGACTGGGAGCTATACGACGCCCAGCACGTCGTCTTCCAGCCCAGGAACATGACCCCAGACGAGTTGCTCCGGGGCACGGAGCGCGCCTGGAAGCAGACATACTCGTATCCCTCCATCGCCCGACGCCTCGCCGGCGCCCGGAACCTGCTCTCCGCCGCCATACCCGCCAACCTCGGATACCGTTTCTACGCCCACCGCCTCCACCGCTACTACAACTGCGAGATGACCGTGGGCGACAGGCTCCTCGCCGGAGCCACCTCGTGACCGCCGCGCCGCAGACCACGAAGAACGGCTCCGCGTGGACAGAGCGCCCGAGACAACGCCGGGTCTTCAACAACCCGGACGTGGTGGCGCGATCGTGGTACCCGGTGGCCCGCTCGCGGCAGATAAAGCGCGGAAAGGTCCGCTCTTTCAATGTCCTGAACCGCCGCATCGCGCTCTACCGCGACGCATCGGGGAGGATCCACGTCCTGGATGCCCGCTGCCCGCACCTCGGGGCGGACCTCGGGCGCGGCACCGTCGAGGGCGATAGCCTGCGGTGCGCGTTCCACGGCTGGGGCTTCGGCCCGGACGGCCACTGCCGCCACGCGCCGGGTTTGGAAGACGTGCCGAAGCGCAGGATGCGGGCTTACCTGGTCGAGGAGCGATGGGGCATAGCGTGGCTCTTCAACGGGCCTGAGCCGCTCTTCGCGCTGCCGCAGACGCCGAAAGGATTACGGGTCGCGCGGCTGCCTTCGAGGACCATCCGGTGCCACCCGCACCTCGTCGTCGCCAACGGTCTCGACTCCACGCACTTCGAGGCGCTGCACGGGATGGACTTCTCCGAACCGCCACGCCTCACCGTGCATGACGGGTTCAGGATCTCACTTCATCTCAAAGGCCGGCCCCGCTCGCCCATCCTCGGCGCCCTGACGGGCAGCAGGGATAGCGATATCGTGGCGAGCTTCACGACGCTCGGGGCGAGCCTGGCGTGGGCTGAGGTGCTTGAGCCGGTGTACTTCTGTACCCTCTTCTCCGCGCTGCCGACCCCCGAAGGGTTCTGCGAGCCGGCGGTCGTCGCCTTCCTGCCGCGCCGGCCTGACCTCGCGCTCCGCGCCACCGCGCTCATGTACACGCTGCTGCGCGACGACGACAAGGTCCTGAACGACATCCGGTTCCGGCCAGGCTACACGGAGCAAGACGCCGCGTTCGAGACCTTCGCAAGGTCCGTGGACGCGATGGAGACGTGGTGAGCTTCGGCGTTCCCGAGGCCGTCTACTTCGCCGCCCTCATTGCGGGAGTGGCGATCCGGACTCCCCACCAGCGCCGCCGGAGCCGGGGGTGGAAGCCCGCATGGACGTGATGGAGATGCTCTTGCTGGCGTGCGTCTTCGCGGCGGTGGTGATCCTGCCGTTCATCCACGCCCTGACGCCCTGGCTCGACTCCGCAGACTACAGTCTGCCATCCTGGGCCGTTCCCATAGGCGCGGTCGTCGCAGGCGCGTCTTTATGGCTGTTCCATCGGGCGCACTCCGGGCTCGGCGACAACTGGTCACCGACGCTGGAAGTGAGGAAAGAGCAGCGTCTCATCACCGGCGGCGTCTACCGGCGGGTGCGCCATCCGATGTACGCCTCGCAGACGCTGTGGGGGATCTCTCAGGTCACGTTGCTTCAGAACTGGGTCGCGGGCCTCGCGGGGATGGGGATCTCGCTCCTCCTTTACCTCGTGCGGATCCCGAGAGAGGAGCGGATGATGTTGGAACGCTTCGGCGAAGAGTACCGTTCGTACATGCGCCGAACCGGACGGCTCTTGCCGCAGGGGAGAAGCGGGAGCCTTCCCTACTCCCGAAGCGGGCGGAGCGAAGCGCCATGAGGCTGACCATCGTCCATCCGTGCGTCGGACGGCGTGTTGGCGAGAAGTACATCCGCTCCTGGCAGATGGAGCCGCTCGCGCCCGCCGTGCTGGCCGGGCTGACGCCGCCGGACGTGGAGGTAAAGTTCCACGACGACCGGATGGAGAAGGTCCCCTTCGACGAACCAACCGACCTCGTCGCCATCAGCGTCGAGACGTATACCGCCCGGCGCGCGTACCAGATCTCCTCCGAGTACCGTAAGCGCGGCGTCCCCGTAGTCATGGGCGGTTTCCACGCCACGCTCGTCCCCGAAGAAGTCTCCGGCTACGCCGAGTCCATCATCGTCGGCGAGGCAGAGACCTTGTGGCCGCGGGTGATAGAGGACTTTCGGAGCGGCAACCTCCGGCGCGTCTACCGGAGAGCGGGCCGGCCCTCGCTAGATGGGCTGCGCCTCGACCGGTCCATCTTCGGCGGCAAACGCTATCTGCCCATCGGGCTCGTCGAAGCGGGTCGCGGGTGCCAGTTCCGGTGCGAGTTCTGCGCCATCCAGAGCTACTTCGAGAGTACCCAGACCAGGCGTCCTGCCCGCGAGATCGTCGAGGAAGTCCGCGGCCTGAACAAGAAGCTCATCTTCTTCGTGGACGACAATATCACGTCGAACATGGAGGAAGCCAAAGAGTTCTTCCGGGCACTCATCCCGCTGAAGATAAGGTGGGTCAGCCAGGCGAGCATCAACGCCGCCCACGACGAGGAGTTCCTGCGGCTCATCAAGGCGAGTGGTTGCCAGGGACTCCTGATCGGCTTCGAGTCCCTCAACCCACAGACCCTGAAACGCATGGGCAAGGGCTTCAACCAGATGAAGGGCGGCTACGAGGTCGCGCTCTCCAACCTCCGCCGCCACGGCATCCGGCTCTACGTCACCTTTATCCTCGGCTACGACGACGACAACGGCGATACCTTCCGCGAAACTCTGGACTTCGCCCTGAAACACCGCTTCTACATGGTCGCCTTCAACCACCTCACGCCGTTCCCCGGCACGCCCCTCTACGCCCGCCTCGAACGGGAAGGCCGACTGACCTACGACAAGTGGTGGCTCGATCCGGACTACCGTTACGGGATGGTCCCGTACGAGCCGCGGGGGATGAGCGCGGAGGACGTGCGGCGGCGATGCATCGAGGCTCGGGCCGCTTTCTACGGCTATCCATCAATGATCCAGCGCAGCCTAGATTTCGAGGTGAACGCGAACGACTTCTTCATGTGGCGCAACTTCTTCGTCATCAACGCGATGATGCGCCGCGAAGTCATGCAACGCAAGGATCTGCCCCTCGGTGACGCAGCGTACACGGCCCCACTCGTGAAGGCTGCGCATACGGAGCCGTTCGACGCTTCGCCGACCATGACTCCGCTGGACCTTTCGTCCCGGTGAGCTTCCGGCTGTACCTCGCCGGGCCGGAGGACGAAGCGGAGATCCGTCATCTCCTGAAGACGAACCCGCTGCCGGGCCGCGTGAGCGTCACCTACGAGCGCGAACCCGACTACTTCCTGGGCTGCCGGACTCTGGGCCGCTCGTGCCAGGTCGTAGTCGCCAGCGACGGGCGGAGCGGGGAGCTTGCCGCCGTCGTCTGCCGGGCGACACGTCCGGCGTGGGTGAACGGGGAGGTCGAGGAGGTCGGCTACCTGAACGGAGCCCGCGTAGCCGGACGCTTCCGGGGATGCTGGCTCGTCCCCCGGAGCCTGAAGTACCTCGGAGATCTCGACGCGGACAGTCAGGTCTCCGGCCACCTCGCGGCCATAACGGAAGGCAGCCGCGAGGCGCGGGCCATCCTGGTCGAGAAGGCTCGTCCCGGCCTCCCGCGCTTCCGCGAGGCCGGCCGGATGTACACCGCCGCCATCTCCGTGCGCGCGCCCCTCTTCGACCAAACATCACCACCGTGGCTCCGCCGCGCCACGCCGGAGGACCTACCGCGGATAGTGGCCTTCCTGAACGAGCACGGACGCGGACGGCAGTTCTCGCCTTTTTACGGTGAGGAGGACTTCCTCCCTTCGACGACGCCGGGCTTCGCGGTCGAGGACTTCATGCTGGCGGAGCGAGACGGCGAGATCCGGGGCGTGATCGGGCTCTGGGACCAGTCCGACTGCAAACAGACGGTCGTGCGTGGATACTCCGGCGCGCTCCGGTACGCCCGCCCACTCTACAATGCCGGCGCACGTCTCACGCGGCGGCATCCGCTCCCCGCGCCCGGCGAGTCTTTGAGCTTCGCGTACGCGAGCTTCGTCCGCGTGGCGGGGGACGACCGAACCGTCTTCCGGGCGTTGTTGCGGAGCGTCCACGGCCTCGCCGCCAAACGCGGGTACGCTTACCTTGTGGCCGGCCTCGCGGAGGGGGATCCCCTGCTCCCCGAGATCCGGCGATATTCACACGTCCCATATCGTAGCCGACTGTATACCGTCACCTGGCCCGGCGGCGAAGGCTTCCACGAGAAACTCGACGGCCGCGCTCCGCACGTCGAGATCTCCTGCCTTTGATACGGGAGTCGGGAAAAGAAAAATACGACTTACGATCTCACGACTTACGACCAGAACGAGAGGCGGAGTTATGGACCGGAACCCGTACAAGCGATCCCTCTCCGGCGAGATCCGCCGCGTACCGGACCTCTCCCCCGACGAGCGCGAGGAGATGTTGTCCTTGCTCGCGCACTACTTCGAGAACGTCTCCCGGACTACGTTCGAGAGGGACCTATCCGAGAAGGAGTGGTGCATCCTGCTCACCGATGGCTCAGGCCGCATAAAGGGCTTCTCGACGATGATGCTGATGCGCGTCGAAGGATTGCCGGTGGCGGCGGTCTATTCAGGCGACACCATCATCGCCAGGGAGCACTGGGGCGAGAGCCTGCTCTCGAAACTCTGGTCCCGGCACGCTTTTGCGCTCGCGGATATGGTGCGGCGGGAGGAGCCGGGGACCCGCGTATACTGGTTCCTCGTAAGCTCAGGCTACAAGACCTACCGTTTCCTGAGCACGTTCTTCCGTGAGTTCCATCCGATGCATGATCGTCCGGCGCCGCCGGAGGCGCGGCGGGTCATGGACGTGCTGGCCCGTGCCCGCTTCCCGGAGGAGTATGATCCGGAGCGGGGCGTCGTGCGGCCGATGGAAGCCGCTCCGTTGCGGCATGGGGTAGCGGAGATCACCGGCCGCCTCTCCGACCCGCACGTCGCCTTCTTCGCCGCCGCCAACCCAGGCCACGCCCGAGGCGAGGAGTTGGTCTGCCTCACGGAGCTCGTGCCGGGGAACCTCACGCCAGCCGGGTGCCGGATGCTCGGGGATGGCGCGGATACAATGCGCGATAGAGGGAAATCGGAAGGAGGAACGTGATGGACGACCGGATTTTGCTACGGGCGGTCATGACCTACGTCGCCGGTGGGCACATCCTGACGGGGCTATTCTGCGTATTGGGGCGGCGTGGGATCATGCGCCTGGGCGCGCCGCTCTATGGGGCGGACTTCGAGCCGGACGCGCAGTTCTCCCACATCGTCCGCCCGGCGGGTGCCTTCGTCGGAGGGCTGGGAGTCCTCCAACTCCTCGCGGCCCGCGACCCGGACAGTCACACAGAAGTCGTGGACGCATCCATCGGCGTTCTCCTCTTCCGGGTCCTCCAGAGCATCATCCACCGGCGGGAGATCTCGCGCGTCTTCCAAATCTCCCCGGCCCGCCACTACCTCACGACCGCCCACTTCGCCGCGCTAGCCGTGATCCTGCTCGCCGCGCGCCTGCGGGCAGCGGACGACGCGGCCTGATAGGTGGTTTGTTGATTTTGGGTTCACGGAGATCGTGCCAACTCGCGCCGGGCGAGCACCGTGATGCGGGTCCGGTCGATCAACTCTCGTCTCGCGCCGGCCGGAAGCCAGGCTCTCATCTTTCGACCCTCGTGACGCGCCCGCGGGCGGACTGACATCGAATCCGGGTGAAGGTTTCCAGTTCTGGCAGGTCCGGGAGTCGGCAGTCGAAAGGAACAACCCGACTCCCGACTCCCCAAGCGAAGCGCCTCCCGCCAGCGGTCGCCAACTCCTTCTTCCTCGTCTCATGCCTGCGCGAGGCACGCCGCTTCCGGCGATCCGTGGGCGACGTAGCCGGCACGCAGGAGAAATTGTTGCTCGAAAACCTGTGGCGCAACGCAGGCACGGAGTACGGTCGCCGACACGGGTTTGGAAACATCCGGTCGGCGGCGGAGTACCGGGAGCGCGCGCCGCTCACGGAGTACGAGGACTATGCGGGAGCGGTAGAGAGGATCGGGGCGGGCGAGGAGGGCGTACTGACCCACGACCCCGTGTTGCTACTCGAACCGACGAGTGGATCCTCCACCGCGACGAAGCTCATCCCGTACACGGCGGCGCTCCGGGAGGAGTTCGGGCGCGCGGTCTCGCCCTGGGTAGCTGACCTCTTCCGCGACCGCAGGCTCCTCGGCGGGACGGCATACTGGTCCGCCTCCCCCGTCGCCCGCCACGAGGAACGCACGCCCGGCGGCATCCCCATCGGCTTCGAGGACGACGCCGGATACCTCGGACGGGGACGCGGCGCGCTGCTCAGATCCGTCATGGCCGTGCCGGAGGAGGCGCGCCGCATACAGGACATCGAGTCCTTCCGGTACGCGACGCTGCTCTTCCTGCTGCGGAGCCGGTCCCTCGCCCTGATCTCCGTCTGGAACCCCACCTTCCTCACCCTCCTCGTCTCCCGGCTCCCGGAATGGTGGCCCAATCTCGCCAGTGACATAGCCCGTGGGATCATCTCCACGTCTCTCCCATCCGAAATAGAAAGCAGACTCGCCGCGCTCAACAAGCCGGACCCCCGCCGGGCGGACGAGGTGCGGGCGGCCTTCGGGGCGGAAGACCCCGGCTCCGTCCACTCCCGTCTCTGGCCGCGCCTCCGGCTCGTGAGTTGCTGGACTGAAGCCCACGCCGCGCTGCACGTCCCCGAAGTCACGCGGCTCTTCCCGCAAGCGCGAATCCAGGGCAAGGGCCTGCTCGCGACCGAGTGCGCCGTCTCTTTCCCACTCCGGGGGCTGACGGGCTCGGCGCTTGCGATCCGGTCCCACTTCTTCGAGTTCCTGCCGGAAGACGCGGACGGAGATCCCACTCTGCTCGCCCATGAGCTCGAGCCGGGCGTACGATACTCGGTCGTGGTCACCACCGGCGGCGGTCTCTACCGCTACCGGCTCCACGACGTGGTGGAGGTATCCGGCCACCTCGGGGGATGCCCGCTCTTCCGTTTCCTGGGAAGAGAAGGATTCGTCTCCGACCACTTCGGCGAGAAACTCGACGAGCGTCACGTCCGCGATGCGCTGCACGCCCTGCTCCCCCGCCACGCTCCCCGCGCCGCGTTTGCAATGGTCGCGTTCGAGGCCGGTCAAGCGCCCGATAACGGAGCCTACGCCCTCTTCATCGAGGCGGACGGCGCATCGGACGCGGCGCTCCTGGATCTGGGCAGAGACCTCGAAGAGACGCTCCTGGAGAACTATCACTACCGGTACTGCCGGGATCTTGGGCAGTTGGGGGCGCTGCGCGTGTTCCGGGCGCGGCACGGGCTCGAGACCTACCACGCCGTCTGCCGGGAGCGCGGCCAGAAAGCGGGCGACATAAAGCCCGTCGCACTACACCGTCTCGAAGGTTGGTCTCGGCGCTTCGCGGGAGACTTCCTGGCTCCCGCCCGAACATCCGGCGCGGGATGATTCTGGTGGGACTGGATTTGCACCGTCCGCCGGAGGGTAAGCACCGCTCTGTCCGAAATCGAAGATCGTGGCCGTGAGAGAGGTGAATGCTTTGTCCATCGAGGTGGCGGAGAGCTTCAAGGATGCGTTGTGGAAAGTGGAGAAAGACCGGGACATCGAAGCCATGATCCAGGTCCTCTCGGATGACTGCGAGGTCGGCAACGTGGCTGTCCCGAAGACGTTCCGGGGCCACGACGGGGCCCGTGAGTTCTGGACCGCCTACCGCAAGACCTTCGACGACATGGAGTCCACCTTCCGCAACGTCTTCGCCGACGGCGAGGGACGCGCCGCCCTGGAATGGCGGACGGAAGGCACCTCCGACGGCCACTCCGTCTCCTACGCGGGCGTGAGCATCCTGGAGATGGAGGGAGATAAAGTCCGGCGCTTCATGGCCTATTTCGACTCCTCCGCCCTGAGCCGGCAGGTCGTGAACTAGACGGTCCCGTTCCCGGCGTTAGAATCCCCGGCGTGGACAGCGCCACCGACATCATCACACACGCGCCGGACCTCCTGGAAGTGAAGAGGATACTCGTCATAGGCTCGGGCGGAGCAAGGAAGAGCACGCTCTCCTTGCGCCTCGGGGAGATATTGGGCATCGAGGTCGTCCATCTGGATACCCTGTACTGGCGGCCGGGTTGGAGGGAGGGATCGCGGCTCGAGTGGGAAGAGACCGTGCGGCGACGGGCCGGACGCAGAGACTGGATCATGGACGGCAACTACGGGGGCACCCTCGACCTCCGGCTCGCCAGGGCGGACGCCGTGATCCTCCTCGACCTCCCGAGGAGTCTGTGCATTCGGCGCGTACTGTTGCGCCGTCTCCGCTACGCCCACCGCTCCAGACCGGACATGGCCCCTGGCTGCCCGGAAAGGCTCGACCTGAAGTTCCTGAGATACCTGTGGAAATACCCCACTGAACGACGGCCCGGAATCCTCCGGAAGCTGGAGCAAGTATCTATCGAGAAGACAGTGATCGTGCTGCGCTCTCCCGATGAAATCGCCCGATTCGTCGCCGAAATGGAGAGGTCCGGCGCGTGAGCGGTCGTTCCGCCGGTATCCTGCTCCACCCCACATCCCTGCCCGGTCCATATGGCATCGGGGAGTTCGGACCAGAAGCCCTCCGGTTCATCCGGTTCCTGGAGGAGGCGGGCCAGCGGCTGTGGCAGACGCTACCCCTCGGACCCACGGGCGAGAGCGGCTCACCGTACTCCGCATACTCCGCCTTCGCCGGCAACCCGCTGCTCGTGAGTACGGAAAGACTCGTCGAGGAGGGCTTGCTGAAGGCGGGACTCCCGAAGGCCGCGGACGGACCAGTAAACTATCCGGCCGTCATGGCCGTCAAGGAAGAGAGGCTGCGCGAAGCGTTCGGGCGGGCGCGGCCCGGCAAGGAACTCGATGCGTTCCGGGAGGAGAATCGGGCATGGCTCGGGGACTACGCACTGTACGCAGCTTTGAAGAGGGAGTTCGGCAACGCGCCGTGGACTGCGTGGGATAGGGGTCTCCGGCTTCGGGAGCCGGGGGCGCTGGCGCGGATCCGCCGAGAGCTGGCACACGATATTCTCTTCCACGAGTGGGCGCAGTACCGCTTCTTCCGGGACTGGGAAGCGGTAAAGAAGGCGGTGAACGGTGCGGGTATAGAGGTGATCGGGGACCTCCCCATCTTCGTCGCCCACGACTCCGCCGACGTGTGGGCGAACCAGGGGCTGTTCTCCCTCGACGGCTCCGGAGAGCCATCGGTGGTGGCCGGGGTTCCGCCGGACTACTTCAGCGAGACAGGCCAGCTATGGGGCAACCCGCTGTATCGCTGGGACCGGATGTCGGACGACGGCTATTCCTGGTGGGTCGAGCGGATGCGGATGTCGCTCACGCTCTTCGACCTTGTGCGCGTGGACCATTTCCGGGGCTTCGAATCGTACTGGGAGGTCCAGGCCGGGGAGGAGACCGCCAAGAATGGCCGCTGGGTGGAAGGTCCAAAGGATGCCCTGTTCGAGGCATTGCGCGACGCTCTGGGAGAGCTTCCCATCATCGCGGAGGACTTAGGGGAGATCACACCCGCGGTCGAGGCGCTGCGGGACCGGCTCGGTCTGCCTGGGATGAAGGTCCTTCAGTTCGCGTGGGGCTCAGGCCCGGACAACCCGTTCCTGCCCCACAACCACGGCCACGACAATTGGGTCGTCTACACCGGCACCCACGATAACGACACCGCCGCAGGCTGGCTGTCCTCCGCCTCCGCCGGAGAGATGGCCTCCCTCCGGCGTTACGTGGGACGGGAGTACGTCTCCTTCAGAGACCTCATCCGTCTGGCGTACTCATCGGTCGCGGCCCGCGCCGTGGTGCCGATGCAGGATTTACTCGGCTGCGGTCCCGAAGCCCGGATGAACCTTCCCGGCGCCGCGGAAGGGAACTGGACCTGGCGTCTGGACGGAGCGACGCTCACACTGGACCTGGCGACGCGGTTGAAGGACCTCACGGAAACCTACGGACGATGAGCCATCAGCTTTCAACAAGAACAGCGGGCTGGCAAGGGATACGGTTGATCTTTTCCGTGTTCGGCGCGCGGACCTCAAGCTCTTTTCGACTCACGACTTACGAAAACGCACACGGCGAAGTATTCGACTGGATTCGGTATCA
>JBPCLT010000243.1:0-15532 GCA_051003015.1 Rubrobacteraceae bacterium | reverse complement strand
TGCGGGAGTTTGCGAAGATGGTGGATCACACCCTGCTCAAGCCCGACGCCACGGAGAAGGACTTCCGGCGTCTGTGCGGGGAGGCGGCGGAACACCACTTCGCGGCGGTGTGCGTGCCGCCGTGCTTCGTGCGGCTCTGCGCCAGGGAGCTTCGCGGAACGGACGTGAAGGTTGCGACGGTGATCTCCTTCCCGTTTGGTAACGACACGACCGTGGTCAAGGCGGCGGCTGTGCGGGACGCCATCTCCAGCGGCGCGTCGGAGCTCGACGTGGTGATGAACGTTTCCAGGTTCCTCTCGGGGGATTTCTCCTTCGTGGCCGAGGAGCTTTCCAGCGTCACGCAGGAGGTTGGGGTCGTCGCCATGAACAACGGGCTCAACGACGCGGTGGTCAAGGTAATTATCGAGACAGCCTATCTCACCGACGAAATGAAGCGGCTTGCGGTCCAGATTATAGCCTCCAGCGACGCGGATTTCGTGAAGACCTCGACGGGCTTCGCGCCTGCGGGCGCGACCGCCCACGACGTGACCTTGCTACGCAAGGAGGCGCCGGAGGGCCTGGCGGTGAAGGCTTCCGGCGGCATTCGGACTTTGGAAGACGCCATGGAGCTGGTGAACGCGGGGGCTTCCCGGCTCGGCATGAGCGCCGGCGTCTCCATAATGGAAGAGGCGGGGAATGGCGGTCTACAAGAGTAAGGGCATAGTCCTCCGGTCCATCCGCTACGGAGAGGCCGACCGCATCCTCGACCTGTATACCCGGGACATCGGCCTCGTCTCGGCCATCGCCAAGGGCATCCGGCGCACGAAGTCCCGTTTCGGAGCCCGTCTCGAACCTCTCTCCTGTGTGGACTTCATCGCCTACCAGGGCCGCACCCTGCATACCGTGACCCAGGCCGAGGTGCTGCGGAGTTTCCACGGCGTCCGCGAGAGCCTCGCCCGCTTCGAGGCAGCTGCCGGGATGGTACGTATAGTGCGTGCCCTCTCTGGCGGCGACGAAGCCGACCGGCGCATCTTCAACCTGCTCTACCACGGCCTCGACTCACTCGAAAACCGGGACGCCGGCTTCGGGGCGGTCGAGGCGGCCTTCGGGTTGAAGCTTTCGATCCTGGCCGGCTACGCTCCACAACTCGACGCCTGCATGGGTTGTGGCGTCCCCCCGGATGAGGCGGAGGGCCGACTCTATTTCGCCCCGAATCTGGGCGGCGTTCTCTGCGCCGAATGCCGGATGGAGAGCGCGGAAACCTTCCCGATCCCACCGGAAGTCCTGGACCGGCTGCGGACCCTGATCCAGACTCCCATCCGCGATGCTCCCACGGATGAGATGCTCGGCGAGAGCGTGCGCCGGGTGGTCCGCTCCCACGTCCTCGCCCATGCCCCAGGTAACCTGCTCCTCGACCCGTCCATCCCCGGCGCCCGGCGTCCGGCATGAGCATCCGAACAGACGGCTGGGCCTGCACGCAGAGCGTCGGCCGCGCCCGCCCCGAAGAGCCCGACGGCGTCCGCAACCCGTTCCAGCGCGACCGCGACCGCATAATCCACGCCAAAGCCTTCCGGCGGCTCATGCACAAGACGCAGGTATTCATCTCCCCGGACGGCGACCATTTCCGCACCCGCCTGACCCACACGCTGGAGATGATGCAGGTCTCTCGCACCATAGCCCGTGCCCTCGGCCTCAACGAAGACCTCGCCGAAGCCATAGCACTCGGCCACGACCTCGGACACACCCCCTTCGGCCACACCGGCGAAGAAGCCCTCTCCCGCGCCCTCGCCAAACACCATCGCGGTTTCCGGCACAACGAACACTCCCTGCGGGTCGTTGACCACCTCGAAAAAGATGGAGATGGATTGAACCTCACGTTGGAGGTTAGAGATGGGATACTCAACCATTCCGGCAAGGGTTATCCGTCTACGCGGGAAGGTGAGATCGTACGGGTAGCCGATCGCATAGCCTACGTCAACCACGACGTGGACGATGCGCTGCGGGCGGGGACTATTTCGTGGGCGGATCTCCCGGAAAAGCCGCTCACGGTGCTCGGAGACAAGATGAGTGCCCGCATAGACTGGCTGGTGCGGGACATGATCTCCTCGTCCCGGGAGAAAAAGGAGATCACGCTTTCCACGGATGGTTTCGACGCCCTGATGGAGTTGCGGTCATGGCTCTTCGAGCACGTATACCGCAACCCGCGCTCACGGGAGAACGAGAAAGCCGGCGGGGTCGTCGTCGCGCTCTTCGATTATTACCTCGAACATCCAGGCGAGCGGGCGAAGAGCGACCCCGACCCCATCACGGAAACCGTGGACTTCGTGGCCGGAATGACCGACCGCTACGCGCTAGCCACCTACCGCCGCCTCTTCATGCCGCGCGGCGACATCTTCGCGTGAGGTCTGAAACGGAGCCTTGATACAAGCCCAGCACGACGAGACCGGCATAACCTACCGGGCAAACCCTGCCGTCAGCTCCGGCGAACTCGACGAATTGTTCGCCGCGTCGTGGAGCGAACACTCGCACCGGGACTTCGCTCCTATCCTCGAACGCAGCCTCGTCTACGTGTGCGCGTATCGGGGACGGGCTCTGGCCGGTTTCGTCAACGTTGCGTGGGACGGAGGTTCATGCCTTCATCTTGGACACCACGGTTCACCCGAACTTGCGTAGGCGTGGAATCGGTCGTCAACTCGTCCGGCGGGCGGCGAGGGAGGCCAGGGACCGTGGCGCCGAATGGCTTCACGTAGACTACGAGTCGCGCCTGCGCGGTTTCTACCGTCAGTGTGGTTTTCGCTTCACCGAGGCCAGGCTGATGAGGTTGGATTTCGCCTCGTCAGGCGAGGGCGCGTCGCTATAGATCATCCAGTGTTCAGCATCCCGGAAGAGATGCCGGAGATGGTGAGGAGCAGGGTGTTGAGTACGCTGTTTCGGTCGGGGGAGTCTTCCGGGAGGGCGCGCAGCCGGCGAAGCAGGCTGACCTGGATGTAGGAGAGCGGGTCCACGTAAGGGTTGCGCAGCCGTATGGACCTCTGGAGGACGGGGCTGTTATCCATCAAGTTCGCATGGTCGGTCACGCGGAGCACGGCCTCCATGCACGAGCCATGCTCCTCCGAGATGCGCCGCCACAGACGGTGGCGGTTCTCTTTTTTTGGAAGCAGATCCGTATACGTCTCGGCTATCCGCATGTCGCTCTTGGCGAGGGTCATCTGCATGAAGTCCACCAGCGTCCGAAAGAACGGCCACCCGCGATACATCTCTCGCAGGGTGTCGAGGTTCTCAGGGTCCCGGGCGAAGCTCGATAAGGCGGTGCCTGCTCCGTACCACGACGGGAGAAGTAGCCGGTTCTGGGTCCAGGCGAAGACCCACGGGATGGCTCGCAGGCTCTCCACGTCCGGGGTCTGTGTCCTGCGTGCCGGACGGCTTCCCATGTTCAGCAGGGAAAGCTCGCGGATAGGAGTAGCTTCGGAGAAAAACTCCAGGAAGTCCCTGTCCTCGTAGACGAGGCCGCGGTACGTATTCCGGGCGGTAGCGGACAGCTCTTCCATCGCCTCGATCCAGCGCGGGTCCGGCTCGCGGGGGCCGTCCTCGATCGTGGCCTCCAGGATCGCGGCCAGCACCGTGTCCAGGTTGCGGCGGGCGAGGCCGTGCATGCTGTATTTGAAGGAGATGACCTCGCCTTGCTCCGTTATCCGGATTCCACCGTTCAACGTGCCTGGGGGTTGGGCCATGATCGCCTCGTAGCTAGGACCACCGCCGCGTCCCGCTGTCCCGCCCCGGCCATGAAAGAGCCGCAACTCGATCCCGTGCTCGCGGGCCACGGCAGCGAGCGAACCCTGCGCCTGGTAGAGGGCCCAGTTGCTCGTCACGTATCCGGCGTCCTTGCCAGAGTCGCTGTAGCCCAGCATGATCTCCTGCAAATCGCCGCTCACCGCCAGCGAAGAACGATAAAAAGGGTCATCCAGCAAACCGTGAAGCACCGTGGGCGCCCGTTCGAGGTCGTCTATCGTCTCGAAGAGGGGCGTCACCCGCAGGTGGTTGGCCGTGCATCGTCCTTGCTCGTCCACCTCCAACAGGCCCGCCAGACGCGCCAGTAGCTGGACAGCGAGTACGTCGCTGGCGTTGTGGGCCATACTCAGCACGAAGTTCTCGACCGGCGGCTCCGAGAACTCGTCCTTCGCCCGGCGGATGCGCTCGAATGTCTCCATTACCTCCCAAGTCTCGTTCGAGAGGCCGTTCGTAACGGAGAGGCCCGGCTCCGGGTCTGACAGGAACCTCCACAGTAGATCCGCGCGCCCATTCTCGTCCAGCGAGAGAAGATCTTCTCCTTTAGAGACTTCGAGGATCTCCGCCGCGGCCCCGACCACCCGGGAACTCTCCTGACGGACGTCCAGCTTCGCCAGGTGGAACCCGAAGACCTCAACCTGGCGGATACAATCGCGGAGGTTGCCGTCCGCGACTCGCCTTCCACCGTGGGCGATGAGGCTCCGTTGCACGATGCGCAGGTCGTCCTCGAACTCCGATGCTCCGCTGTAAGCTGCTCGGGAGCCTGGTTCCTTGAGGGTGCATCTCAACCGTTCCGCCACGAGAAGGAGTTTGCGGCGGTAGATCTCATTCCCGAGGACTTCCTCGTTATGCCGAGCGGCCCCCGCCAGAAGCTGCTCGTCTCCCTCGACGGATTGGTGAAGCTCTTCGGAAGCCGGGACGAGCTTCGTGGACTGGCTCATATGATCGGCCAGCCCGGCCACGGATTCGAGGTGGCGGGTCAGGATAAGCTCCCGGTGCAACGCGAGCGCGGCGCTGAGGGTCTCCGGCTTGACGAACGGATTTCCGTCCTGGTCGCCGCCAACCCACGAGCCGAACTCCAGGACCCGGCCGAGGTTCGGCGGATGGTCTGGGAAGTGACGCGCCAGCTCGTCCTCGAACTCCCGGTACACGTCGAGGGTGGCGGAGATCAGGGGGGTCTCGAAGAAGAGCAGGGTGCGCCGTATCTCCTCCTCGACCTCCGGGCGGCGCGCCCGAAGCTCGTCGGTCTGCCAGAGGAGTGTGATCTGCTCGCACAACCGCTCTTCGAGCCGCCGCCGTTCCCGCCACGATAAATCCCGAGAGTCCAGCGCCTCGAGTATCTCCGCGACCTCGACGTGCTTCTGCCGGATGCTCCTCCTCATGGCCTCCGTCGGGTGCGCGGTCAAGACGAGACTCAGGTTCATGCGGCTGAGCGCCCGCCTGAGCCTCTCTTCCTCGACTCCTTCTTCCTTCAGCCGGAGCAGCGCGTTTCCCAGGGAGGCTCGTTGAGGGGGATTACTCGCGGATGATTCATATTGACGCCGCCGCCGGATCCGATGGTAACGCTCGGCGATGTTAACGAGCTGGAAGTAGACCGAGAATGCCCGTACTATATCGGCGAGCTCCCCGGCGTCCATCCACTCGATCCTTCGCTTCAAACGCTCGTCGAGATCGGGATCGTACTCGAAGCGCAGCCGTTTGCAGAGGAGCCGCACCTCTTCTTCCGTATCGAAGAAGTCTTTTCCCTCCTGCTCTATCAACACTCGCCCGAGAACTCGCCCCAGCAGGTTGATGTCGCGCCGCAAGGGCTCGTCCTTGAGCTCGAAACCGACGCCAGGCGGCAGGTCAGCATAGCCCGTGCTGGCCGTGCGCGTGAATCCGTCGGAGCTTTCCATGCAGTCTAGAGTAACATTAGCCTCGCAACGTATACGATGGGCCGGCAAATATTTGTACGGTTGGCGAAGAGGGATTGACCTTTTGAGGATCTCGCAGCGGAGCATAGAGGTAATCCGGGAAACAGCTAACATCGTCGAAGTGGCTTCGGAGTTTACCGCTCTTCGACGCCAGGGCGTACGTTTCTCCGGTCTGTGTCCGTATCCGGATCACTCCGAGAAGACCCCCTCGTTTGGCGTCACTCCGGATCGCGGCTTCTATTACTGCTTCGGGTGCCAGCGTGGCGGTGACGCCATCAAGCTCGTCATGGACTTGAAGTCCCTGTCTTTCTCCGAGGCGGTGTCCTATCTCGCCGAACGATCCGGCGTGGAACTGGAGTTCGAAGGTTCTCCCGCCGACGCCCAGGCCGCCAGGGAACGCAACCAGCGCCGCCGCATGGTCCACAAAGCCCTCGCGGCCGCCACCGTCTACTACCATAAGTACCTGTTGCGCTCCAGCTCATCCGAGGCGCAGCAGGCGCGAAAGTACCTCAAAAACCGGGAATTAAACAATTCTACTATAGAAGAATTTCGCCTGGGCTTCGCTCCGCCGCGCGGGAGTTCGGGGTTCGTGGGGGCTGCTCGGAACCTGGGGCTCGAACGTAGGGCGCTCGATGCGGCCGGGCTTCTATCGCCGCGAGGTGGGGAGCGGTTCTCCGGTAGGATCACCTTCCCCATCTCCGACCGGCGAGGGAGGATCGTGGGTTTCGGTGCTCGCGCACTGGGCGACGAGCATCCCAAGTACCTCAACTCTCCGGAGACCGAGATCTTCACCAAGCGCGACCTCCTCTACGGGTTCCCGCAGGCAACGGAGGCGATCCGCAAGGAACAGTCCGCCCTCGTGGTCGAGGGATACACGGACGTACTGATGCTCCATCAGTCTGGCATAAAAAACGTCGTCGCCACCCTCGGCACGGCGACCACACCGGCACACTTGAAGATCCTCGGCCGCCATATCGAAAGGGCGTATGTGCTTTTCGATCCTGATGACGCAGGTCGCAGAGCTGCAGAGCGCGTTGTGACAGACAATTCGCTCCTAGAGGTCGCCGCAGAGTTGAAGACAGATCTTCGATTGTTACAGTTACCGACAGACCCTGCTGATTGGCTCCGCGAGCACTCGGTGGAAGAGTTTAGGAGTTTACTTACCAACGCCATGCCGATTTTAGAATTTAGAATCCAGAATATCGCCACGACACATCGCGGAGCAGATGCTATGAGCCGCTCGCGAGCCGTACCCGAGATAAGGAAATTAATAGAAAGAATGGATGATCCTGTACTTCGTCAAGAAGCCATCCGGCTCGCGAGCGAGGCCCTCGGCGTGAATCCGGAAACGCTGCAGGAGCGGCGTTCACCTACCGCACCGAGGTCCACGCGCGAACCGGCCTCCGCAGATCCCCTCCAGCGGGCCGGCCACGAGCTGTTGGCGCTCTTGCTGTCCCGGCCGGATCTTGGCGAGGAACCCATGACTAATGGGGTCGGAGTATCTTCGCTGTCCGAGCCGTTTATGCTGGATGGCGAGGATTTCGCGAATGAGGATCAAGCCCGGATCTTCTCCCTTCTCAGAGAGCACTCCGGACAGAACCTCGATTCTCTGGTAGCTGACGAGCGTGCCCGTCCTCTGATGGATCAGATCAGCGCCCTATCTTCCGTCGAGGAGAGACTTTACCCTTCTGAGGCTGCCATCCGGGAAGCCTGGCTCAGAGTTGGCGTACTGAGTCGCGAGCGCGCAAAGCGTCAGACCACCGACTATGACGAAAAGGACCGTATCCACATAGAGACGCTGCAACTCAAGGACGCTCTGAGGGCCGTCGCCGCCGAATCTTGAAGCCAGCTCTCCGCGAACGTATAATCTTCAGGTAGCCTTCCCCTGTAGCTCAATTGGCAGAGCATTCGGCTGTTAACCGAAGGGTTGTTGGTTCGAGTCCAACCAGGGGAGCCGGCCCGGCGCGACCGTCGTCCGGCCCCAGGGCCCATAGCTCAGTTGGTTAGAGCATCCGACTCATAATCGGACGGTCCCAGGTTCGAGTCCTGGTGGGCCCACCCCCCAATAACGACGTAACCACCACCAGCAAATCCCTTACATCAGACCCCTTCGGGCTATTTCCCGGATACCCAACATATTGGGTCAAGAGGTCGAATTCCCCTACATCTTCGATATTTAGGGCCTCTACATTTCTCTCTGCACGGGTTCGACCCCGCCTCCGTCACCAAATTTTGTAGGGCCCCTAATACCAGGGGGGGAGGATAAAAGTATCTGAAAGGTGCAATATGGCTCCACAAACGGCTCTGAATTGCGTCTTTTTGTCAGGTATGCAAGAATCTCGGCAGTCGTGGGTCAATATGGAGCGTAGTGGGAGGACGAGGCTCTGGCCCTTTTAGGTGAATACGAGCACACCCTGGATGAGAAAGGGCGATTGACTCTTCCCTCCCGGCTCCGGTCCTACTTCGAGGGTGGGATCGTGGTGACGAAGGGCGTGGATCGATGTCTGTTCGCTTTTCCGCCGGATGAGTGGGCGGCCTTCAAGGCGAACATCAAGGCTAATGCCGACCTCTCCGCGAAGGGAAGGCAGCTCTCGCGGATGTTCTTCTCGATGGCCTTCGAGGCGACGCTCGACCGCCAGGGGCGGGTTTTGATCCCGACGAAGCTCGCACGTTACGCGGGATTGAATAGAGACGTGACTCTCGCGGGGGTTGATGACAGGCTGGAGATCTGGAGCACCGAAGAGTGGAATCAGTACGTGGAAGGCGCGGACGAGGTCTTTGCGGACATCGTGGAGGAGTTCGCCGGCCGGGAGTCCGGCGGGTGATGGCCGTGAACCACGTTCCCGTGATGCTGGAGGAGGCGGTGTCGGCGCTCGCTCCGTCCGAGGCGGGCGCGGTGGTGGACGCCACTTTCGGGGGTGGAGGTCACGCCCGGCGGATACTCGACGAGCTTGGCCCGAACGGCAGGCTTGTAGGGATCGACCGGGACCCGGACGCGGAGATCAGGGCGTCCGGTATCCGGGACGACCGCTTCTCCTTCAAGTCCGGCGCTTTTGACGAGGTGCTGTGGGAGATGGCCGAGGAGGGAGAGCGGGTGGATGCGATCCTCTTCGATCTCGGGCTGTCGAGCTATCAGGTGGATGAGGCGGCCCGCGGGTTTAGCTACGTCAGGGAAGGGCCGCTGGACATGCGGATGGACCCGGAATCCGGGGTCTCCGCGGCGGACTTCCTGAATGCGGTGGAGGAGGGTGAGCTTGCGCGGGTGCTCTCGGAGCGTGGTGACGTGCCGCGCAACGAAGCCAGGCGCGTGGCGCGTGAGATCTCACGCCGCCGCCCGCTTGCGACGACGTTGGACCTCGCGAATGCCGTGAGGGCCGCGCTTGGTTGGGTGGAACGGGGCGGGAACCCGGCCAAGCGCGTGTTCCAGGCCGTGCGGGTCTACGTCAACGACGAGGTTGGCGGTCTTCAACGAGGGCTCGAGGCGGCGGAGAGGCTCCTTGCGCCGGGCGGGAGGTTGGTTGCGATCACCTTCCACTCCGGTGAGGATCGCGCCGTCAAGCGGTTCATCTCCGAGCGCGAAGGACGTTGCGTCTGTCCGCCTGAGCTGCCGGTCTGCGTGTGCGGCGCTCGACCCGTGTTTCGACGTGGGGCGGTTCGGAGTCCTTCTCAGGAGGAGATCGAGGAGAATCCCCGGAGCGCCTCGGCGCGGCTCCGGGTGGCCGTCAGGACTTCCGAGCCGGCGGAAAACGCACGGGATGGCTCCTGATGGCCGCGCCACAAAGAAGCCGACGGATTCAATCTCCTGCCCCCGATCCCCTGACGCAGCCATCGAAGCGGCCCACGCCGGGGTCGGCGCCGCGCCGGAAGTCGAGGGAACGGAGGGGGTTCGTGATGCTCGTTGTGGTGCCGGTGTTGTTGATGCTGGGGAGCGTCTATCTGCACACGGTCTCTGCGGGACTTGGTGATCGGGTATCGGAACTCGAAGACCTCAACGCCGGGACCGCGGCCGAGAGGGAGCGGCTCGAGGTTCGGGTCGCCGGGCTGTCAAGCCCAGGAAGAATTCGACCCCTCGCCCGAGACGAGTTGAAGATGCGGGATCCAGAGGGCGCGGATTTGAAAGTTTACGGCAACACAAGAGAGGATGGCAGGAAAGATGGGGGAGAGAAGAAAAGGGAGAACCCCCAATAGTCCGTCTCGAGACCGCTCCGCTCGCGGGACGCGTGGAAGGAGCGGTACGCCCCGGAGCCGGACCACGACTCTTGGCAACCGCCGCACGAGCGAGGGTTCCAGGGGCCGGGTCGTTGAGCTTCCCCGGAATCAGCAGGCACGCCGTCGCGGAGGAGCAAGGACGACTCCGGGAGCTTCCAAGCAAACCATCGGCCGGGGCAGGGTGCGGCTGGTGATCGCGCTGGTTGCGATAGCGGGTCTGTTGCTCGGTGGCCGCGCAGCTTACCTCAGCGTCGTGGACGGGTGGGGGGATCCCGCCTTCGCCGCCGAGCAGGGCGTCGAGACGTCAGATGCATTGGTGCGTGCGCGAGGCGACATTCTGAGCGCGGACGGTCGAAAGCTCGCGACCAGCCACGAAGCCGTGCGCGTGATCGCCACCCCGTACCAGATACAAAAGCCATCGGAGGCCGCTGCGGCGCTGGCCGAGGTCATCGGTCCAGATACGGACCTGAGCGCGGACGAGATCAAAGCCCTGCTCACGAAACGCGATTCCGATGGCGAACTCGCCGGATACAGCGTCGTCGCCTCCGGCGTGGACCCTCGTGCTGCGGAGGGGATCTGGGAACTTGGCATAGAAGGTATTTCGGTTGCCCCGGACGCCGTTCGGCTGTACCCGGACGGGACGCTCGCGAGCCAGCTCACCGGACATCTGGGAGACTACAACGAAGCCTTCGGCGGGGTGGAGGCGCGCTACGACGAGACCCTGAAGGGCGGCGAGGATGTGACGCTGACCCTCGACGTGGCGGTTCAGCAGGAACTGGAGAAAGCCCTCGCGGACACCGTCGAAGAGAGCAAAGCCCGTAGCGCCCTCGGGGTGGTCATGCGGGTCGAGGACGGAAGCATCGTGGCCCTCGCCAACGTCCCTGACTACGATAACAACAGCTTCGGGGAGGCTAATCCCGAAGCCCAACGCAACAGGGTACTGACAGACCCATACGAGCCCGGCTCCACCTTCAAAGCGTTCACCGTCTCATCGGCGCTCGAAGAGAGGGCCGTGACGACAAACAGCACGTTTACCGTCCCCGACCACATGCGGGTGGCAGATCGCATAATACACGACTCTCGACCGCACGAGACAAAGGTGATGGCCCCGGCGGACATTCTGCGGGAGTCGAGCAACGTCGGGGCGATACAGGTGGCCCAGAGTCTGGGTGGCCCAAAGCTCTACGATTACATCCGCCGTTTCGGTTTCGGGGAGCCGGCGGGGGTGGATTTGTGGGGTGAAGACGCGGGCATAGTGCCGCCATACGAGGACTGGAGTGGATCCTCTATCGGTAACATCCCCATCGGTCAGGGGCTCACCGCGACTCCTTTGCAGGTAGCCTCGGGATACGCCGCCATCGCCAACGGTGGGCAGAGGATCACGCCGCACGTCGTAAGGCGCGAGCAGCCGGAACCGGCCGGGTCCAGGGTGATAAGCGAAAAGACCTCGACTATAGTACGCGGGATGTTGCAGGGCGTGGTCGAGGAGGGATCCGGACACGAAGCCCAAATCCCTGGTTATTCGGTGGCGGGCAAGACCGGCACCTCGCAGACGGTGGACCCTGAGACGGGGACCTACGGCGATGAGTACGTGGCTTCCTTCGTAGGCTTCGCCCCGGCATCCGACCCCGAGTACGTCGCCCTGATCGCGGTGGACGACCCCCGCACCACGTACTGGGGCGAACTTACCGCCGCGCCGGCTTTCCACGAGGTGATGGGCTTCACGCTGGGATACTTCAACGTGCCCCCGGACCTAACGACTCCGGAAGAGGAATCGCGATGAGGCCAGTTTCCCTGTCTGATGCAGCGCGGGCCATCGGCGGTGAGCTGGTGGGCACTGACGGAGCGGCAGTCGTGCGCGGCGCCGCCGTTGATTCGCGGCGCGTGCGCGAGGGAGACCTCTTCTTCGCCCTTCGCGGAAACGTGGATGGCGCGGCTTTCGCGCCGGAAGCGGACTCGCGCGGAGCGGTCGCAATGGTGGCTGACAGGCCGCTAGATGTCCCCACTCTCGTCGTCGAAGACCCTCTGGGCGCGCTGCAGTTGCTGGCCCGTTGGAGCCTCTCGCGGGGATACGAGCGCAATGGTTCGGTGGTCACCATCGTTGGCATCACGGGCAGCGTAGGGAAGACCACGACCAAAGATGCCCTGGCGGCCATCCTCCGGGCGGCCGGGAAGAAGGTCTCGGCGACAGAGGGTAATTTCAACAACGAGATCGGGCTTCCGCTCACGGTGCTGGCGGCGGATGAGCGCACCGAGATCCTGGTTCTCGAGATGGGAGCGACCCACTCGGGGGACATCGAACGTCTCTGCCACATCGCGCCGCCCGAAGTCGGCATCCTGACCGCCATCGCCCCGAAGCACCTCGAATCTTTCGGAACCCTGGAAGGGCTCGCCGCCACTAAGGGCGAGCTGTCGCTGGCCCTCCCCGATACCGGGAGTTTCGTGTCACCTCTGGGCGTGCCGGAGGCGGCTACCGGCTCTGGAAGGAAGCTGGGACGGCGTATCGTCTTCAGCCGCGAGGCTGCGGAAGGCGCTGACCTCTGGGCCTCCGGGGTGGAGGACCGCGAAGAGGGACTTCGCTTCGTCGCGCATTTCGGGGATCACACCTCCGAAGTGCGATGCCCGGTCTTCGGGACTCACTTGGTCCAGCCGCTCCTGGCGGCGCTCGGCGGGGCGCTTGCGCTCGGCCTCGATCTGGAGACGGGCGCCAGGGGCCTTTCCCGGTTGCGGCGCACGGGGCTTCGCGGCGAGGTCCATCATCTGCGGGACGACATTACCGTCTATGATGATTCCTATAACGCATCGCCCGCCGCCATAGCCGCCGTCCTTCGCTACGGCGCGGAGCAGGCATCGCGCCGCGGGAGCCGCTTCGTCGCCGTGCTGGGCGGGATGTTCGAGCTCGGCCCGTGCGCCCGCGAGTACCATCGGGAGACCGGCCGGCTCGCAGCGGAACTGGGCGTGGACCTGCTGGCGTGCGTCGGGGATGAGGCTCGCTGGTACGCTGAAACGTTCCCGGAAGAGAAGATCCTCTTCCCGGACGCGGAAACCGCCGCCGGACAACTCGGCGAGGCGTTGCGAGCCGGGGATTATGTGGTGGTCAAGGGTTCGAGGGGCGTGGGACTCGAGAACCTGACTCGAAAGTTAAGGGAGAGTCTGGCTCTTGTTTAGCGTGGTATTGGCGGCGGCGGTGGCGTTTCTGGTGACAGTGACGCTCGGGTCGAAGTTCATAGAGTTCTTGCAGACGCGCAAGTTCGGTCAGTTCGTGCGGGAAGAGGGGCCGCAGACGCACCTGATCAAAGCCGGCACCCCCACGATGGGCGGGGTCGTGATGCTGATTGGTCTCCTGGCGGCGTTGCTGGTCGTTGCGCGGTTCAATTGGCCGACCGTCGCGGTGCTGCTGATCGTGGGGGTGACGGCCGGCATCGGGCTCTACGACGACTGGCAGAAGATCTCTCGCCAGCGCAGCGAAGGATTGAGCGTCAAGTACAAGTTTATGCTGCTCGCCGTGACGGTCGTACTGGCCGACGTGCTGGCGTTGCGCTACGTGGGGGTGACGCAGAACGTCATCGTGCCTGGGCTGGATCGGAACCTTGTGCTCGGGCCGGGTGTGATCGGGATCGCGCTCTTCAGCGTCTTCTTGCTGCTGGTGATCGCCGGGGTCACCAATGCCGTCAACCTCACCGACGGGTTGGACGGTCTGGCGGCTGGGACTGGGGCCATCGCGTTGACGACGTACACGGCCATAGCATTTCTGGAGCGCCAGTATGACGTGGCGATCATCTGCGGTGGGATGGTCGGGGCGATCATCGGTTTCCTCTGGTTCAACGCCCATCCGGCGCAGGTGTTCATGGGCGACACGGGCTCGCTGGCTATCGGAGGCGTGCTCGGCGCGGCGGCGGTCTTGACGAAGACGGAGATGCTGCTTCCGGTCATCGGGGGGCTCTTCGTGATCGAAGCCCTCTCGGTTATCATCCAGTACGGGTTCTTCAAGGCGACGCGGCGCCGGGTCTTCAAGATGGCCCCGATCCACCACCACTTCGAGCTCTCCGGCTGGGAGGAAAACAAGATCGTGGTGCGGTTCTGGATCGTGCAGGCGGCCTTCTCGGCGGCGGGCTTCTTCCTCTATTACCTCCTACTCTACAACGCGGCTTGAGGCTTCGATGACAACTCTGATCTACGGTCTGGGAGAATCCGGGATCGCGGCCACGCGCGCGCTCCTGGAGCGCGGCGAGCAAGTGATAGCCGCCGATGCCAACGACACTCAGACGCTGCGCGATACGCTCTCAGACCTGGGAGTCGAAGGCCGTCTCGGGGCCGGGCCGGAGGTCCTGAATGGCGTCGAGCGCGTGGTCGTCAGCCCCGGCATCAGTCCACGGGACGCCGTTCTCTCCGCTGCCGAATCGCGGGACGTGCCTGTGCTTTCGGAGGTGGCCCTCGGGCTGGAGTTGCTGGGGCCGGACGTGAGGACCGTCGCGGTCACGGGGACCAACGGTAAGACGACGGCGGTGGATATGATCCGGAATATCCTCGAAGCGGCGGAGATACCATACGCCGTCGCCGGAAACTCCTGGCGCGCGCTGACAGGATGTCTCGACGAGGTCAGGCGGGCCGGGTTGCTGGTACTCGAGGTCTCATCTTTTCAACTCCACTACATGCGCGAGCCCGGCTTCGAGGTCGCGGCGCTTCTGAACGCGCGTCCGGATCATCTCAACTGGCACGCCTCTTTCGAGGAGTACATCGAGGACAAGCTGCGGATCTTCGAGGGACAGGGGCCGGAAAGTCTGGCGCTCGTGAGCGCGATGGACCCCGTCGGCCGCGAGGCGGCGGTTGGTATCTTCGCGGAAACCCTCGCGGTCGGTGACGGTGACACAGTTGTGCGGGACGGGCGTTTGTTCCTCCGGGGCAAGGAAATTACGGGCGAGGACGAGTTGCGCTTCGCCGGGACGCACAACCTCGAAAACGCGCTCTTCGCGGCAGCGGCTTCGGAGAGGGTGGGCGCGGACCTCGAACAGATCCGGGCTGGGTTGCTCGGCTATCGTCTGAAGCCGCACCGGATGGAGGTCGTGGCGGAGCGTGGCGGCGTGTTGTACGTAGACGACTCGAAGGCAACCAACCCGGCGGCGGTGGCGGCTGCCGTGGCGAGCTTCGAGCGTCCGGTCATCCTGATCCTGGGCGGCTCCGAGAAGCACACGGACTTCGCGGAGATCATCCCATCCCTCGACCACTGCCGGGCCGTGGTCTGCCAGGGCGAGGCGGGACCTCGGATCTCTGACTACGTGCGTAAGGTATGGGACGGGATGGTGAGCCTCGTCCGGGACGTTTCAGAGGCCGTGGAAGAGGCGGAGAGCCTGGCGTGCTCTGGTGACGTTGTTTTGCTCTCGCCGGGATGCGCTAGCTTCGATCAGTTCGCGGGTTACGAGGAGCGGGGCCGGGCGTTCTCCCGTCTGGTGTCCGGGGAGTATGCTGCCGGGCACGTCTTCGAGGGGCGTGGGTGATACAGGTTGACGACCCTGCGAATCAACCTGTTCCTGGTAGCCCTCGGGCTCTCGTTGCTGGGGCTGGTCATGGTGTATTCGGCGACGTATCGGGACTTTGGAACTCACTACCTGGTCGTGCGTGCAGCTCACGTGGCGCTCGGGGTGTTC
>JBPCLT010000242.1:0-6049 GCA_051003015.1 Rubrobacteraceae bacterium | reverse complement strand
CCGTTGGCGACGGTGAACCCGAGACCCGAAGCGTAGACTTCGTAGACTACGCCGGTGTAATAGTCGCGGCGTCCGATCAAACCGAGGTCCAGTATCGCCGCCCCGAGGCACCCGTGGGCGTCGAGGTGGGCGAGGACCTCACGCAGGTTCTCGAGTGCCGCCATGGCTTCACCACCGGCCGCGCCTCCAGCGTACCGGGCCGCTTCGTCGAGTACCGAACCGTCCGCCGCCGGTCCCACGAGACGCGGGATCTCCCTCACCGCCGCGCCGACCTCGGCAGTAAGGTCCCGCGACAACTCATCTACCCGCACCAGGTCCTTGGCGGCCAGGGCCGAGAGGATGCGTGGGGCGGCTTCGGGAGCGGCGTGGCGGAGGAAGCCGCCGTAGAAGGCGGACTGGCCGAGCACGACGGCGAAGTCGTCCGGGGCGTGGAGGCCGAGGGTCTGGAGAACGTCCACGAGCAGGGCGATGGTCCCGGCGTCCTCGGCCGGGCTTCCGGAGCCCACGACCTCCACGCCCGCCTGATGGAACTCGGCGCTCTGCCCCCGGCCGACGCTGGAGCGGCGGTAGACCGGCAAGGCATAGGAGAGCCTGTACGGCGTCGGGCTGCCAGCGAGGCTCTGGGCGGCGAGGCGGGCAATGGGGGTTGTCATCTCCGGCCGGAGGAGGAGCATCTGGTTGTCGGGGTCGAAGAGTTTGAAGGATGAGTCCCTGAGCTTCGGCTCTTCGAGGACCTCCGCGTACTCCAAAGCGGGGGTGACGACCTCGCGGAACCCGAACATGCGGAACCGCTCCCGTACCCGGTCCTGCGTCTTCAAGAGCCGGGTTGACTCAGGCGGCAGGATGTCACGGGTGCCTGGCGTGGTTGTGAACTTCCTGGTCGGCAGACGCTCCATACGAACCGCTATCTTAACCGATGAACCGGGATTTTACGGTCTTCCTCGTTCGCCGGGCGGGGGCGTTGTCCGCGGGCGACCGTGGGACTCGTCCGATCCCCGCAGGTTGAGCGAAGCTACACGCGCCAGTTCCTCGAAGTGGCCGTCCAGGGTTAGAACATGACCGCCGACGGACTCCGCGCTGACGGCCATGGTTCAATCGGTCACGGGAATCGTGATACCCAGCCGCCGCATCTCGAATCCCAACCTCCCTGCCCGAACGTAGACTTCGCTGGTGGCCTTTATCCAGGTCACTGCGCCCAGGGCGATCCGTAGCTCGGAAAGCTCCTTTCGGTTCGGGCTAATTGAAAGAGTTCCGCCAGAATGACACCCGCCAGGGCTGCCTGGTCATTCCGGATCAAACACTCGGCCTCGCCAGCTTTCGGCGTGCCGGGCCGGTTGAAATACTCTATCCAGTAAGAGGTGTCAATCAGTACTGAATGATTCGCCAAGCTCGAGCCCTCTTAGTTCCCGCCAGTTCTCTTCCAACCTGACCCTGCCCGGCAATCCCAGCAACAACTCTTTGCGGCGAAGCCGCACGTACTCCTCGAGCGCCGCCTCCACCGCGGCAGCCTTCGCTTCCGTCCAGATAGCCGCAACGCTTCCTGCATCAACTTGGCATCTATGTCTAGTGTCGTTCTCGCGCACGAAAACATAGCACAAAAATTTGGCATCCCAGATAAGGTTATTCCCGCTCCCGGATCTGGGTTACGGCCGGGTCGAAGAATACGTCCAGGACCCAGTCGGCGGCGATGCGCGCGCGGCTCTGGGGGCTCTCCAGCTTGTACAGGTACGTCATGCGCCAGAATAGGGCGGCGATAAGGCCGGAGAAGCGAACGCCCATGACCTCGTTGACGGCGAACCGGCTCCCCATCTCCACGAGTTGTCCCAGGGGCTTGTAGTCGAAGGGTTGGGGCTCTTCGCCGTCTATCGCGGCGAGCACATTTCTTGCTACAGCGTTGCCCTGTTGGGTGGCGGCCTGGGCGTTGGGCGGGATGGGCTTGCCGTCTCGCTCCACGCTCGCCGCGCAGTCGCCGACGCCCCACACGTTATGGTGGCCTTTCACGCGCATCTCGGGGTCCACGATCAGGCCCTTTCGTTCGTCGCGCGGGAGGTCGAAGTCGTCGAGCTTCTCGCTCGCGCGGGCGCCGGCGGTCCAGATGGCGTTCTCGGCCGGGATCTCGTGCCCGTCGTCGAGGATGACCTTGTTGGCGGTGATCTCCTTAGCCTTCACCCGGTTTACGACTTCTATCTGGAGGTCGGCGAGTTTCTTGCGGGCGGTGCGCCTGAGAGCCGGGTCGAGCTCTTTGAGGACCTGCTCGTTGCGGTCAACGAGGACGATCCTGACACGGTGCGGGTTGATATTCGGGTAGTCGGGGCGAAGCACTTCATGGACGAGCTCGTGCAACTCGGAGGCGGTCTCCACGCCGGTCGCGCCACCGCCGATGACGACGAAGGTGAGCTTCGAGTCAGGGACGTCGCCGCGGGCCAGCGTGGTCTCCTCGTAGCGTTCGATGACACGGTTGCGGATCCTCTCCGCCGTCCCGATGCTCGTCATGCTGATGGCGTGCTCCCGAACGCCGGGGATGCCGAAGTACGCAGGCTCGCCGCCTAGAGCCACGATCAGGTGCTCGTAAGGAAACTCCTGCCCATCGGCCGTGACGCACTGCTTCTCGAGGTCTATGCTCTGTACCTCGGCCCTACGGAAGCTGGCGCCGAGTGAGATCAAGGCCCGGCGCAACGGCTGGGCGACGTTTTTGGTCTCTATGTCACTGCTGATAACCGCCGCCACCATGGGCCAGAAGGTAAAGAAGTTCTCGCGGGAGATGAGCATGACGCCAACGTCGTCGCGGTGGCGGGTGCGCCGGCACAGTTCCTTCGCCGCCGTGTACCCGGCGAACCCGCCGCCCAGGATCAGGACGCGGTTCGGAAAATCCCTGTACGGCGGCCTCTCCCACGGCTCGTAACGGGGGCGGGTCCTTATCGCCCGCCGCAATACCTCCACCGCCACGGCCCCGCCCCCAAACGCCAGAAGTCCTCTCACCGTTTTTCTCACGTCACACTTCCCTCTACGAGGTTGCATTGTCAGGTCGTTCTACCCGCGCCGCGCCGGAACCACGCGCCCGGCGGAACGCGGATCACCCCGGAGCGGGATGCTAGTATGCTCGCATGCCTCCGTCCCCGGATGAAGCCCCGCGCCGGTTGAGGGAATACCTGGCGTCAATCGCCGACCTGGACGCGGCAGCGGCGGTGCTGCGGTGGGACCAGCTAACGTACATGCCGGATGGAGGGGTCGCCGGGCGGGCCGAGCAACTCGCCACCCTCGACCGGCTCTCCCACGAGATGATCGCCTCAGGGGAGACGGCCCGCCTGCTGGAAGCCGCCGGGGAGCAGGAGCCCGGCTCCGACGCCGCCGCCATCGTCCGGCTTGCTCGCCGCGAGCACGACCGGGCGGCGAAGCTGCCCTCCCGGCTGGTCGAGGAGCTATCACGCGCCACCACCCTCGCCGAGCCGGCCTGGAAACAGGCTCGGGACGGCTCCGGCTTCGGCGTGCTCGCCCTGCACCTGGAGAAAATACTGGACCTTCAGCGGGAGGCGGCAGAGCACCTCGGATATGAAGACCACCCGTACGACGCCATGCTCGACCGCTACGAGCCCGGCGCCAGGAAGGTCCGGCTGGAGGAGATGTTCGGTGAGCTGAAGCGCGGGACCGCAGAGATTGCGCGGGAGATCTCCACCCGCGCGGAAGAAGACCGGGAAGCTCCGCTCCACGGACCTTTCGACGAGAACAAGCAGGAGGAGTTCGGGAAGGTCATGGCCTCCGCCTTCGGGTACGACTGGGGTCGTGGGCGGCAAGACCGGGCCGCCCACCCGTTCTGCATAAATTTCGGCGGCCCCGGCGACGTGCGAATGACCACGCGCTTCGATCCGGACTGGCTCTCCCCCGCTCTGTTCGCCACGATGCACGAGACGGGCCACGCCCTCTACGAGCAGGGGATTGATCCCGCGTACTCCCGCACGCCCATCGCGGGCGGCGTCTCTTTAGGCGTCCACGAATCGCAGTCGCGTCTGTGGGAGAATGTCGTCGGCCGCTCGCGTCCCTTCTGGAAGTATTTCTATCCCCGGCTCCAGGAGACCTTCCCGGAAGCCCTCGGCTCCACGGACTTCGAGGCTTTCTACAGGGCGATCAACGCCTCGCGGCCGTCGGAGATCCGGGTCGAGGCCGACGAGCTGACGTACAACCTCCACGTCGCGCTCCGCTTCGAGTTGGAGGTCGCCCTGATCGAAGGTTCCCTCTCCGTCTCCGACCTCCCCGACGCCTGGAACGCGAAGATGGAAGAACACCTGAGCATCACCCCGAAAGACAACGCACACGGCGTCCTTCAGGATGTCCATTGGGCCGTCGGCCTCTTCGGATACTTCCCGACGTACACCCTCGGTAACGTCCTAGCCGTACAGCTCTTCGACGCCGCGCTGAAGGCCAGTCCCGAGATATCCGACCAGATAGAACGCGGCGAGTTTGGCGCGTTGCTCGGGTGGCTGCGGGAGAACGTCCACCGCCCCGGCAAGAAGTACGAGCCGGACGACCTGATCGAACGCGCGACGGGCCGCCCCCCGGAGGCCGGGCCGTACCTGCGCTACCTCAGGGGCAAGTTCGGCGAGTTGTACGGATTCTGACAGCACTCAGCTTTTTGTTTTTTGCTGATCGCTGATGGCTAAAAGCTGACGGCACTGTTACAACATCCCTCGCACTACCCGTGCGGACTCTCGTGGTCCACGCCGCGCTTGACCAGGTAGTTCACGCCGAAGAGGACGAGGCCCAGGGCCAGCAATCCTCCCGCCAGACCCAGGATGGCGATGTCGGTTATGGCGGTGTAGATCAGGAGCGCGGCCGAGATCACGATGCCGAGTACGGGGAACGCGGTCGGGGAGCGGAAATGCTGATGGTCCACGCTATCTCCGCGCAGCTTGAGGCAGGAGACGTTCACCATGATGAACGCCGCGAGGAGGAGCACCACGGTGGTCGAAGACAACGTGTCAATGGCGCCGGACCCGAGAGAAGTGAGCAGTATCAGCACGATCAGCGCGGTAAAGACGATGGCGACCCACGGGGTCTGGCGTCTCGGGTGGACCCTGGCGAACACCGAAGGCATCACGCCCTGGTCGGCCATCCCATAGATGACACGCGAAGCCATGATCAGGTTGATGAGCGCGCCATTCGATACCGCAAGCAACGCGATGAGCGCGAAGAGTTGTGTCGGTATTGCAACAGGGCTCCTCTCCACCACCGTGAGCAGGGGACCGCTCGACTCAGCGAGGACGTTGGTCGGCACGACCATCGAGGCGGTGAAGGTGACGAGCAGGTAGACGATACCGGCGATCAGCAACCCGCCGAAGATGGCGCGGGGATAGACGCGGCTCGGCTCCTGGACCTCCTCGGCCACGTTGACCGCATCGTCGAAGCCGATCAGCGCGTAGAACGCGAGCACCGTCCCGCTAAGGAGGGCTACCAGCACGCTTCCGCCCTCCTTGAACTCGAAGGGCCGTCCGGGGTCTCCCGTGCCCGCGCCGAGGGCCGTTACGCCGATAATGACGATCAAGATCAAACCCGTAATCTCGACGCAGGTGAGGACCACGTTGATCCTGACAGACTCCGCGATGCCGTAGAAGTTGATAAACCCGACCAGGCACACGAACACGAGCGCGGCCGGAATGATCGGCACGTCCAGGAACTGCGCCAGGTAGTCGCCTGAGAAAGCGAGGCTCAAGGTCCCTGCCGAGGTGAGGCTGGAGGCGGCCACGGCGAAGGCCACCATGAAGCTCACGAACGGGCTGCGGAAGGCGTTGTTGACGTAAGTTGCGGAACCGCCGGCCCGCGGGTACTTGGTGACCAGTTCGGCAAACGAGCCAGCGGTGAATATCGCCAGGATGAAGGAGACCAGAAACGCCGTCCAGATAGCGCCGCCCGTGAGCGCCCCAACCTCGCCCACTAGGGCGTAGATCCCGGCCCCCACGATGTCGCCGAGAACGAAGAACAACAGCAGCCACGGCCCTATGCCGCGCTTTAGCCGCGTCGCCTGCTCACCACCACCGGTTGCTCCAGCTTCGGCCAT
>JBPCLT010000241.1:0-5741 GCA_051003015.1 Rubrobacteraceae bacterium | reverse complement strand
CTCGGCATGGTCCTTCTGGCAGGTGGCGGGCCTGAGGGCGTCAACTCCGGCGACCTGCTCACCATAGTGTGCGCGGCGGCGCTTGGGCTGCACATCGCGCTGCTCTCCCGCTACGCCGCCGGGCACGACGCCGCTGGCCTCGCCTTCGCCCAGATACTCGCGATGGCGGCGCTCTTCACGGTCGCGTGGCCGGTCTTCGATCCGGTGGAGGCTCCGCCTTCCGGGGTGTGGCTCGCCCTGCTCGTCACGGGGCTCGTGGCGTCGGCGGGGGCGTTCTGGGTGCAGACCTTTGTCCAGCAGCGCATACCGGCGGCGAGAACCGCGATCATCCTCACGATGGAGCCAGTCTTCGCGGCGCTATTCGGATACTGGCTCGCGGGCGACCGGCTCGTGGCTATTCAGGTGCTTGGAGCCGCCCTGATCCTCTCCGCCCTCGTCATCGGGGAGGTACTGCCCGTCCTCGGTCGGCGCAAATAGTGGACCCGGGTTAACCTTCCGTTAACCGGCATTTAACTCAGAACTTACGGCCTTGAAACCCATCCAGATGAAAGCTTTGCTATGCTTGCCCCGGCACGAAGGCGAGCTACTTGGAGGGGGCATCGTGAGTATCCGGGGTAACTGGGAGCATCGGCGCGCGGAGGCGGTCTCGCGCATGGGGGAGATAGACCGGCGCACGTTCGTCAAGTTGAGCGGGGCGAGCGCGGTGGCCCTGATCTTCGGCTACGGCCCGTTTACGGAGAGGGTGTGGTCGCAGCCCAGGTTCTCCGATTATCCGTTCAGCCTCGGCGTCGCCTCCGGGGATCCAGTATCCGACGGAGTCGTCCTGTGGACGCGCCTCGCCCCCGATCCGCTGAACGGCGGCGGGATGCCGGACAGGAAAGTCCCCGTCCAGTGGCAGGTCGCCACCGACGAAGGCTTCGCCAACGTCGTGCGGGAAGGTTCCACGTTCGCCCGTCCGGAGCTGACGCACTCCGTCCACGTCGAGGCCAGCGGGCTTAACCCGGCGAGCGAGTATTTCTACCGTTTCCGGGCGGGACGGGACCTCTCACCGGTCGGCCGGACGAAGACGGCTCCCGCAGCGGGGGCGAGCCTGGCGGAGATGAGCTTCGCCTTCGTCTCTTGCCAGCAGTACGAGCATGGCTACTTCACGGCGTACCGCAGGATGGCCGAGCAAGAGCAGCTCGACCTCGTCGTCCATCTCGGGGACTACATCTACGAGTATGATCCCAACGAGTACGTGGCTCCGGGCGGCAACGTCAGGGCGCACTCGGGGCCGGAGATCATCACTCTCTCCGACTACCGCAACCGTCACGCCCAGTACCGCACCGACGAGGACCTCCAGGCGGCGCACGCGGCGTTCCCGTGGGCCGTCACCTGGGACGACCACGAGGTCGAGAACAACTACGCCGATGAGGTCCCGGAGGGGAGCAGCCAGACGCCAACGACGGAGGCGTTCCTCAGGCGCCGGGCGGCTGCCTACCAGGGTTATTATGAGCACATGCCCCTGCGGAGGTCTTCGATCCCGAGCGGCCCGGATATGCGCCTCTACCGGCGCCTGGCATACGGCAACCTGGCGGAGTTCAACGTGATGGATACCCGCCAGTACCGCGACGATCAGGCCGCGAACGACGGCACCGATCCGCCCAATCCAGGGAGTTTGGACCCCAATCGCACCCTCACCGGCGATGCGCAGGAACAGTGGCTGCTAAATGGGCTCGCCGCCTCCGGGGCGACCTGGAACGTACTCGCCCAGCAGGTCTTCTTCGCCCAGCGGGACTTCAATACCGATGACACCCAGCGGTTCAGCATGGACGCCTGGGACGGCTACGTCGGCTCCCGCGACCGTATCTCGAACTTCATCCAGGAGCGCGGCGCTCTCAGCCCGGTGGTCCTGACCGGCGACGTGCATAACAACTGGGCGTGCGACCTGAAGGCGAACTACGACGACCAGACCTCCGCGACGCTCGGCAGCGAGTTCGTCGGGACCTCCATAACCTCGGGTGGCGACGGCGCGGACACGACCCCGAACCAGGAAGCCGTAGTCGCGGAGAACCCGCACATCAAGTTCTTCAACGGCCAGCGCGGCTACGTCCGCTGCACCCTCACGCCCGAGCAGTGGCGCGCCGACTACCGGGTCTTGCCGTTCGTCAAGCAGCAGGGGGCGCCGGTTTACACGAGGGCGTCTTTCGCCATCGAGGCGGGAAACCCGGGTCTGCAGCAGGTGGAAACCAACGCGGTTCAGGGCACGCGGGTCTCCTCCGCGCTCGTCGAGTCCGACGCCGAGAGGATCAAAGCCCAGGAAGATGCCGCGACGGGAGGGCGCCGCAGGTAGCGAACTTTCTGGCGAACAGCCTCTTCGCGCTCTCACGCTCTCGCCCGCCCGGACGGTGCATCCGCCGTCCGGGCGGTAGACTGGGTGCGTGTATTTGAGATCTTGAGGAGGTTCGTATGGCCCGCGCGGTCGAGGTCCCGGAGTACGAGGTACAGGATAGCGTTCGGGTAAGCCCGAGCCGGACGGCCCTGATCATCGGGGACATGCAGAACGATTTTGTGAAGGAGGGTGGCACGCTTGTCGTCCCCACCGCCGAGGCAACCCTGCCGGCGATGCGGAATCTGCTGGATCTGGCGCGGAAGTCCGGGATGAGGGTGGTCTTTGTCCAGGACACTCACGGGGAGGGTGATCCGGAGTGGGGGATCTGGGGCGAGCACTGCCGCGAGGGGAGCTGGGGCTGGCAGGTGGTGGACGAGCTTGCCCCACGCGAGGACGAGGCGACCATCCGCAAGCCCCGGTACGATGCCTTCTACGGGACGCAGTTGGAGCACCTGCTGCGTCTGTGGGGCGTAGATACGCTCATCATCTGTGGCACGATCGCCAACATCTGCGTCCACTACACGGCGTCCAGCGCCGCCATGAGGTGGTTCAACGTCTTGGTTCCCAAAGACTGCATCTCAAGCTTCAACGACTTCGACATGGAGGCATCTCTGAGCCAGACAGCTTCTCTGCTCGGAGAGGTTGCGAGTAGCGTGGATATCGAGATCGGGGAGCCAGAGACTGCGGAAGTCTACCGGAGCAAGATCGAGGAAGCCGCCTCAGAAACTAGAAAAGGCGACTAGAGGAAAGCGGGAGCAGCGGCCGGAGCCGCCGCATCCCGCTCTCCCCAGGGCAAACGCCCCCGAGTATGGAGTCTGCCGCTACCTAGTCGTCGTACCGATCGTCGGCGTCATCATCGCCGTCATCAGAGTCGTCCGAGTCATCGTCGCCGTCATCGTCCCTGTCGTCTAGATCGTCCCCGTCGTCCCCGTCGTCGGAGTTATCGTCCTGATCCCGGTCGACGCCGTTGTCATCGTCACGGCCGTCATCGCTGTCACGCCCATCGTCGTCATCGGGCGTGTTGGCGTCATCGTCACGGCCGTCATCGCTGTCCTCGTTGAGGCCGTCATCGTCGTCGCGGCCATCGCCGCTGTCGTCGTTGTCGGAAGTCCCAGCGTCGTCGTCATCACGGCTGACGCCGCCATTGGCATCGCCATCGTCGGTGCCATCGTCGGCATCGTCGCCGCTGCCGTTCCCATCGTCATCGTCGCGGGTGCCTGCGTCGTCGTTCCCGTCTTCGCCGGGAGCTTCTTCCTGCTGGTTGTTGGCTGGCTGCGGGTTGGACTCCGATGCGCCGGCCCCTCCGGACGAGTCGCTCTGCGCCGGGGCGCAGGCCGCAGCCGCGACGCCGAGCATCATTGATGCCGCGATGATCCAGGCGATCCGCATGATCTTCATGTTACCCATAACTACTGCCTCCTTCAAAGCACGTTTCCTTGTCTTATGTAGTGTCGCCGCCGGTGATTAAGCGAGGATTAGACCTCCATGAGATCGTTCTAACTCGGGGAAAATGAGAGATTCCTAACATCCGCCTGATGGAGGTCCAATATGGCCTGAACGGGATCTCCTCACGGGCAATCCCCTGCGGTTGGAAGATGCCGCCTAGTATCGGCCAGCTCGATGGGGGCGCGCACTCTACCCGAGCTACGGGACCGTTGGGCGGAAAGGAACCGGCAAACGCTCTTTCAGAGACCGTTTTCCTCGGCCTTGTCTCTCCCCGCCAGTCGGTGGACCATCCCAATCTCTTGCTTTTCGCTGATCAACCGCCGCGGTCGCGACGGTGTCGGCTCAGCTCTCTCCTTGCGCGATCAATGGGTTTTTCAAGGGTTGGATCCAGTCCGCCGGCGCCAGCGCGCGTGGCTGCTCCGAGAGGTCGGCTCTCGGGTTGATGAGCCTCTGAGGCTCGCGCCCGTTGAGCGACGCCCTGACCCGGGCCCGGATCTCGACGTCCTCGCGGCCCTGCTCGCGCAGTTCCTCCGCGACGTGGTGGGAGAACTGCACGAGCATATCCGGCTTGCCGGCCATGTCGCTCGCCTGTTCGATGCTCAAGCCGTACTCCTGGGGCATGATCCTCTGGCGGTCGCCGGTCTGTGGGTCCACGGCGAAGAGCGTGGCTTGAGCGCCCTTGTCGCGCAGCTTCATGTGCCACGAGAAGCGGTGCCCCTCCTCCGTCCAGCTCACGCTGCCAGGGTAGAGATGGTGCCGCAGAGGGATGAGAAGCTGCGCCGCGAGGTAGAGTCCCAGCAACCCGATGATCGCGTACTGCGCCGGCCACGGAAGGTTGGTCGCGGCAAGGCCGGCACCGCGCGTTCGGCGCAAGCCGGCCTCGACGCGCCGCAGGCGTTTCGTTAGCCGGGACCACGCCTGGGGGTCGAAGATCTCACCCACCCGCAGGCGCCCCACGACCCGCGGCCAGGAGGGTGGGAAGAAGAGGAGCGTGGCGGATATCGCCAACCAGGGAAAGATCCCTATCTGGAAGAGGTTGGCGTTTATCAGGTGGAAGGTGACGACCGCCGCGAACGCGACCAAGCGGGTCCGGCGCCAGAGCAGAAAGGGCACCACCAGCAAGTCCAACAAGAGGCCGCCGTAGCTGAAGAAGTAGACCATCCACTCCTCGGTGAAGAAGCGACCGATGAGCGGGAAGTCGGTCTGGTTGGCGAGCCACATACGCATCGGCTCGCCCCGGAGCCAGTCGCCGTTGAGCTTGGCGAGGCCCCCGTAGAAGTAGACGATCCCTATCTGTGCCACGAGCAGCCACAAGGCCCACGCCGGCGCGGTCTCCGAACGTATGCCCGGACGCAGGCGGGCGTCCATGGAGAAGGCCCGGTGCGCGGGGATGAAGATCATCAGGAGGCTGATCAGGCAGATCAGGTAAAAGTGGTTCAGGTAGAGTGACTGGTCGAAGAGAAATACGTAAGTGAAACCGAAAAAGAATAGTGTCGCGCTAAGACGGTACAGAAATCCGAGCGCGATGAAGATGGCGAGCAACCCGAGGGCCAGGAAATGCAGTTGCATCCACTCCCCGGACCAGAGCCGCAACCAGTCGAAGCCGTAGTAGGTGAAGCGGAACTCCGGTTGCACGAAGTAGCGCTCGACCCAGCCGTAGTAGAAGTAGCGGCACACCTCCCAGAGCATGATCGCGCCGAAGGCCACCCGGAAGAAGACGAGCGAGGCGATGTCCACCGGCGAGAAGAGCCTGTCCAGCAAGCCTTCCCGGCCCTCTCCGGACGGCTCGTGAGTCCGGGCCGGCGCCGCACCCGTGATCTGCGAAGACATTCTTCCCTCCCGCTCAGAGTTGGGGTGGGGGGGGTGGGGAGGCCACCCACCCAACCCCAAAACCCCACCAACCGCGCCGCGACAGACCCAAACT
>JBPCLT010000240.1:0-5670 GCA_051003015.1 Rubrobacteraceae bacterium | reverse complement strand
TATTCAGCGGGATTCAACCCAGCGGAAACCTGCACGTCGGCAACTACCTCGGGGCGCTCAAGAACTGGGTCGCCATGCAGGACGACTACGAAAACTACTTCTGCATCGTGGACCTGCATGCGATCACGGTCCCGCAGGACCCGAAGGTTCTGAGGCAGAAGATCCGGGAGGTCGCGGCCATCTACCTGGCGGTGGGCCTCGACCCGGAGAGGTGTGTGATCTTCCGCCAGAGCAAGGTCTCGGGGCATGCGGAACTGTGCTGGCTCCTGAACTGCGTCGCCCGCTTCGGGGAACTCTCGCGCATGACGCAGTTCAAGGACAAGGCCCAAAAAGGCGGGGCCGACGTGGCAAGCGCGGGCCTCTTCGACTACCCGGTCTTGATGGCCGCCGACATCCTTCTCTATAACGCGCACCTCGTCCCGGTCGGAGAGGACCAGCGCCAGCACCTGGAGTTGGCGCGTACCCTCGCGCGGCGTTTCAACCACCTCTACGGCGAGAACTTCGTGGTGCCGGAGGCCATGATCCTCGATACCGGCGCACGGGTCATGGCGCTCGACGCCCCGGACGAGAAGATGAGTAAAAGCTCCCCGCGCCCGGCCAGCTTCGTCTCGATCCTGGACGAGCCGGATACCATCCGCAAAAAGGTCCGTCGCGCCAGGACCGACTCGGGCTCCGAGGTCACAGCCTCCCCCGACAAACCCGCCATCACCAACCTCCTCGACATCTACTCGGCGATGACCGGCAGGAAAGTCCCGGAAATCGAGGCGGACTACGAAGGCAAAGGATACGGCGACCTGAAGAAGGACCTCGCCGAGGTCGTCGTGGACGGCCTCGCCCCCGTGCGCGACCGGGCCCACGAACTGCTCGACGACCCGGCGGAGCTGGACGCGCTGCTGGATCGCGGGGCCGGCAAAGCCCGCGAGGTCGCGGACACGACCCTGCACGACGCCCGGGCGAAGCTCGGCCTCGACTGACGGGCGTACGATGGAAGAGACTAGACAGAAGATCCTCAAGGTCCTCACCACCATCCCGGCTGGCGTGCGCTATTCCACGGCCGACTGGAGCCGCATCCTCGGCGATGGTAAACGGGAGATAAAACGCGCCCTCGACGTCCTCGAAGCCGAAGGGAAGATGGAGGTCGAGAGGGACGAGGGCCGGCCAGACAAGCCACTCTATAAACTCAGGGAGACGGACTGATGGAGATCCGCTACGTCGAAAACGAGGATGGTGAGCGCGTGGGGGTACTCCTTGACATCGAGGAGTACGAACGGCTGGCCGCGCGGCATCACGCCGCCGCCAGCGCGCCGGACGATGACGAAGACTTCGACCCCGAGGAAAGCGAGCGCCGCATCACGGAGTTCATAACGTCAGCCGACGAGCTTCCCGGTCCTTCCGTCGCGGACCTCGCGGAACAAGCCACCGAACTGATGCGAACTACATGGAGCGGCATGGAGGAGATCATGGACAGCAAGCCCCACAACAAGGTGCTCGCCACGCAACTCCTCCTGAGCCAGCGGGCTCGAGGATTGCAGGCGGACGACCCTGAACAGTGGCGGCTCTTCGCGGCCACCACGCTCCTGAGCGGGATGATCTCCGCGCCAGGTGGCGGCAGGTAGCCTTCTGGGTCCGTGATCCGGCGAACAACAGATGCCGGGCAGCGCGTAGTGGATATCTCGAACCCCGCTCACCGGCAGGCGTAGACGCATGAGGGAGCTCGGATCCAGGCTCGACCGCATAGACCGCAAGGGCTATGGAGCATACAAAGACCTCCAGGGCTCCTACTATTTCGAGGGATTTACCCTCTTCGTGGACCGGGTGCAGCGCGACCCTTTCGCCCCGCCGTCTTTGATCCGGACGCGCACCAAAGATAACCGCTTCGACCCCGCGCTCTTCGAGAACCCCGTGCGCCGGATAGCCTTCGAGGACTTCCTGACACGTATGGCCGAACGGGCGATCCGGGCCATCGCGCGCGGCAACCGTGGCTCCGGCGGCAGCGGAAAGGTGGAGATACAACGCCCCTCGCAGGTCGTCATCCCCCGCTCCGCGATGGTCGTGGCGGGCGAGTACGTCGAGGCCCGCATGGCAGTCGGGCTCCCCGCGCGTGGCCGGACGGTGGACGCCCGCGCCGCCCGCGCGATGCTGTTGGAGGAGTTGCCGGGGATCGTGCATCGAGCCCTCACGTTGGACGGCGTGGATGTGGGCGCGGCCCGCGAGCACGTCGAGGTGGTTGAGGACGCGAATCACCTGAGGAGTCTGCTACCTTCCCTGGGTCTCGTGGCGTTCGTGGCGGACGGCGCGGTGCTGCCGCGAGAGAGTGGGGCGAGCGACCGTCCGTTGCGGGACGGGGCGACGCCGTTCCGGAGCCCGGAGGAATTCCGGGTCTCGGTGGAGCTTCCGAACCGGGGCGAGGTCTCCGGGATGGGGATACCGGAGAGTGTCACGCTGGTGGCGGGCGGCGGGTTCCACGGGAAGAGCACGCTGCTATCGGCGCTATCGTGGGGCGTGTACGACCATGCGCCGGGGGACGGGCGAGAATACGTCGTCTCGCGGCCGGATGCGGTGAAGGTCCGGGCCGAGGATGGCCGGAGTGTCGCGGGGGTGGACATATCCGCCATGATCGGGGAGTTGCCCGGTGGACGCTCCACGGAGGACTTCTCGACATCGAACGCCTCCGGCTCGACCTCGCAGGCGGCGAACATCGCGGAGGCGCTGGAGGTGGGGACTTCGCTCCTCCTGGTGGACGAAGACACGAGCGCCACGAACTTCATGATCCGGGACGAAAGGATGCGCGAGCTGGTCCGCAAAGAGCCCATCTCCCCCTTCATAGACCTCGTCCGCCCCCTGCACCGCGCGCTCGGCGTCTCGACAATCGTGGTCGTCGGCGGGGTCGGGGATTACCTTGACGTGGCGGATCGGGTGATCCTGATGGAGGACTACGAGCCCCGCGACGCCACCGATGATGCCCGTGAAGTGCGCGAGAAATTCCCGTCCCGCGCCCCGATCGGAGAAGGGCGTGAGGTGCGTCCTCCCGGAGTACGCCACATCCATTCCTCTTCCATTGACCTGCGGCGCGGCAAGCGAGAGACGGCGCGCGGCCGGGGGATCTCGACCATCGAGCTGGGCCGGGAGCGGGTGGACCTCTCGTACCTGGAGCAGCTCGCCGAGGCCGGCCAGACGGAGGCCATCGCCCGTATCATCGGCGCGTTCGCCGCCGGTGGCGAAGCCGGAAGCCGCGAGGTCAGGGAAATAGCGGCGTCGGCGCTCTCCGCCATCCGGGAGGACGGTCTCGGCTCTCTGGGTAATTTCCGGGGTCATCCCGGCGAGTTGAGCCTGCCGCGCGCGCAGGAGATAGCCGCCGCCATCAACCGCGTCCGTTCGCTGGACGCAAACTCCGAATACGGGCATGATCCACCCATGCGCCCTCATCCGTACCTCGAGCATGAACCGTAGACTCCAGTTGAGCAGGATGAGTGAGACGCCCGGCAGAGGCCGTTTCGGCCCGACGCTGTTATCATGTGTACTTGTGTTATAGGCCGTAGGAGACGGAGCAAAGGTCTTGACCGAAGAGTCCGGTAGCATCATAGAAGAAGAGAATCTTCACGCCGACCCGCCCTGGTTCAGGTTGCGGGCCGTGTTCGTGCATTTGTACACGGCGAGCGGGGCCGTGCTGGCGCTCCTGATCCTGTTCGCCGCCTTCCAGGGCGAGGCCACCAAGGCACTGTGGCTGATGCTAGTCACACTCCTGATAGACAGCACCGACGGCCTCCTGGCCCGCCGCCTCCGGGTCAGCGAGGCGTTGCCGTTCTTCGACGGTGCGCTGCTTGACAACATCGTGGACTATATGACCTACGTCCTCGCCCCCGTGGTCCTTCTGTGGAGCAGCGGCTACCTGCCAGAGGGCGACTGGGGCGTCGTGCTGGCCGCCCTGCCGCTTTTAGCCTCCAGCTACCAGTTCTGCCGGGTTGACGCCAAGACCGACGACCATTTCTTCCTGGGCTTCCCAAGCTACTTCAACGTCGTCGCCTTCTACGTGATCGTCTTCGACCTCAGCCAGGGGGCCGCCGCGACGGTACTGGTCGTCTGCTCGATCCTGGTCTTCGTCCCGATCCGCTACGTCTATCCCACCCGCACCGCCGCCTTCAGGAGGCTCTCGCTCACCCTCACCGCGCTCTGGCTCGCGGTCTGCACCATCATCCTGCTCCAGATGCCGGAGCCGGACGACCTGATCCTGGACCTCTCCCTCGCCTACCTCGTCTACTACTTCGGCCTCAGCCTCTACCTCTCCGCCAAGATGCTCGAAGCCCGCCGCATGGAGGAACGCGAAGCCTGACGACAGGCTATCAGCAGTCAGCCATCAGCAAGGACAAAATCTGACAGCGGATAGCGTCCCGGACGGCAGCCCACTCGTTTCAGGAAGCGCCGCAACGCCATCACCTCAACCTGCGGAGACCGCCAGATTACCTGAATCGTCCCGCGATTGACATATCTCCGTCTTCACCCTATGATGCTTTAAGTGAACAAGTTCATTTTAGAAGGAGATACGGTGAAGGAATCTTCGGCTGGTTTGGGGCGGGCGTTGACGCAGAAGGCGAGGCGGACGCGGGAGCGTATTCTGGGGGCGGCGTTGGCGCTGTTTGCGGAGCGGGGTTACGAGGCGACGACGATGCGGGACGTGGCGCGGGAGGCGGGGGCCAGCCTGGGGCTCGCGTACAGGTACTTCGCGTCGAAGGAGGAGTTCGCGCTCGCGTTGTACATGCGGCTGGCGGAGGAGTCCGAGGAGTGGGCTCGGGGTGGGCTTTCCGGGGGGACGGTGGCGGAGCGGTTCGAGTTGGCGATGCTTATGAAGTTGGATCAGGTGTCCCCACATCGGGATCCCCTGTCCGCCCTCCTCGCCCGCACCCTCGACCCCAACTCCCCCATCTCCGCGCTCGGCGAGGGCACAGCCGCGGTGCGAAAGAAGATGGGCGGCGTCTTCGAGGAGGTCGTCCGGGGCGCGAGCGACGCCCCCGGAGATAAGCAAGCAAAAGAACTGGGAAACGTCCTCTACGCCCTGCACCTCGCCATCCTGCTCTACTGGTTCCATGACAAGACACCCGAGGCGCGCGCCACCCGCGAGCTCGTAGGCTCCGCCCGCGAGACGCTCCGGTACCTGCGGCCCGCGCTCCGGCTCCCGCCGATGTCCCGCGTGCTCTCCCGGCTGACGAGCGCCCTGGAGAACATCGGGATGAACGCTAGCGGCCCGCCCGCGGACGAACCCGAAGAATCGCGATGACCATGGATCGGCAAGAAGCCTGCCTTTCGCCAGCGAGTCTGATGTGGGGCATGGTCTGGCGCAGCGTGCTCTGGTACACGGTGGCGGGAGCGGTGCTCGGCGGGCTGTACGGCTGCTCGTTCATCGCGTTAGCCATCTTCTCGTTTGACGCGGGCGACGGCGCTGGAGACCTTCCGGTGTGGGCCATTCGGATGATGGTGATCTTCTGCGGCGTGGCGGGCTTCGTGGCGGGGTGGTTCTTGGCGCGTTCCATCGGGAAAGAGTTGCGGCCGTTGCTGGGGGCCGTAATCGGGGCTATGGCGGGCATCCCGCTAGGCGGATTCTACTTCGTGTTTGCGTACCTGATCGCGTTCCCCGCCGGCGTGATGCTCGGCGGCACTTACGGTCTGGCGGTGGGG
>JBPCLT010000239.1:0-8074 GCA_051003015.1 Rubrobacteraceae bacterium | reverse complement strand
GGGCCTTCGTTCCGGATAACCACCACGTCCCCATCCACGATGCGCCCGGCCTGGACCGCCTCCATGGCGTCTTCCTCGGAGTCGAAGACGCGGGCCGGTCCCGTGTGCGAGAGGCGCGTGTATCCGGCGACCTTGACCACGCATCCCTCCGGCGCGAGGTTGCCGTGTAGGATCACCAGTCCCCCTGTTTCGCGCAGCGGGCTTTCGACGGGCAGGATCACCTCCTGCCCAGGCGCTTCCTCTGCGATTTCGACCTCATCGGCGATGCTCTTGCCTGTCACGGTGAGCTGTTCGCCATCGAGATGGTTCGCATCCAGCAGCCGTTTGCCGAACAGGCGGGTGCCGCCCGCGCGGTCGAGGTCAACGGCGGTGAAACGTCCGCCGGGCTTGAGGTCGGCGATGATTGGCGTACGATCGCTGACCCTGTCGAAGTATGCTATGTCGAGGGGGATGCCGGCCTCGCGGGCTATGGCGAGGAGGTGCAATACCAGGTTGGTCGAGCCGCCACTGGCCGCGCCCGCCGCGATGGCGTTCTCGAACGAGGCGCGGGTGAGGATGCGCTCGGGAGAGAGGCCGTTCTCCAGCAGGTGCATCACCAGCCGGCCCGCCGCGACGCATTCCTCGTCCTTGCGCCCATCGAGGGCCGGGGGGCTGGAGGAGCCCATCGGGGAGAGGCCGAGGAACTCGAGCGCCATCGCCATGGTGTTGGCGGTGAACTGCCCGCCGCACGCTCCGGCGCCGGGGCAGGCGTGGTGTTCGATCTCCGAGAGGTCAGCGTCTGACATCCGGCCCGCGGCGTTCGCGCCAACGGCCTCGAACACGTCCTGGATGGTCACGTCGTGGCCCTGAAAACGGCCCGGCGCAATAGAGCCGGAGTACACGATCGCACCCGGTATCCCCAGCCTGACGTGGGCCATCGCGGCGGCCGGGATGGTCTTGTCGCAGCCGACCAGGGTGACGATGGCGTCGAACATGTGGCCGCGCCCGACGAGTTCGATGGAGTCGGCGATCACCTCGCGGCTAACCAGGCTCGTCTTCATCCCCTGCGTCCCCATCGTGATGCCGTCCGAGATAGAGATGGTGTTAAGCTCCATCGGCGTGCCGCCCGCTTCGCGGACGCCTTCCTTGACCTTCTCGGCCAGGCGCCGGTGGTTGTAGTTGCACGGCATGGTCTCGATCCAGGAGTGCGCCACCCCGACTATGGGCTTGTGCAGGTCCTCCTCGGAGTAGCCCATCCCCAGGAGATACGAGCGCGCCGGCGCCCTGTCGCGGCCTTCGAGGATGGCTCGGCTCTTGTGCCGGGTGTCTGTCGTCTCCATGATCCTCCCTCTCCGATGGTTGCTGATTCGTGGAGAGTATAAAAGAAGCCCCTCCCCGGACGCCATAGAGCTCAGGAGAGGGACGCTTCAGGCGAGCAATCCGTCCGCCGGGTTGGGATCAGGGCTTCGGGGCGATCTCGAGTGCCTCCCAGTCGGCGTCTCCGGCGACCAGCTTGAGGTATAGCCTCTGGTTGGAGGCGTCGTAGTAGTAGCTGGACTTCGAGCGGGAGTCGAGGTCGGCGAGGCTCGTGGCCTTGCCGTTCCCGCACCAGCCCGTGCCGGCCACGTCACAGCCGTACTTGGTGACCTTCGGGGTGACAGGATAGGCCATGCTCAGGCGTAGCCAGCGTCCGGCGCCGTGACGCAGCACGAACTCGGCCTTCTTCGGCGTGCCGCCGTTGAAGGCAGCGCCGTATGTCCGGTTGGCGAGAAGGTTGCTGGCCGCGTGCGTGGAGTCGTCGCAGCAGCCCATGAGTGTCTGGGGCGCGCCGTCGGACTCGCGGGTGAGGACGAGCGGCTTGACGTAGCTCGCGAGGGACTTGCCGGCCTCGCCTTCGTTCACGTAGGAGATCAAGCCGACGTGATCCGTGCCTGTGGGACATACGTAGGCGTTCCAGTCATTGTTCAGAGAGCATCCGCCGGTGGCGAGGAACGGGTTGTTGGCCGTCACGACAGCGCCGATGGTACCCGTCACGGAGCCTGTCTTGTCCACGAAGACTGCGGAGGCGTCCCCGTCCCTGCCGGCCACGGGGTCCGGCATGTAGACTTTGTTGGCGTCCACGAAGCGCAGGCCCGTGGCGAAGTTGTCCGGGTGGAGCGAGAAGGCGTCGGCGAGCAACACCCCGAGCCCGCTGGCTTTTCGCTGGGTGTTGGGCGTGAAGTTCACGAAGGTGGTGTTGTGGGCGCCCACCAGGCCGTCGTAGAACTCGAAGCCGCGGATGGGGAAATCCGGCTCCCAGTAGCGCGGCAGGCTGCGGCCGTCGAGGCCGACCCAGCCGTTCTCGACCTGCCAATCGTACGTGTTGCCCTTGTTCGCAGTCTCGCCCACGACGAGGGAGTCGTCGAGGTAGCTCTCGTGCGAGGCGAAGGTCGCGCCGATGGCGTTGTCCGCGAGCGTGGCGTTCACGAGCCGGTGGTTCTCGCCGCGCAGCCACACCGCCTCGTTGCGGTTCTTGTAGCCCGTAAAGTCCCTGAACTCCGCTATCCGCGGGGTTGGATCCGCAGGGTACTCCTCGTCGTCGGGTACGTCCGGGTCGTTGGTCGTGGGCGGGTTCTCGTGCGGGTGGTAGTAGGTGCTGTCCGTCTCTCCGTCCGGATTGGGGCCGCCGTCCACGTGCAGCCCGTCGCCGTCGTTTGAGTGGGCAGTGTTGCCGCTGAACTCGCCCAGGGGCGTAAAGCGCGGCCAGACGTTCGGGTTCGTCGAGAGGCCGGTGGGATGTAGCGGGAAGGCGAGCCAGAATCCGATGCCGTCCGAGCCGGCGGCAACGTTGTTCCGCACTATGTTGTCGGGGTTGGTGATCCAGAACGTCGCCGGGTTTCCGTCGCTAGGAAGGAGTCCCTCGCCCTCGGGCTCCCTCGTGCCGAACCCGAGGTTGCCTTCGAGGAAGTTGTCCGTCTCCGCGCCGTCCTCGAAGAAGAAGCCGTGGCCGATGTGATCGAAGCACACGTTGTCGTGTACCTGGAGTTGGTTGGTGCCGTGGATGGTGACGCAGCGGTTGAACGTGTGATGGATGGAGGAGTCCTTGAGGTAACTATTCGCCCCGCCGTCGCCGAGCATGTGGAAGTGGAGCGGGTAGCGCCGGAGGATGTTCTTCTGTCCCATTGCCTTCAATTCGACGCCTTCGAGGCGGGCCGTTGCGTGTTGGGTCATGCCGTTCATCGTCATGTCCATCACCATGATCTGTCCCCCGAACCCGCTCGCGCTGGAGACTGGCTCGCCCTGGATGGTGACGTTGCGGGAGAGGAGCGCGACCTCGGCCCGCTCGTCAACGGGCTTGCCATCAAAAGTCTGAACCGTGCCCCAGTGCGCGTACTGGAGTTGACGGTCGAGCGTGACGGTATTGCCGGAGACTGACGTGACGGTGGCCTCCTCGTCCTGGGACCGGTCGTAGTCGGTGGAAGCGATGGCGATCCGGTCCCCAGGACGCCAGTCGGGGGTCTCGGAGAGCGTGATCTTGTTCGAGCCCTTCGCGGCGTGCGCGCCGAGCTTCGTCCACGAGAGGCGATTTTCGCCGTGGACCTCCAGCGTGCCGCCCATCACCCCGAGCCCCTTGTCTCCCATGTTCATCGGGTTCTCGCCAGGGGTGTTATCCGTCAGGGTGATGTTTGCCCGGTGCTGAAAGGGGGCGGATTCGGTCCCGATGCGGAGCGTGCCGTGGACCATGATCCAATCCGCCGATAGCTCGATGTCTCGCTCGTCGAAGATGAGGGTCCCTTCCATCGTCAGGTTCGCGAGCGTCGCGTTCTGGTCGAGCACGATGGTCTTGCCGGCTGGGATGGTGACCGTGGCCCCATCTTGCGGGACCGCGCCGCCCCAGGTAGCAGGGTCCGACCAGAGTTTGGCGTCTGCCGGGAGCGGGGCGGGGTCCGGGCTCTCGGAGCCATCCGTGACGGAGCTGCAACCGGGGTCGGCGGGATGATCGGTCTTGCCGTCGCCGTCGTTGTCCCGGCCGTCGGCGCACTGGGGAGATGGTGGCGGGGGAACCCGCACCTTCAACTGGGCGCTCGCCTGGCGCGAGGACGCCTTCGCCAGCACGGTCCCGCTCTTCGCCTTCGCCGGGACACTCCACCGCTTGGAGAAGCCGCCTTGTCTGGTCGTGGTGAAGCGGGCGACGACCCTGCCGCCGAACGTAATGGCGCCCTTCGCGCGTTGTGGGAAGCAGCGGCCCGTGGTTGAGATGCTCGCGCCGGGGTCCGCGGTCGTTGGGGAGACGGAGATCCTCGCCCGGGTCCGCGAGTCGGCGGGTGACGCGAGCGTTGCCGTGATCACGGCGGCCAGAAGGGCCGCGAGGAGCACCGTCGCCCACCGCTTCCATCCCCCAAGCGTCTCACGTTCGATGGCTCTATCCACGGTTGCCCGCTCCTCGGTTTCGGGGTCTTCTCTCATCGCGCGCTCATCCGTTATCGTCCCGAAAGAGGCAAAACTATAACCGCCACGGAACCATGCCCTGCCTGCGAAATCTCAGCCACCAGCGGATCATGAACGGTAAAATATGGATGCCGTGACAACGAGAGATAGGTGGTTGGCATGGAGACGAAGAAGACGCCCCGCAAGGTGAGCGCGGGCACCGGCATCGGGCACGTCCACCTGAAAGTGGCGAACATCGAGCGCGCATTGGGCTTCTACCGGGATATCCTCGGCTTCGAGGTGACGCAGTGGTACGGGGAGGACGCGGTCTTTCTCTCCGCCGGGGGATACCACCATCACATCGGCCTGAACACCTGGGAGAGCCGGGGCGCGCCGCCCGCTCCCCGCAGGTCGGCGGGACTATTTCACCTCGCCATCCTCTACCCGGAGCGCCGGGATCTCGCCCAGGCCCTCAGATGGCTGATGGAAGCGGAGTACCCCATTGACGGGGCCTCGGATCACGGCGTCTCCGAAGCCCTCTACCTGCGCGACCCCGACGGCAACGGCGTCGAACTGGCGGCCGACCGCCCCAGGGAAGAGTGGCCCCTGGACGGGAGTGGGAACCTGGCGATGGTCACTCGCCCGCTCGACGTGGAAGGGCTTCTGCGGGAGCTTGAGGGTTGAGGCCACCCCCATCGTCTGTGAATGGTTCGTCGGAGATCGAAGCCGAACCAAGCGCCTTCTGGGCGCGGCCGTTATTCGGCGCCACGGCTCTTCTCCTGTACCTGGCGCTGGTAAAGCTGCTGCTGCACCTGCTGACGGCCGATAACTACGGTTACTTCAGGGACGAGCTCTACTATATGGCCGCTGGCGAGAGGCTGGACTTTGGCTACGTGGACTTCCCGCCCTTCGTCGCCTTTGTTACGGCGGCGACGCGCGCGGTTTTAGGTGACTCTTTGGTCGCGCTCCACTTTTTGCCCGCCGTGGCCGGGGCGGTAGTCGTGGTGCTCACCGGGCTCATGGCGCGGGAGCTAGGCGGCGGCCGGTTCGCCCAGGCGTTGGCGGCGCTGGCGGTCCTCATCGCTCCCACCTTCCTGGTGTTTGGGACATGGGTCTCGATGGACGCCTTCGACCAGCTCTTCTGGGTCTCGGCGGCATACGTGCTGGTCCGGCTACTCAAAAGAGATCAACCCCGCCTCTGGCTGCTCTTCGGCCTCTTCGCGGGCCTCGGGCTCCTGGCGAAGCTCACCATGTTCTATTTCGGCTTTGCGGTCTTCGCCGCGCTGCTGCTCACGCCGGCCCGGAGACACTTTCGCACCCGGTGGCCCTGGCTCGGTGGCGCGGTCGCGTTCGTTTTCTTGCTGCCGTACCTGTACTGGCAGGTCGCCAACGGCTGGCCCACGCTCGAGTTCTGGGGCAACTACGGGGGGAAGGTGGACCCCGCCTCGCCCATCGAGTTTTTACTGGAGCAGGTCATAACCATGCAGCCGCCTTCGGCGCCGATCTGGCTGGCCGGACTATGCTTCTTCCTGTTCTTCAGGGACGGCAGACCCTACCGTATGTTGAGCTTCGTCTACCTGATCCTCTTCGCCATTTTCTTGCTCCAGAATGCCAGGTTCTATTTCCTCGCACCGGCCTATCCCATGCTATTCGCGGCGGGCGCGGTGGTGATAGAGCGGTTCGCGCGCCGCCGGTGGCGATGGCTGAAGCCTGCTTACATCGTCGTCTTGGTGATAAGCGGGGTCGTAGTAGCCCCCATCACGGTGGTGCCCGTGCTCCCCGTGCAGACGCTCGCGGGGATCACGGGCGCCGCGGGCGGGGACGGCGGGGTGGAGATAGAGACCCGCGAGGTCGCCGCTCTACCCCAGAACTTCGCCGACAGGTTCGGCTGGAAGGAGATGACTGCGACGGTCGCCAGGGTCTACGAGAGGCTGCCGGAGGCGGAGAAGAACGAAGCCTGCGTCCTGACCGGCAACTACGGCGAGGCGGCGGCGATAGGCTTCTTCGGCGATAAGCTCGGGCTACCGGAGGCTATCAGCGGCCATAATAGCTACTATCTCTGGGGACCCGGTTCTTGCACGGGGGAGACGGTGATCTCCTTTGGCGTCCCCCGCGAACGCCTCGAAGCAGTGTTCGGGGAGATCGAGCAGTACGACACCGCCAGGTGCCGATACTGCATGCCCGACGAAGATAACCTGCCAGTCTACGTTTGCCACGACCCGAAGATGCCGTTCCGGGAGGCCTGGCCCCTCTTCAAGCACTACGATTAGAGCGGTCAGCTTCTTCGTTCTTCACGGTAGCCGAACCCCGACGGAAGCGGTTCGCGGAAGGATCGCCCCTTCGCTGGGCGCCGTCAGCACCGCCCTTTCGGCTTTTTGTTTTTGCTGACGGCTGAAGGCTGATCGCTGACACCTCTTCACTTCGACTCGGCGAACACGGCGACGGCGTGGGCGGCGGCGTCGGACAGTTCGTCCACGGCCTCGCGGTCTACGTTTCCGATGTCATCACATGCCGCGTGGTAGCAAGAGTCGTAGGCTTCGCCCGCCTCGCCGCCGAAGTCTTCGGCCTGCTCTCCTGACTTCGTGCCCCCGGCCCCGGAGAATAATCCGCCGGCTGGGATTCCCTCGTCTTCGAACGGGCCGTGGTCCGAGCGGCCACTCAGGTTCAGCGTCTCGGCGCTATCGAGGTTGCGGGCGGCGAAGTAGTCCTCGAAGACCGTCACTACTTCCTCCGAGCCGTAGACGAAGCGGGCGTGGTTCGGTGAACCGACCATGTCGAAGTTGAGGTACGCGGAGATGGCGTCGAGTTCCGATCCGCCCAACCCATTCATGTAGTGCGTAGAGCCGACCAAACCGACCTCCTCAGCTCCCCAAAAAGCGAACCGGACCCGGTTGCGTGGCCGGTTGCCGAGTTCGCCCATTTCCTCGGCGATCTCCAGCACCGTCGCCGACCCCGAGCCGTTGTCGTTGATGCCAGGCCCTTCGAACACCGAGTCGAGATGGGCTCCCGCCATCACCGTACTACCCGCGCCGCCGTGGGGCATCTCCGCTATGACGTTGCTCGTGGCGCGTGTATCGGAGACGGTCTGTGCTGAGATGCGGATGTTGGCGCCATCTTCAGCTTCCCGGAGCAACTCATCCCCGACCTGGAAGCTCGTCCCGATGACGGGTATTCCCGCGCCAGGAGATCCCAGCGTCGCGGTGAGCGTCTCCGTCCCCGAGGGCCTGCCCTCGAAGATCAAAGCCGCCGAAGCCCCCGCGTCCTCGGCGTTCCGGGCCTTCTGCTCGAAGGTACACGCGCCCCGCCGCAACAAGGCCACGCTACCTTCCGTAAACCCGGCGAAGTCGCCCGCCTCGCAGCCGCTGGAGCCGCTGTCTTCGCCAACCGCGTCCACCGGCCTGACCTCCGCCGTCACCTGTCCCGTGCCCGAGTACTCCATGAGGGCGAAGTCCGGGCCTCGCGTGTACTCGCGGGCGTCCGGGCCTTCGAGTTCCAGGCGGGCTGGCTCCGTCTCCTGGAAGACCGGCAGCTCGAACTCCTGGACGGTGACCCGGTAGCCCGCTTTCCTGAGCCTTTCCGCGACGTAGTCTGCGGAGGCGTCGTAGCCGGGCGTGCCGGCGGCGCGGTTTCCCCCGTTATCGTCCGCGATGGCCTGGAACCGGCGCTCGTGCTCCATGATGCCCTCCGG
>JBPCLT010000238.1:0-9768 GCA_051003015.1 Rubrobacteraceae bacterium | reverse complement strand
GACGGCTATCTTATCCGACCCCTCACCGGAGACGTACTCTTCCTCGTACACCACTGGCGCCGTGCCCGCCGTGCCGCCTCCGGCGGAGAGCGCCACGACCGCGGCTATCGCCCCGACGCCCAGTATCAGCACCAGCAGAACGGCGATTCCTCCGACCACCCAGGGCCACCTGCGTCGCCTGCGGCGCGGCTGCTCTTGCGAGTGTTGCATCGAGCTATCCTGCCGGCGCTCTTCACCGTTCGCCGGTCCTTCGTTTGCGCGGCCCGAAGGCCCGTTCCCGGAGTCCATCAAGACACCCTTCTTTTCGTGTTTATCCGTCCGGCGCGGGGTTGCCGCCGCCACAGTTTACGGGACCGATTATAAGGCCGGAGGGGAGGAGGATCATCTTCCGGCGTCAGGGACGCGGCTGCTCCATCGGAGGCGGCGTCTCCCGAGGATGTCGTCTTTGGCGGTTTCTGGGGAGATGCGCTCGTCGCGGGCTTCCAGGGCGAGCCTTTCGCGGTGGAAGAGGATCCAGAGGTACAGGTCCATCTCGGTGCGATCCGGAAATGCGTCGAGGACGCGCTCCTCCCGGATCATCTCCGATATCGGACGGTACGAGTACTCGTGCCAGTCCCGCAAGACCTCCTCAGGGGAGAAGTAGCGCCGCCAGAGCTGCGAGAGCCGAAAACCGTGCGCCTCCACGTAGGACGCCAGCCGCCGGTAGTCGGCCACGTCGGAGAGGTCAACCTTCACCTCAGGCAAGACGCGGTCCACCGGCAGACGCTCCAGGAGATGGCGATACTCTAGCTTGTGCAGAAGATCTCGGGCGGTGAGGGCTGAGTCTATGGGGACGCGGGTGCGAAGCTCCGTGACCTCGGCGTCTATCATCTCGATACCCTGCTGGCGGGCGACGGAGACCCTGTGATTGCCGTCGTTGACGAAGTAGGCGTCCCCGATCTTGTACAAACTTATGGGTGGCATCTCGCCGCGGCGCATCATCTGGTCTATGCGTTTCCAACGCTCTTCGAGGCCCGGCTTGGATGGCAGGAATGCCCGGTCGAAGTCTCTGTGGCGGCCCACGCTGCCGACGATCCTGGATACTTCCACGGCGCGCCTCCCGGCGTAGACCTGGTTCGTGACGCATAAAGTGCGCTTCACCTCGTCGAAGGAGAGAAGCCGGTTGGAGGAGGGGTCACGGCGCAGGTACGAGCCGATCCGGCGCAGGAAAGCCCTGCGCCGCGCCCGCGAGAAATCTATATCAGCCTGATCGTTGGAATCCATGCCCTCGGCTCCGCGCATCCGGTGAACTCGATGGTGTGAATCTATCCCCGATCCAGCGCCACAACAAGGCCACCGGCGGAAAGAGTGTCAGATTTCGAGGATCTTATGCCCGAAAACGTTGAGCACTTTCGTGTCCTCTCGCGTGACGACCCGCTGCTGGTCCGCGCCGTATAGATGGACGTGCCCGTGCAGCCAATGCTCCGGGCGGTGGCGGTCTATCATCCCGACGAAGGACTCGAATCCGATGTGAGCGTGGTCTTCGGCGTCCCCGAGTTTGAAGGGCGGGGAGTGGGTGACGAAGACGCGGGGCTTCGGCTTTCCGATGAGAGCGCGGCACCTTATCCGGGTGGAGAGGGCGCGCACCCGGCGGCGCATATGACGCTCGGTGTACTGGTTGGGGCCGCCAGAATACAGGCGCGACCCGGAGAGCCCGGCGAGCACGACGCCACCGGCGTCCACCACCTGACCGTCCAGCGGCGTGCATCCGCCGGGGTATTCGGGGCTTTCGATATCGGGGTCGTGGTTGCCGAGGACGTAGTAGACGGGGACACCGAGGAAGGTGACCAGGTACTCCAGGTACGAGAAGGGGAGGTCGCCGCAGGAGATCACCGCTTGAACGTCCCCGGCGTAGGCGTTCAGGCTCGGGCCGTGAAGCATCGTCTCCACCCGGTCGCTGACGCACAGGATCTTCACGCCAGCCGTTTTACCATCCTGGCCGCCGAACCTTCGCCCGTCCTCGCCAACGAGTTTCTGTCCGTAGACGGCGTAGCACTGGTACGATACGCGCCAAAAGGGATTCGAGCGGTCTTTCGGGAAAGGGATCAAGCATGATGAGACGTATTCAGTGGACGCCCGTTATTGTGGGGGTCGTGGCGAAGATCCCGTTAGCGGGCTTGTTCGGCTCCGTCGCGCAGCTCTCGCTCTTCGTGCCCAACGACTTTCCATTTTGGGGTTGTTGATTTCCTGCGGCGTGATCCCTCCATCCCCATGCTAGTTGCAGTAACATGCAACCCATGTACAAAAAGGACGGATACATTGGATAGGCCGAAGAATTTCCTCGAAGGCTTCGTCGTGCCGGGGATCGGGGTGGACGTGGTGGACTGTGAGCGGATGAAGTTCGCCCTCGAACGCACGCCGAGGATACGCAAGCGCCTCTTTACCGAGGCGGAGATCGAATACTGCGAGAAGTACCGCTTCTACGAGCGCCACTACGCCGGACGCTGGGCCGCCAAAGAAGCCGTGACAAAAGCTTTGGGGTGCGGCCTGATCCAATGGAACGGCGTCGAGGTGATGCGCCAGCGTCGCCGCGCCCCGACGGTTCGCATCTTCGGCAAGATCGAAGAGTTCGCCGACGCAGTGGGCGTCCGTGAAGAAGACATCTACATCTCCATAACCCACTCCGAACTTTCCGCGGTGGCCGTCTGCACCATCCGGCGCGAGCAGATATCCGGGTGAAGCTCTACTCCGCAGAGGAGATGTCCCGTGCCGACAACGCGGCGCAGCGGCTCGGCATCCCCGGCGGCGTCCTCATGGAGCGGGCCGGGACCGCGATGGCAGAAGAGATATTGTTGCGATTCCCTCCTCGCCGCCTCTGTGGCCGCCGGACGCTCGTCGTCTGTGGTGGCGGCAACAACGGCGGGGACGGGTTCGTGATCTCCCGCGAACTGCACCGCGCCGGCGTCGCGGTCTCCGTCATCGCCACCAAAGACGAGTACTCTGGCGATCCGGCGACGAACCTCGCGGCGCTGCGCAGCCTCGGGATGGAAATTCACGGTCCCGAGCGGCTGGACGAGTTGCTGGACGGCACGGCTCTCGTCGTGGATGCGTTGCTCGGGACGGGCTTCTCGGGGGCGGTGCGGGAGAAAGAAGCGGCCCTGATCCGTCATCTCAACGGAGCCGGGATCACGACCGTCGCGGTAGACGTGCCCTCCGGCGTGAACGGCTCGACGGGGGAGGTGGCGGACGTGGCGGTGCGGGCTGACGTGACCATCTGCGCGCACGCCGCCAAGATAGGATGCGTGATCTCCCCAGGCCGCGAACACGCGGGCGAAGTAATAGCGGTGGATATCGGCATCCCACCCGAGGCCGAGGACTTCTGGCCCGAGGCCGAGTGGACGGACAGGGCCTCCCTGCGTGGCCTCGTCCCGCGCATCGAGGAGCCGGCGCACAAATACTCGGCGGGGGCTCTGCTCGTCGTCGCGGGCTCGCGGGCCATGACGGGCGCGCCGGTGATGTCCGTGCGGGGGGCGCAGCGGGCCGGGTGCGGCATAGTCTTTCTCGCCACGCCAGAGAGCGCCGCCCCAGCCGTGGACCTCCAGCTCACCGAGGCCCTCGTCTACGGCGTGACGGAAGGCGAAGACGGCGGCATGACCTCCGGGGCCCTGGAGAAGATCCTCGAATACGTGGGCCGGGCGACGGCGCTCGCGGTGGGGCCGGGGATCGGGACCGGCCAAGAGAGCCTCTGTCTGGTCGAGGGAATCCTGCGCGAGGCCGAGATGCCCGTGCTACTCGACGCGGACGCCGTCACGGCCCTCGCCGGCTCCGGCGTCCTCGCAAAGCGGGAAGCGCCGACCATCATAACGCCTCACGCCGGGGAGCTGGGGCGTTTGCTGGGCAGTGGCGCGGGTGAGGTCTCTGACCACCGGCTCCATTCGGCGCGAGTGGCGGCGGGGGAGCACGGTTGCTGCGTGTTGCTCAAGGGGTCTGACACCCTCATCGTCGAGGGCGAGAGGGTGGCGGTCAACTGCACGGGGAATGTCGCGCTCGCCACCGCCGGGACGGGGGACGTGCTGACAGGCGTGATCGGGGCTCTCCTCTCCCGCGGCATGGACGCCTACGACGCCGCCCGCGCCGGAGCCTGGGTCCACGGGCGGGCAGCAGAGATGTGGCTGGAAGAGACGGGATGGCCCGAGGAGAGCATGGTCGCCACCGACCTGCTTTCGTACATCCCGCGAGCTATCGGCGAGCTTCTTTAGAGGCCGGTCCCGTCCATCTGGGTTAGTATCAGAACGCAAACGATGGCATCATCAGAGGTTGGGGAGGGCGGAAGTGGAGCGACAGGACATCAGGGACTTGAGGGTCGGCGAGGTCATGCACGAGGACTGGCCCACTTTAAGGCCGGAGAACACCGTCGAGGAGGTCATCAAGCTGTTCGCCGAGGTCCGCGTTTCCGGCGCGCCGGTGGTCGAGGGAGATCGTCTCATCGGCATCGTCACGGAGGGTGACCTCATCTTCCGGGACGCCGAGATAAAGGCTCCCGGCTTTCTGGACATCCTGGGAGGAATGATCCCGCTGGGTAGCTGGGACGAGTACCGTGAGGAGGCCCTCAAGAGCGCCGGCGTGACGGTCGGCGAGGTCATGACGAGGCGGCTCACAACTGTCTCTCCTGGCTCCTCTCTATCCGAGGCCGCGACCATCATGGCCGAGCACAGGTTCAAGCTCCTTCCCGTCGTGGAGGAAGAGAGGCTGCGGGGCGCGATCACACGCATGGACATCCTCACCCTCCACGTCCTCAAACCCCGTCAGTAGCCCACCGTGGAGACACTGCCGCCCGATCTCAGGACGAAGTCTCTTTCGGAGCAGGAGATCGTTCTCGGGCGCGAAGACGCCCTGCGAGCGGTGGACATCCTGGTCGCCAACGGCTTCGCCATCCTGGGTTGGGAAGGGTGGGTGGAACATCCTGGCGGTCGGATCGGCCACCACGAACACTATCAGGGCGGCACGATGCGGGAACGTCACGAGCACGAACCCTGGGAGATGTTCACTGCGGAGGCCGCGGATTTTTGCCGCCGCGCCATGAATCTCGCTTACTCTGAATGGATGGAAGCCGCGGACGCGGCGAGCCTGTCCCTTTTCTTCTGCGTCACGGCCATGAGCCGGGAGGAGCATGAGGCACAGCGCCTCTAGCATCCGCGCCCCGAGCCGCACATGGGCCGGGATAGATCTGGAAGCCGTGCGGCACAACGTCCGGGTTCTGAAGCACAGGGCCTCGGGCGCCCGCCTGATGGCCGTGGTGAAGGCCGACGCCTACGGTCACGGCGTGCTCCCCGTCTCCCGCGCCGCGCTGGAGGCCGGGGCCGATTCCCTCGCCGTCGTCACGGCCGAGGAGGGCGCCGAGCTGCGGCGCGGTGGCGTCACGGCCCCGATCCTGGTATTCACCGACCTCACGCCGGACAGGCTCCCTCTCGCGGAGGAACACCGCCTGGCGGTGACGGCCCACTCCATCGCCAGCGCCCGGTGCATCGCCGCCCATCCCGGCTTGGAAGCGCACCTGAAAGTAAACACCGGCATGAACCGCTGGGGCGTCGAGCCGGAGGAGGTGGGTGAAGCCCGCAAGGTCCTCGGTGAGCAGCTCGCTGGCGTTTACACGCACTTCGCCTCCGCCGACTCCGACCCGGAGGCGACCCGGCGTCAGATTGATGCCTTCGACGAGGTACTGGCCGCCCATCCGTTTGGGGGCGACATCGTCGTTCACGCCTCCAACTCGGCCGCTACCCTGTGGCGCCCTCGCGCCCGCTACGACCTCGTGCGGCCCGGCGTTGCGTTGTATGGGCTGCACCCGGCGGACGGAGACCCTGCGGACGAAGACCTGCGTCCCGCGATGACCCTGAAGAGCTACGTGGCGGCCACGCGCCGGCTCGCGCCCGGCGATGGAGTCTCCTACGGTTTGACGTTTCGGGCTCCGGAGCCAACGTTCGCCGCGACGGTTCCGGTGGGCTACGCTGAGGGGTATCGTAGGTCGTTATCGGGGCGGGCGTTCGCTATCATCCGGGGCCGGAGGCGGCCACTTCTCGGGCGGGTTACGATGGACGCCTGCGTGTTCGGGGTGGATGAATCCGTGGAGGTGGGTGATGGGGTCGTGTTGCTTGGAGAGCAGGGGGAAGAGAAGATCCTCGCCGAGGAACTCGGTAGGTGGGCCGGCACGATAAACTACGAAGTAACGACCGGGGTGAACCCCAGAAGGATCGAGAGGAGCTACGGAAATGTTCAAGGACCTTAAGTGGGGACCCGCCTTCAAGCGGGCGGCGACGTTCGTCGTGATCTGGCTCGGCCTCGTCTACGGCATGAGCGTGGCCTTCCCCGACAGCTTCGCCGTGAGCAGCCAGGAATTGCCCGGCCTTGCGCTAAACGCCGTGATGTTCTTCTTCCTCTTCGCCTTCATCTTCGCTATCACGAACAAGCGCCGGGCCCAGCGCGTGGAGCAACTCCAGGCCCAGAAGAAGGGAAAGACGGACAAGCCCGAGACCAATGGAGAAGCCCCGGAAAGCACCCTGAGGGGCCAAGCCAACCCGAACACAAGCCGCAAGAAGGCCCGCCGCAAGCGATAGGCGCGAGCTTCACAAATAGGGTATTCGAGGCTAACATCGGGTGTATTTGGCGCGGCCACGACGGTGACGGAGGTTCGGTATGAACATCAAACGTACGAAGAGGGACCGCCTGATCCTGGGCGTCTGCGGCGGGCTGGCCCTCCATTTCGGATGGAACTCCAACGTGGTGCGGCTCCTCGCCGTGCTGGCGACCCTTTTTCTGCCTGGACCGGGTTGGTTGATACCCGTCGCCTACCTGATACTCGGCGCCATACTCCCCGAGAGCGAAGTGTACTAGATCCGGATGGACTTCGCGGAGGCCCAGAAACAGGCCCTCGGCTGCACGAAGTGCGGCCTGTGCCACAGCCGGACCCGCGTGGTCTTCGGAGACGGCCCTCTAAACGCCGGGTTGTTCGTCGTGGGCGAGGCTCCTGGCTTCAACGAGGACCGGGACGGCAAGCCCTTCGGTGGCGCGTCTGGGATGTTGTTGGACCGGCTGCTCTCGTCCGTGGGTCTGGGGCGCGAGGAGATATACCTCACCACCCTGGTCAAGTGCCGTCCTCCCGAGTCCCCGCCCCGTTCCCCGAAGCCCGGCGAGGTCAGCACTTGCAGACCGTACCTCCTCGCCCAGCTCGCCGCCGTGGACCCGAAGGTGGTGGTGGCGATGGGGGATATGGCGAGCCGCGTCCTCACCGGACGCAAGGAGCCCGTCTCCCGCATCCGGGGCCGGGCCGTGCCGCTCGACGGGCGCTACGTCTTCCCGACGCTCGCCCTGAGCCGGGCGCTCCACACGCCGGTGGATCGGGCGTTCCTGATCTCGGACTTCTCCCGCCTGCCGGAGCTTCTCGAAGCCGAACGTCCATCCACCTACGAGACCATGAACGTCCCCCGCGCACCCGGCCACGCCGGCGCGGAACGGGAGCCCATCCAACCGGGCCTTTGGTAGCCGGGGAGCAGCCCGCCGTGGCGTGGGAAGACCTGAATGAGGAAGCCCTGGAGGATTTAGCGGCGAATGTCGCGCGGACCCTGAAACCGGGCGACGTGGTCGTGCTCTCCGGCGAGGTCGGCGCGGGCAAGACGACCTTCGTTCGGGCCGCCGCGCGTTCTCTTGGCGTCGCCGAAAGGGTGACGAGCCCAACTTACCAACTCGCACGCAGCTACGAGGGCATCGTTGACGGCCGCCGGGCCGCAGTGAACCACCTGGACCTCTACCGGCTCGAGGGGATAGAAGCCGGGGATGTACTGGAGTTGGACGATTACCTGAATCCCCGCGCCGTGACGTTCGTGGAATGGGCCGAACCGGCGCTCGCGCTCCTCGAAGGTCCCACCGTCGTGCGCATCTCGCACCGGACGCCCGCGACGCGCCGGGTGAGCATCGAAGGACCAGTGGCTGGGCGTCTCGAATGCTGATCCTGGCTTTCGACGCCTCGACGCCCATCGTTACCGTCGCAGTCGCCCGCGCTGAGGACGGAGTACGGGAGATCCTGGCCGAAATATCCGTCACCGCCCGCGGCGCTTCGGAGGCTTTGCTGCCATCCGTCCATGCAGCGCTCGACCTCGCCAGAGAGGACCTCGCCGCCGTGGAGCGCGTGCTCGCCGGAACCGGCCCAGGCACGTTCACCGGCATCCGCATCGCCGCCTCCACCGCCCGTGCCATCTCCCTGGGTACCGGCGCCGCCCTCGCGAAAAACTCCACCCTCGCCGCGCTCGCCGCATCGGCTCTCTCTGTTTCCCCCGACGTGCTGGCCGTCCTCGATGCGAAGCGGGGCGAGATCTTCGCCCAGCGATTCGCCGATGGCGAGCCAGGCGAAATAAGCTGCGTGAAGCCGGAGGAACTTTTCGTGGATGGCGAACCGTTCATCGTCGGCGACGGGGCGGTGCGCTACCGGGGCGCGCTCTCGCGCTTCGGGCACATTCCCTGTGATGGATCTCCGCTTCATCGGGTCACGGCTGCCGGTCACGTATCGTCCGCGGATCTCTCGCCCGTCGAGGCTGAGGACCTCGTGCCCATCTACGTTCGCCAGCCAGACGCCGAGGTGCGCCGTGACCTCAACCCCTGGAGCCGTCCGTGAACGAACGGGAAGTAGATAGGACAGGATCTCCCATACTCCGGCGAATGGAGCCCACCGATCTTCCGTCGGTCCTGGAGACGGATGCGCTGTGTCTGCCGCGGCCGTGGGGCGAGGCGGGCTGGCGCGAGGAGCTGCGAAGCCCGTTCGGGCTGTGCCTGTTGTTGGAGAAGGACGGAGCCGTGATCGGGCACATCGGGGTCAAGCTAGTCGCCGATGAGCTGCACGTCACCACGCTCGCCGTCCGCCCCCAGCATCGCCGCCGGGGCCATGCCCGCGCCCTCTTTGAAGGCGCGCTCGCCGAGTCCCCCGAAGTCCGCCACGCATATCTGGAGGTGCGCCCGAGCAACGCCGCCGCGCGCGCTCTCTATGATTCTTTGGGGTTCGTGGAGGTTGGGCGACGCCCCCGCTACTACGGCAATGAGGACGCGGTGATCATGGCCCTAGACCTCCGGGTTTAGTCTGAAGAACCCCGGCGGCGCTCCCGTTCCTCCCGAGCCTTCTCCCTGCGATGGCGAAGCTCATCCCGACTCTCGAAGGGCTTCAAGAGCAGGAGGGCCGGCGCCAGGCACGCGAGGAAGCTGACGAAGAGGCCGATGGCGATCAAAGGGTCAACCGGCCCCCGAAACAGATAGATGAAGAACATAGCCAACATCACCAGCGCGATGAACGCGAACAGCAAAGAGAACATCCGCATGCCGCGAGTATAGCCGTTCACCCGGCGTACCAGGCAGGAATCCGAGACCATCCTGGACGGCTACGCCAACTACGTCGAATGGAGGAGCGTGTCGAAAGCCTCGTCACCTCGGCGCCTCATTCCGTTGTCTATTGGAGTGAGGCTGCTCCGTCCTGCTCGACTGATCCCACTTTGCCCGGAAGCTGCTCGCGCCCCGCTGCTTCCAGTCTTTCTTCGTAAGCGCGTACTCGACCTCGCCGTGCTCTGTTCCCGGCAGCGGGTCCTCCCATTCCAGGTGGAACGTGCGCACGTATTCCAGGCCCGCCTTCTCCATCACGCGCCGGGATGCGAGGTTGACCGCCATCGTCTGGGCTATCACGCGCCGCGCGCCGAGCTCGGTGAATCCTTTGTGGATCAGGGCTCGCGACCCCTCCGTGGCGTAGCCTTTGCCCCA
>JBPCLT010000237.1:0-7356 GCA_051003015.1 Rubrobacteraceae bacterium | reverse complement strand
CAGGCCGCCGACGACAAGGTGGACCTTCTGTACTCCGAGGCGATGAACCTCATAGCCAACCCCTCCGAGGGTGGCGGTGGAGCCCCGGAGTGGCGGATGCGGGCCGCGCTGATAGTCCACTACCTGGAGCGCATCGCCGACCACGGCGTGGATATCGGTGGCCGCACGGTGTTCCTGGTGACGGGCGAACGTATAGAGAGCGCCATGCAGCAATACATAAACCGCGACCTGCGCGAAGAATAGAGTCGTGAGGCGCTGCGCTCGCTTCGTGAGTCGAAGAGGGAAAACACGACTTACGACTCACGAATTCCGGCACTTGTAACCGCTGCGTCTATGTTACAATCGGAGCGTCATGAGGCTTACGCAGAAGAGCAAGTACGCAGTTCGGGCGCTGGTGGAGTTGGCGCTCAACGAGCGTGGATCTCCGCTCGGGGTGGCTGAGGTCGCGCGCCGGCAGCGCATCCCCGAGAGGTTCCTGGAGCAGATCTTCGGCGACCTCCGGCGCGCCAACGTCATAAAGAGTCAGCGCGGCGCCCACGGCGGATACCGATTCGCAATGCCGACAGAGGAGGTTACCGTCCTCGACATCGTGGAGATTCTGGATGGCGAGGTCCGCCCCGCTCGTTGCTCCGCCGGCGGAACCTGCTACATCGCCGATGCCCCGCTCTGCGTCACCAGCAAGGTCTGGGACGAGGCCCGCACCGCCCTAGAAGGGGTCTTCGGCCGCTACAGCATCGCCGAGCTCGCCGATGACGAAAGGCGTAACCGCGAAGACCGCGCCTTCCGCGAGACCGCTGCCTCCCTCAGCCGGTAACGGAAGTCCCCTCGAAAAGCCCTTCTCTCGAAACCCTGCGCGCCCATCTCGGCGGCCGCACGGAGTTGGATGAATCGGAGGTGCGGATCGGTGATGGAACCTACCGCGTCGTGTATCCTGCTGCGGCCGACGCCCTCATAGACGAAGAGGACTTCGACCGCGACGAGCGACTACCTTACTGGGCGGAACTCTGGCCGAGCGCCGTAGCCCTGGCGCGGCGCCTCCACGAAGAAGATCTGACCGGCAAGAAGACCATCGAGCTTGGCTGTGGCGTCGGGCTGCCTTCCGTAGTCGCCCTCGAACGGGGCGCCGAAGTTCTGGCGACCGACCATTACGAGGCCGCCCTGGACTTCGTCCGCCACAACGCCCGGATCAACGGCTCGCGCGAACCGCGAACCGCGCTTCTCGACTGGCACGCGCCGGAAGACATGATAGAGACCTTCGACCTCGTCCTCGCCGCCGACGTACTGTACGAGCAGCGCAACGCCGAGGCGCTGTCAAAGCTCATCCCCAGGTTGCTCTCGCCCGGTGGCGAGGCCCTCATCGCCGACCCCGGACGCCGGTGGGAGCCGCTATTCAGGGAGTTGATCCACGAGGCTGGACTCACCTTCTCGACCGACAGCGTGATCGTTGAGCAGGAAAACCGGGATGTGACGGTGGTCCTGCACAGGCTCTGGCGCGACGACCCATAGTCATGGAAACGGGACGCTCCCTGCTATACTTTTTCCAGTGTTGCTGGAATCTCTAAATCCGACCCAACTCGACGCCGTCACGAAGACCGAGGGGCCGCTCCTGATCCTGGCCGGAGCCGGAAGCGGCAAGACGCGCGTGCTCACGCACCGCATCGCCCATATCCTGGACCAGGGGCTGGCGGCGCCGGATGGGATCCTCGCCATAACCTTCACCAACAAGGCCGCCCAGGAGATGAAGGAAAGGGTGGCGCTCCTCGTCGGGCCGGATTCCCGCAAGATGTGGGTCTCGACCTTCCACGCCTTCTGCGCCCGAATTCTACGGGTCCACGCCGAGAAGCTCGGATATAAGCGTGAGTTCACGATCTACGATTCAGCGGATCAGGTCCGGCTCGTGAAACGCTGCATCGTGGAGCTCGGCAAGGACCCAAAACGCTTCAACCCACGCTCTTTCCAGTCCCAAATCTCCGCCGCCAAGAACCGCCTCGACGCCCCAGACGACTACCTCCGCAAGACCGAAGGCTACATGGCCGAGAATGTCGCCGAAGTCTACGACCTGTACCAGAAGCGTCTCTACGAGAACAACGCGATGGACTTCGACGACCTCATTATGCAGTCCGTCGCCCTTCTCGAACTCTTCCCCGAAGTCCGCGAACGCTACCAGACCCGCTTCAAGTACATCCACGTAGACGAATACCAGGACACCAACCACGCGCAGTACCGTCTCGTGAACGTGCTGGCTGCCGGACATCGCAACTTATGCGTAGTCGGAGATGACGATCAGAGCGTCTACAGCTTTCGCGGCGCCGACATACGGAACATTCTGGACTTCGAGCGGGATTACCCGGAGACTTCGGTGATCCGGCTGGAGCAGAACTACCGTTCGACGCAGACGATTCTCTCGGCGGCGAACGCGGTGGTGGCGAATAATGCCTCCCGGAAGCACAAGGAGTTGTGGACCGCCGGTGAGGCGGGCGAGAGCATCCGGGTCTTCACGGCATCGGATGAGTACGCTGAGGCGCGGTTCGTGGTCTCTGAGATAGAGAGGCTGGTGGAGGAAGGCGCTTCGCTGCGGGACGTGGCGGTCTTCTACCGGACGAATGCTCAGAGCCGAGTGTTCGAGGAGGTTCTTGGTCGGGAGGGGATTCCGCTCCAGATCGTGGGCGGCCAGCGATTCTACGAGCGGGCTGAGATCAAAGACACCATGGCCTATCTGGCCGTGACCGCCAACCCCGCCGACGCCGCTTCGCTGGAGCGGATCGTCAACGTCCCAAAGCGCGGGCTCGGGGCCACCTCGGTGGCGAAGCTCGTGGATCACGCCCGCATGAACGGCATCTCGCTTTACGAGGCTCTCTCGGAGGCGGACGAGGCGGGCCTTTCGGGCAAGGCGCGGAAGGCTTGCTCGGAGGTGAAAGACCTCTTCGACGGCTGGCGGGTGGCATCGAGGGAGGTTGCGCCCGCGGACTTGATCTCCGCGGTCCTCGACGAGTCTGGATACCGCAAGGAATTCGAGAACGAGAGGACCATCGAGGCGGAATCTCGCCTGGAGAACCTGGAGGAGCTTATAAACGCCGCCCACGAGTACGAGCGGGTGGAGCCTGAGCCTACCCTCGAAGGCTTCTTGCAGGAGCAGGCGCTGTACTCGGAGACGGACACGGTGGGGAGCGAGGGCCGCGTCACCCTGATGACGCTCCATAACGCCAAGGGGTTGGAGTTCGAGCACGTGTTCGTGGCCGGGATGGAGGAGGGGACCTTCCCGCACGCCCGCTCGCTGGACGAGCAGAACCTGGAGGAGGAGCGGCGGTTGTTCTACGTTGGGATCACCCGGGCCATGAAGACCCTCGGCCTCTCCTACGCCAAGCTCCGCTCCAACTGGGGCGAGCGCGAATACCGTATGCCGTCTCGCTTCCTCTCCGAGGTCCCCGAGGAATTCCAGTCCGGTGCCGTACCCGGCTTCGCCGCCGGATCGAGCCGCGGAGGTTGGGGCGGCGCGCTGCCGCGCCGGGGCATGGGAGAGTTCCAGAAGGCGGCTCCTTCCGAAGAATACAGGGCCGGTGAGAAGGTCAGGCACGCGAAGTTCGGGGTTGGGGAGGTCGTCGAGGCCGGGTCCGGGAAGGTCGTCGTCAGGTTCGGGGTAGATGAGAAGACCTTCGTCCCCGAGATAGCGCCGTTGAGCAGGGTCTGAGAAGGTTTCGGGAGGAGAGCGATGCCCCACGTCTACGTCACCGGCCACAGGAGCCCGGATACGGACACCATAGCCTCGGCTATCGGGTACGCCGAGTTCAAGAACCTGGTTGACCCGGACAACCACTACGCCTCGGCCCGGCTCGGGGAGGTCAATCCCCAGACCGCGTGGGCGCTGGAGCGGAGCGGGGCCGAGTGTCCCAAGCTGCTCCCGCACATCATGCTGCGGGTCAAGGACGTAATGCACGAGGACCTGGTGATCGCCCACAGGAACGACCCGCTGCGCAACGTCGGCATCGAGATGTCGCGGAGGAACATCGGTCAGGTCCCCATAGTGGACGACGACGGCACGCTCGCCGGCATCGTCACTGAGCGGGACCTGGCTCGCATGTACGTCCGGGAGTCGCGGGAGGCTTCGACGTTCGCCGATAGCCCGGTCTCCGTCGGCGCGATAGTCGAGGTGCTGGAAGGCGAGCTTCTGGTCGGGAAGGACCGGGAGTCCTCCGGGAAGTTATGGGTTATCTCCATGAGCGTTGACTCGATGGGCCAGTCCATGGACTCTGGCGACATCGTGGTGATCGGGGACCGCAAGAAAGGCCAGCGAAGGGCGATAGAGCTTGGGGCCGGCGTGCTCATCGTCTCCAACGGGGTCCGTCCCGAGGAGGAGGTTCTGGAGATGGCGAGAGAGCGCGGCACGGCGGTCGTGCTATCCCCGCTCGACTCCTACGTCACCAGCCGCCTGATACAGCTCTCGGTGCCCTGCTGGGAGGTGATGAGCGAGAACCCCCTCACGGTGGAGCCTGAGACCCTGATCACGGATATAACCGATCAGGTGATGGAGGTCCATTACCGGGCGGCTATCGCCGTGGACGAAGACAACGTGCCCATCGGCGTCATCTCCCGCACCGACCTCATAAACCCAGAGCCCCGGAGGGTGCTCCTCGTGGACCACGCCGAGGTCGGGCAGAGCGTCGCCGGGGTGGAGAAGGCGCAGGTCGTGGAGATCCTGGACCACCATCACCTGGGCAGCATCGAGACCGCGACGCCCATCCCCGCCACCTTCGACCCCGTTGGCTCTACGGCCACCCTCATCGTGGAGCGCTTCAAGGCCGCCGGCCTGAAGCCCGAGGAGTCCACGGCGAAGATGCTCCTCGCGGCGGTGCTATCCGACACCGTGATCCTCAACTCCCCGACGACCACGGAACGCGACCGCGAAGTCGTCCGGCTACTCGAAGAGTTGCTAGGCCTCGATGCCGAAGAGTTCGGGATGGAGATGTTCGAGGCATCGTCGGATGTGTCGAGCCTGTCAGCGGAGGAGATCGTGGAGCGCGACGCCAAAGAGTACGAGTTGTCCACCGGCGCGGCGATGTGCATATCTCAGGTTGAGACCGTTGGGATCAGCCTCCTGGAGCGCAAGGACGAACTGGTCGAGGCGCTGGAGAGGAACCGGGAGCGTAACGGATATCTCTTCCATGCCCTGATGGTCACGGACATAATCGGACAATGTACGGAGCTTTTGTGCGCCGGGGAATGCCACACGATAGAGCGCGCCTTCGACGCGCCAGCCAGAGGCGGCGTCATAGACCTTCCTGGCGTGATGAGCCGCAAGAAGCAGGTCGCCCCCAAACTCCTCGCGGCCCTGTAGGATGAAGGCCGTGGCAAAGATCACGGACGGAAGATGGTAGGCGGTTCGGATCACGGGAGCCTACTGAGGTCGCGGGACGGTGGTGGGCAGCAGGTCTCGCCTTTCGAGCTGTTCTTCGATCTAGTCTACGTCTTCGCCGTAACCCAGCTCTTTCACAGGCTGCTGGGCGAGCTCACCGTCGGCAACGCGATGGAGACGCTCTTTCTGATGCTGGCGGTATGGTGGGCGTGGATCTACACGGCCTGGATCACCAACTGGCTCGACCCCAACCGGCTACCGGTGCGCCTGATGCTGGTAGCGGTGATGCTCGCCAGCCTGGTCATGTCGGTCGCAATCCCATACGCTTTCGGCGAACGCGGGCTGATGTTCGCCGCCGCTTTCGTTGCTATACAGGTAGGACGCACCCTGTTCATGGTCGCCGCTCTGGAGAGGACCTCTTCACTGGGTAGGAACTTCCAGAGGGTACTTGTCTGGCTTGGGTCTTCCGGGATGCTATGGATAGCCGGCGGTTTTCTGGAAGGAGAGGCGCGGTATGTGCTGTGGGCGCTCGCTCTGGCCGTGGAGTACGCGGGCCCGGTGTTCGGCTTTTGGACGCCGGGACTTGGAAGATCCGACACCGTAGTGTGGACAGTCGAGGGCGGACACCTCGCCGAGCGTTGCCAGTTGTTCGTGATCATCGCCCTGGGCGAATCGCTCCTGCTGACCGGCTCGACCTTCGGCGGGATCGAAGTATCCAAGTCCACGGTAGCGGCGTTCGTGGTGGCCTTCATCGGCAGCGTGGCGCTGTGGTGGATCTACTTCGCCCGCGTCGCCGAAGAGGCTCGCGAGGTCTTCGCCTCCGCCGACGATCCGGGACGGATAGCCCGCTCCGCCTACACTTACTTCCACCTGCCCATAATCGCGGGTATCATCACGGTCGCCGCTGCGGACGAACTGGTCGTCGCGCATCCTGGTGATCTCGGAACTCCCTCCTCCATCGCGCTGACCCTCGGAGGAACGGGCCTGTTTCTGGCTGGGCACGCGCTCTTCAAGTGTGCCGTGTTCGGGCTGGTGTCCTTACCGCGCGTAGCCGCCATCGTCGCGCTGGCCGCGCTGATACCCGTGGGCTTCGTAATACCGGCGCTCGCTCTCCACATCGCCGCGGCCCTGATCGTGGTGGGTGTCGCGGCGTGGGACACCCTGACCCACCCGGCGCCCGCGCCTTCTCCGCGACGCTCCGCTACATGAGCCCGGCTGCTCGCCGTTCCGTGGCGCGTCGTGCGCTAAGATAGTTCGCGCAGGGAGTACCGACGATGGAGGTCGCGACGAGATGATATCCGAGGAACAGGTGAGGCACGTGGCGAACCTCGCCCGGTTGGGTTTGACCGACGAGGAGGTCACGCGGATGGGCGGACAACTCGACGCCATCCTGGACAGCATCGAGAAGATCCGGGAGCTAGACCTCGATGACGTGCCACCCACGGCCAACCCGCTGGACATGACCAACGTCCTGCGCGTCGACGAACCGCGCGAGGAGTTGCCGCGCGAGCGCGCTCTCTCCACCGCGCCTGACCCCGTGGACGGCATGTTCGCCGTCCCGAGGATAGACTGATGCTCGACCTCACCGCCTCCGCATTGGCGGAGAAGATAAGGGAAGGTGAAGTCTCCTCCCGTGAGGCCGCCGAGACCGCGAACCGCCGCGTCGAAGAGGTCGAAGACCGCGTCCACGCGCTCCTCACCCCGACGCCCGAGGTCGCCCTGGAACGGGCCGGCAGAGTTGACGAACGCCTGAAAAACGGCGGTGTCCGGCCCTGGGAAGGCGTTCCGCTCGTCGTGAAGGACGTACTCTCGACGAAAGGCATCAGGACGACGTGCGGGTCGAAGATACTCGAAGACTTCACGCCACTCTACGATGCCTCGGCGCTCGTGAACTTCGGCGAGGATCTGGTTATGGTCGGCAAGGCGAACATGGACGAGTTCGCGATGGGCTCCTCTACGGAGAACTCCGCCTACGGCCCGACCCGCAACCCGTGGGACCTCGGGCG
>JBPCLT010000236.1:0-5486 GCA_051003015.1 Rubrobacteraceae bacterium | reverse complement strand
GTGGAGGGCTTCTCCCGGGGCGACACGGCCATCCTGCTGGCCGGCGCACTCTCGGTGGCGGCCCTGGCCATCCTCACAGAGGTGCTCTTCGAGGTCCTCGAACGCACCTTTACACCGAAAGGCCTGAAGATCGCCCAACAGAGGCGCTCCGGATAAACAGAGAAGAGAGGAAAAGCATGAAGAACAAGACGAAGCTAATCCGCGCGGTAACCACGACCCTGGCGGCGCTCGCGCTCCTTGCCACCGCCGCCTGCGGCAACGTCGGCAGCAGCGGCAGCGACTCCGGGTCCGGGGGCGGCGACGGCCCGACCATCGCCGTGGGCTCCAAGAACTTTACCGAGCAGTACATCCTGGGCAACATGTACGCAGAGGCGCTTGAGAACGAGGGCTTCAACGTCGAAAGGAACCTGAACCTCGGGAGCGAGCAGATCGCCGACCGCGCCCTCCAGAACGGCGAGATCGACCTCTACCCCGAGTACACGGGCACGGCGCTGGTCGCCATCCTGGACTACGGCGAGGAGAAACTCTCCAGGCTGGAATCCCCCGAGGCTACCTACCAGGCCGCCAAGGAACTCTACGCGGAGCGGGACCCGGCGGACACGATGCTCCAGCCGGCCTCCTTCAACAACACCTACGGCATCTTCGTCCGCTCGGAGGTCGCCGAGGAGCGGGATCTCGAGACCCTGGCGGACCTGGCGGAGGCCTCTCCGGAGCTGACCTTCGTCTCGTACTCCGAGTTCCAGAACCGCTCGGACGGCTACCCGAACATGCAGGACAACTATCCGGCCTTCGACTTCCAGGACATCATCATCGCCAACCAGCTCGGGCTGCGCTACCAGGGGGTCCAGGAGGGCGGCGAGGGCGACGTCGGCGTCGGCTTCCTCACCGACGGACAGCTCACCTCCGACGAGCTCACGGTGATGGACGACGAGAAGAACATCTGGCCCTTCTACAACCCGGCCCCCGTCGTCCGGAGCAACGTCCTCGAAGAGAACCCGGAGATGGAGGACCTCCTCAACGAGGTAACCGCCAGCCTCGACGTCGAAAAGATGCGCGAGCTGAACGGGCGGGTCGACCTGGACCAGGAGGACCCTGAGGACGTCGCCCGCGAGCACCTCGAAGAGGAGGGTCTCCTCGACTAACCAGGCCCAGAACGCGGCGGCCCCACGGCCGCCGCACCGGGTTCGCGCACGGTCTGGCCCCACGAAGAGAGGTCCCTCCTGCTCCGCGCGTCGGCACTAGCGATTCTCGTGGTATCCGCGGCAGTGGCCGGCCTGCTGTGGTGGGAGGGCGACGGGCCGTTGCGGGCCGTCACGGCGCCCGAGTTGCGCGCCGCGCCGGAGCCGTTCGCGGCAACAGACCTCGCTTCGACGGAAGAGGAGGCAGGCCCGAAGACGAGGACGGAACAACAGATAGGGAGTTTCGAGCGGCCAGAGAGGGTGCCGGAGTACGAAATCCTGGACGAGAGAAGGAACGAACGCGACGGGGCACAGGGCACGTGGCTCATGGTCGATACGCGCTCGCACAGTGAGGAGGACTACGTCCTGATCACGCGCCACCTCAAGGCCAGGTACGCGTACCTGGACGCCGTCTCCGTGGAGTTTATAGACCTTACGGAGACGCTCCGGTACAACGGTGCGGCCGTGATCTTCAACACCCCCGCCGGTGTTGGCTACATAGGTTACGTCTACGGCCCACCCAACGCCAGAGGCTACGATGTCAGGGCGGCAGACTAATGATGCTCCGGTCCTCTCCTCACCACGATGAGACGCGCCCTCTCGAAGACGAGGTGTAACTTTCAGCCGTTGAACCGTCGAGCGCTTTCGCATATAGTGTTATGCTTAAGGGCAGGAACGGGCCGTGTGACCATCTCTCGTGTGGCTGGCGGGACGAAGTGCAGGCGGTAGGCTGCACTTCCCAGACGTAGCAGGCAAAAAAAGGAGACGTTACGGAAAAGAGCACAGGTGACCGCAACTCGATCATTCAGGTAGAGGATTGCTCGGTTGTCTTCGGGCGCAGGCCCCAACAAGCCCTGGAGATGCGCCGATCCGGGAGGAGCAAGGCCGAAGTCGAGGCGGAGACCGGCTCGACCATTGGGGTCTACGACGCCTCCTTCGACGTATACCGCGGCGAGATCTTCGTGGTCATCGGGCTCTCGGGGAGCGGCAAATCGACGCTGCTCAGGGTGATCAACCGCCTCATAGATCCGACCGCGGGCGAGGTCTACCTCGACGGCGACCACATCTCCAGGATGCCGTCCAAGCAGTTGAGGGAGGTCAGGCGCAAGAAAATCGGGATGGTCTTCCAGCACTTCGGCCTCCTGCCCAACCGGACCGTGCTGGACAACATATCTTTCGGGCTTGAGATCCAGGGCATTCCGGCGGCTGAGCGCCGCAAGAGCGCGGAGGAGACGCTCGACATGGTCGGCTTGCAAGGGCAGGGCAACAAGCTGATAACCGAACTGTCCGGCGGGATGAAGCAGCGGGTCGGCCTCGCCCGGGCGCTCGCCACCGAGCAGGAGATACTGCTCATGGACGAGCCGTTCTCCGCGCTCGACCCCCTGATCCGGCGCGACATGCAGAACCTCTTCCTCGACATCCAGGGCGAGGTCAAGCGGACGGTCGTGTTCGTCACCCACGACCTCGACGAGGCACTGAGGCTCGGGCACCGCGTCGCCATCATGAAGGACGGCGAGATCGTGCAGCTGGGCACGCCGGAGCAGATCCTGCGCGACCCCGCCAACGAGTACGTGGAGCGCTTCGTCGAGGACGTGGACTACGCGAAGGTGCGGATGGCGGAGAGCGTCATGGTCAAGCCGAAAGAGGTCGCCTACAACAACGAGGGCCCCCGCGTCGTCCTCAGGCGCATGAGGCAAGCCGGCCTCTCTCACATCTTCGTGGTGGACGAGGAGCGGCACCTGATTGGCCTCTGCGCGGCCGAGGAGGTCGCGAGGCTGGACGAGCGCGGCGAGCGGGAGCTCAGCGCCGTGGACGACGGGGCCGCGAAGGTCGGGCGGCGCACACCCTTACGCGAGGTCCTTCCGCTCTTCCTGGACGACGGGGACGTGCCCGTGGCCGTCGTGGACGATAGCGACCGCCTCGAAGGCATAATCGTCCGCGGCGCGCTCATCGCCGGGCTGACCACGAGCGTCGAGTCTCACGACGAAGGCGACGAGGACTTCAGCGGCGTCGGCGCACGCCGGACCAGCGAGGTCGGCTCCGACGCCGAGGGGGGGCGATAAGGATGGCGGCCCTGCTTCAGGAGAACCTGGTCCCCGAGATACCGCTCGCCGACTGGACCAACACCGTGGTCGGATGGATCAACGAGACGTTCGAGCCTATCTTCGACCCGCTCAATACGGTGATCGAAGGCGGGGTGGGCACACTGGCGTTCGTGCTGACGGCTCCTCCGGAGCTGGTTATAATCGTCGCGTTGGCCGCGATAGCGTTCCTCATGGCGGGCTGGCGGATCGCGCTGTTCACCGTCTTGGGTTTGTTGCTGGTCATCAGCCTGGGCTTATGGGAAGAGGCGATGTTGACCCTCGCACTGGTTTTGGCTTCGGCGGTTACGGCGCTCGCCATCGCCATCCCGATCGGGATAATCGCGGCCAAATCTCGCGGTGTGGAGACCGTCCTGACGCCCATACTGGACACGATGCAGACGATGCCGGCCTTCGTCTACCTGGTACCCGTGGTGCTCGTCTTCAGCATCGGTAACGCGCCGGCGCTCATCGCCACGGTCGTCTTCGCCATGCCTCCCGCCGTAAGGCTGACGAAGCTGGGCATCCAGCAGGTCCCCAAAGATACGGTGGAGGCGGCGCACGCCTTCGGGTCCACGCCGTGGCAGACCTTGTTGAAGGTGGAGCTACCGCTCTCGGTCCAGTCGATCATGGCCGGGGTGAACCAGTCGATCATGCTCTCGCTCTCAATGGTGGTCGTCGCCGCGCTGGTCGGCGCCGGCGGGCTGGGAAAGCCGGTCCTTGAGGGGCTCGGCAACCTCGACGTCGGGGCCAGCTTCATCGGCGGCGTCGGCATAGTGATCCTAGCCATCATGCTGGACCGTAGTACACGTGGGCTCGGAAGAAGGGGCGGCGCGACCAAAAAAGCCGCCTGAGGCACTCGTACGAGAGAGCGCCACGAAGACTATCCAGTAGACCGTCTACCGAGGAGGTAGGAAATGAGAGGCAAGCTAAGCAGACGAGACATGCTGAAGTTGACCGGGGGCACGCTTGCGGGCGCCGGTCTTATGGGGCTGGCGGGCTGCGGAAGCGCCGGCTCGGGCTCTTCGAGCAGCAGCAAGAGCCTGACGCTTGGGAGCATCGGGTGGACCGAGAACATCGCCGTCTCGAACCTGACGAAGGTGATCTTCGAAGAAGACATGGGCTACGACGAGGTGGAGGTGCAGGGTCCCCTGGAGCTTGGTCTGCTGTTCCAGGGCGTCGCCAAGGGCGATCTCCACGCCTTCCAAGACGTCTGGTTGCCCAACCACAAGACGTTTATCAACAAGCCCCAGCTCAAAAACGACCTCGAGCTTCTCGACCCGTGGTTCCAGGGCCAGACCGCCTACGGCCTCACGGCGCCGACCTACATGGGCGTCAAGAGCATAGCGGACCTTACCGATGTGGATACGGATGAGATCATCGGCATCGAGCCCAGCGCGACCTTTATGCCCCAGATCGAGGACGAGGTCATCCCGGCCTACAACCTGGACATGAAGCTGGTCACCTCCAGCACGGCCGGGATGCTCTCCACGCTGGAGAAGGCCTACAGCAACGAAGAGCCCATCGTGTTCACGGGCTGGTCGCCGCACTGGATGAACGAGGAGTACGACTTCGTCTACCTCAAAGACCCCAAGAACGCCCAGGCCTCCTGGGACGATCCCGCCAGGGTCACCGCCGTGGTCAACGCCGACCTCAAGGAAGACGACCCCGCAGCCCACGCCTTCTTCACGACCCTCTCGCTCGACGAGGGGCAAGTCAACCAGATGGGCCTGGAGATGAGAGACGCGGGGACGGGCAAAGAGCTGCAGGGCATCCGCAACTGGTACGAGAGCAACAAGGACGCCGTGAAGAACGCGGTGGACGCCGCCAAGCAGGCGTAACGGGGCAGGCTGCTTCGCATCCCGCCCAGCATTTCAGCCGGTCAGCACTTCAGCTTGTCAGCTTCTGATGGCTGACAGGCAGGGGGCTCTCCGTGAGTGAGGCTCGAGCCTTTTGCACCGCGCCGTAGTTGCAATAGTAGTCCGCAGCGTGTCTGCCCGCACCGTTTTTGCGGGCAGGCGTGTCCTGGTCTTTCGTTGTGGGTAAGAATTAGCCTCCCGCTCCTGCGGGGCACGAATTCTCTTTCGGCGATACAAAACGTTACATCTATGTGCTACGCTGCTGCCGTGGCAGAGAGCGGCGGCCCTGATCGTTGGACGATGAGTTTCGGTCCTGGATGGGGGCTACTTCGTTTTCCGGAGCGCCGCGCCCATTCCGGAACTATTCA
>JBPCLT010000235.1:0-22575 GCA_051003015.1 Rubrobacteraceae bacterium | reverse complement strand
GGGAGCGTCGCGCCTCGTCCGGTTCTTTCCTGATAAAATCCTCCCCGCGCTTGGTGGCCGTAGCTCAGTAGGCAGAGCATCGGATTGTGGCTCCGAAGGTCGCGGGTTCGAGCCCCGTCGGTCACCCCCTATTTTGCAGGGAAAACGTAGGATCTCGCTTTCTGGTGTGGTCTCGTTTACTGCAACCATACTGCAACCCGCTAGCCGAAGGCTTCGTCCAGCCCGTCCACGGCGTCGCCGCCGATGCCCTCCATAAGGTGCGAGTAGGTGTCCATCGTCTGCGTGATGGAAGAGTGTCCCAAGAGCGACTGGACGACCTTCGGGTGCTCGCCCTTCGAGAGCAACGCTGTGGCGAAGGTGTGTCGTAGAGCGTGGAAGGTGAAGCCCTCGCCACCGAGTCCGGCGCGCTTCAGGAGCGGCTTGTACTCCCGGTAATAGAGATTGTTGTGGTCGGTGGGGCCGCCGAGACGATTGGGAAAGACGAGGTCCTGGTCCTGCCAGCGTGCCTCAGCCAGTCTCTCTTCGTTCTGGCGCGGCCTGTGAGCCTTGAGGGCCGCCGCGGCGGTTCTGTTGAGGGGTATGGATCGGCGGCTGGCTTTGTTCTTCGGAGCGCCGAAGCCCAGGCCGTATCCGGTCACCTTCAACGAGCGGCGCACCGAGAGTTTGTGGGAGTCCAGATCGATGTCGCACCACTTGAGCCCCAGGAGTTCGCCTTGCCTCAGGCCCGTGTGTACGGCCACGATATACAGGGCCTCGTTGCGTCCGCCTCCCGCAGCGCCCAAAAGAGCCTTGACCTGCTCGGGGGAGAGCGCTTTGGCCTCTTCGCGGTCGCGGCTGCTGCGCGGACGCTCGCCGCCCGCCACGTTGCGTGGGATCAGATCATCTCGCACGGCCTGCGAGAGAGCCTTCTGGAGGGTGACGTGGATGTAGTCCACGGAGCGGGGTGACAACCCTCTGGCCTTCTTGTTGTACAGACGTCGCACCTCGGGCCGACTCAGATCCTTGAGCTTCTTGTGGCCGATCATGGGCTTGAGGTGATTCTCGACGATCCCAGCGTAGCGCACGTGACTGGAGTGCGCCATCTTCCCAGCGAGGACGAGAGGTTCCAGATAGTCGCATATCCAGTGTTCGAGGTACTCGCCAACCGTGAGTCCCTTGTCATCGAAGACGAGGCCGCCTTCCAGATCCGAGAGCGCCTTCGCCAGCTTCCTCGCCACCTCTTTTCGTGTCTTGCCGTAGATCGTCCTCCGCCTGCGTCCCTCCGTCGTGTGGACGACATACTGGGCCATCCACCCACCGCCCTTGCGACGGCTTATGCTGCCTTCGCCGTTCCCGCGCTTACCCATCCTTGCTCCTTCTCCCTTCCATCGATCCTCGATGCTCGTGCCGTGCGATGATCTTTGATCGCTTCGTGGACAATGTCAATGATCCACTGGTTACAATCAGGAACTCTCCCCGATTTACTCCCGCCCACCAGATAAACCCTCGCCAGGGTAACGTCTCTCTTCGAGCCAGCGCTCCAGCTCTTTGCGACTCACCCTGACGCTGCGCCCGATTCTGACCGATGGGATCTCGCCATCAGCTACTAGGTCGTAGGCGTGACTGCGACCAATCTGCAGGAACTCCGCCACCTCCGGCACTTTCAGGTACTCTTTCTTCTCCATGCGCTCCTCCTCACCCCGTCGCGGTTACGTCTATGCTAGTGCGCCCCACGGACGCTCTCACCCCGCTCTTCTCCCTCGCCGCCCGGCACGGACGAAGGCCCCAGGCGCGGACACTACCCTCGGCGTCGGCACGCGCACGCCGGACAACTTCTCGTGCAGATCTTCCACGCGCTCTACCAGGAACGCGAAACCCCTGCGCGAGGACTGCTCAACCCGCCCCTCCACCAGGAACGCGCCCACGTGGTGCAGCAGGTCCCCGTATCGTTCGTAAACGCCGCGGAAGACCGTCGCCTGCAACAGACCCTGCTCGTCCTCCAGGAGCAGGAACCAGACCGGGTGACCGCTCCTCGTTGGAGGATGCTGCAGGCACTCGATCAGCCCCGCCGCCCGTGCGCGAGTCCCGTGCTCCAGCCCCTTCACCTCCTCGCTAGGAGTCGCCCCGAGCTCCCGCAGGGCCGCCCGGTACGGCGCGAGCGGGTGTCGCCGGAGGTTCAGCCCCAGCACCTCCCACTCCATCCGCGCCCTTGCGCTCTCTGCCAGAGGCAGGCCCAAGGGCGCGTCCCCTCCAGCGAAACTCCGCATCTCCCTCGCCGCCCACCAGCTTGCCGGGTGCTCCAGCGGGATCTCCTCCTGGCCTTCGCGGCGCCGCTTCTTCGGCAACCTCCCCACCTCCCCAAGCAGTCCCGAACGGCCCCCTAGAGTGTCCAGGAACCCCGCCCTGACGAGCATCTCCAGCGAGTCCCGTTCGACTGCTGTCCTCTGATACAGATCGGTGACCGAGGCGAACGGCTTCTCGCGGCGCTCAGAGACGATGGAAGAGATAGCCTTCTCTGAGAGCCCCTTGCAGTACGAGAGTCCGACCCGCAGGGCTGTCCCGTCCTCCTCGATGACGAACCCCTCGTCCGACAAGTGTACGTCCGGCGGCAGCACCGAGAGCCCGGTCCTCCTCGCCTCGTTGAGCAGCACCCGCGGGGAGTAGAACCCCATCGGCTGCGAGTTCAGGAGCGCCGCGAAGAACTCCGCCGGGTAGTGGCGCCGCATGTACGCGCTGGCGTAGGCGATCTCCGCGAACGACGCCCCATGAGCCGCCGAGAACCCGTAGACGCTGAACCCCTCCATCCAGGCGAAGACCTCCTCCGCCTTCTCTTCCGGCACGTCCCGCGCCGCCGCGCTCCTCACGAACCGCTCCCGCAACTCTTGCATGGCCCCCGGCCCACGAGCGCGCGTCATCGCCCGCCTCACGAGGTCTCCCTCCGCAAGGGAGAAGCCTGCGACCCTGTGGCAGATCGCCAGCACCTGCTCCTGGAAGACCATCACCCCGTAGGTAGGTCGCAGTACCGGCTCCAGCTCTTCCAGGGGCACCGAGTAAGGCTCCTGCCCGTTCCTGCGCCTAACGTACGGCGTCACCAGGTCGCCCCTCACCGGACCCGGCCTGAACAGGCTGACCTGCGCGACCAGGTCCGAGAAGCGCCTGGGCTTCAGGCGCGTCGAGAGCGACATCTGTCCAGGTGACTCTAGCTGGAACATCCCCACGTTCCTGCCGGTGCGGATCAGGGCGTAGCTCGCCTTGTCCCCCGGCGGCAGCGCATAAGGATCCACCCCTTCGCCCGTCCTCGCTGACGCCATCTCCCCGGCCTTTCGGAGAGCGGTGTGCATCTTCAAGCCGAGCAAGTCGAGCTTTGGGATGCCGACGTACTCCAGGTCGTCCTTATCGTACTGGCATCGCAGGAGCCCCGCCCTGCCCGAAGGCTCCAGCGGCACGAGCTCCGAGAGATGCCGCTCCCCGGTCCCGAATACCAGGCCACCGTTGTGCGTCCCCGCCTGCCACAGCCGGCCGTACAGCCGCGCCGAGATCTCCAGCAGGAGACGGTGCCGGGTCCGGTCCTGCAACGGGTGACCCCGCATCGCCGGCTCTCGCAGCGCCTCCTCCCAGCCGCAGAGCCCCGCGTACACTCTGTCGCGGTCCCGGAACCGCGCCGGTACGTGGCGTGAGAGTCGGTCAATCTCCACAGGCGGATGCCCCAGGGCCCTCGCCGCCACCCTCACCGCCCCGCGCAAGGACATCGTGCCCGCCGTCGCCGCCACCACCGCCCCGGCGCCACTGCGCGCATATCGTCCCATCAACTCGTCCCGGACCTCGTCGCGCAGTTCCGAGTCCAGGTCCAGATCTATGTCCGGCGGATCTTTCCTGCCCTCGTGCAAGAACCTCTCGAACAAGAGCCGGTTGGACAGCGGCTCCGGGCTCGTGAGTCCCAGGCAGTAGGCGACCATCGAGTTCGCTGCCGATCCCCGCCCCGATACCGGCACGCCTCTCTCCCGCGCGATACCTGCGGCCTCGTGCGCGATCAGGAAGTACGACGCATATCCTAGGTCCTCGATGCAAGAGAGTTCACGCCTCAGCCTCCGCCACACCTCCCCGCCCGGCTTCCCATATCGCCTCCTCGCCCCGGCCTTCACCAGCCGAGTCAGCCGCTCCTCCGCCGTTTCTCCCTCGGGCAGTACGGCCGCGGGCATGTGGACCTCCCCGGACAACCGTACCGACTCCGCGCACCGCTCCGACACCAGAGCCGCGTTCATTAGTGCCTCCGGGCGATCCTCGAAGAGCCGCCTCATCATGTCCGGCGGTTTCAGCCAGAGTTGGTCCGTCGGACGGAACCCTGGCCCCGGCAGCCGTGTGAGGTTCGATGCAGCCACAAGCACCTCGTGCAGCCTGTGGTCCTCCGGCCGCAGGTAAGCGACTTCGTTCGTCGCCACGACCGGTAGCCCGCGCTCTTCCGCGAACGCTGCCACCCGCGCCATCCTCCTCCGGCTACCCGCCGTCCGGTCGTCTGTGAGCTCCGCGAACACCCCCGCCGCCCCGAAAGCCTCGCGCAACAGGCTCGACACCTCCCGCGCTTGCTCCTCTTGTCCAGACAGTACGAGGCGTGGGAGGAGCCCGAACGGCACGGCACCCGTCAGGCAGACGAGCCCCCCCATGTGTTCCAGTAGTGTCGACAGAGGGCACGCGGGCCTTCTCCGTTCCTCCGAAGAGCACCTGTAGGCCGTGATCAGGCGCGACAGCGACCGATACCCCGCCATCCCTTCCGCCAGCAGGACGACGTGCCCGCCGCCCTCCACACGGACTTCGGCCCCGACGATTGGGGAGACGCCTGCCTCCCCGCACGCTGCCAAGAAGCGCGGCACCCCGTACAGCCCACCCCGGTCGGTAAGCGCGAGCGTCCACATCCCGGACTCCGCAGCCGTCCCGACCAGTTCCTCTGGGGTCGCCACTCCGAAGCCATAGGAGAATCCGCTCCTGACGTGCAGGTGTGCGAACCCACTCAATCCGCCACCCCCACCAGTAGCCATCCTCCGGGACCGCTCCACTCCCGCGCCAAGTCGGCCACCACGCCGCCGGCGAGGAGCACACGGTAGACGCGGCGATCAACGCTGTCTTCATCCCACCACCCTCGGACCTCGCGCCAGCGGTCCAGAACCTCGACCACCCGTCGCCAGCTCTTCACCCTCCGGCGGCGTCCGCATCTGCCCCGTGAACCCCAAGACACTTCGACCGCGCTTCGCCTCTGCCGCACCTCGATCGGCTCCCCGATCCGTGCTCCGGCCTCCGAAGCCCGCATCAGCCACGGAGCCCCGAGCAGGTGCTCCGCCACCGCTCGCTTCGAGTCTCCTGTTGGGAACAGGGGCTCCTCGAACCCCTCTGGCCTCAGCGGGTAGCGGTGTATCTCCGATACGCTCGTCTCCAAACCTCCTCCTTCCTCGTATGGGGGGGAGCGGACCCGAGCCTGGGGGTCGTTAGCGGACGCTTCCGCCGGTACAATTACCAACAGGAAGCGTCTCCGCCGCCCTTACAAACCTCCCTGAGACCGTTCGTGGTTGGTAGCCTGGTCGGTCTTCGGGAGGCCCGGCGCGGGGGCGCTCCTACTTTCTCTTTTTCACCATACACTAACTCCGCCTTTAAAATCAAATATGTATTTGACGTAGGCCGCAGACTGCGCTACCGTGCTGTGCAGCAAGACCAGCGTCTGGGGAGGTGTTCGAGAGGTGAGCGGAGAAGGTTTGCATCCCAGGAGAACGGAGATCCTGCGTTTCCTGGCCCGGCTCGGGACGGATGAGAGGCCGAGCGTGGCGGAGATCGGCCGGGCGGTCGGGCTCAAGAGCACGCAGACCGCGCACCATCACCTGAAGCTGTTGGAGAGCGGCGAGTATATCGAGCGGGGCGAGGTCTCCCTTCACCAGCGCCGTCCGGTGAAGCTCACGGCGAAGGGCTGGGAAGCCGTCAGCGACAGCACGCCGCTGCTGGGCCGCGTGGCCGCCGGCCCTGGCATCGAGGCCATCGTGGACGAGGGCGGGGCTTCCTCTCTTGCCGCCGACCTTCTCGTTCCCAAGCCTGGAAGACGGCGCTATACCGTGACGGCCACCGGAGACTCCATGGTCGGGGCACGGATCGAGGAGGGCGACACGCTCCTCATCGAGGAGAACGAGGATCCGCCCGACGGGACGGTGGTCCTGGCGCTGCTGCACGGCGAGAGGGTAACGGTCAAGAGGCTCTATCGGGACGGGGACACGGTACGGCTCCGCTACCAGAACGGGGAGCCACGTGAGATCGTCCTGCCCGCCGAGGAGGTTCGCATCCAGGGAGAGGTGATCAGGGTCATCCACTCTCCCGGACGGCGGCGTTAGGACAGGCCACCCGTGCCGCTGGCCCACGTACTCGAAGCCCTGGAGGTCGCAACAGGCCCCGGCACGGACGGCGAGCACTGGGCGTTCTGCCCCGCCCACGAGGACAAGACCACCCCGAACCTCCACGTCCGGGAGGCGGACGACGGCGGCGTCTTATTCCACTGCTTCGCCGGCTGCTCCCAGGACGAGGTGCTGGACGCGCTCGAAGAACGCGGCGTCCGCAGGCGTGAACTCTTCGCCCAGAGCAACGACGCCGACGAGGTAGGGGAGAGGGGGGCGTCCCTCTCCCCAGGACCGCCTGCAACCCTGCAACCCCGTCCCGAAAACGGCGATGGCGAGCAAGACGGAGCGTTGCATCCTCCCGCGCAACCGCCCGCAACCCCGGTGCAACCCTGCACCCTCGAAGCCTACGCCGAAGCGAAGGAGTTGTCGGTCGAGTTCCTCCGGGAGCTTGGGCTCTCGACCATAACCTACATGGGCAGGAAGGCCGTGCGGATGCCGTACCTCGCGGAGGACGGCGGGGAGAGAGCGGTACGCTTTCGGCTGGCCCTGGAGAAGACCGAAGGGGGCGACAACCGCTTCCGCTGGCGCAAGGGCTCGAAGCCTGCCCTCTATGGCCTCTGGCGCATAGGCCGTGTCAGGGAAGCGGGCTACGTCGCCCTAGTCGAGGGCGAGAGTGATTGCCACACCCTCTGGCATCGTGGCATCGAGGCGCTCGGCGTCCCCGGCGCCGCCAACTGGAAAGAGGAGTGGTCGGCCTGCCTGGACGGCGTGGAGAAGGTCTATGCCGTGATCGAGCCGGACGCCGGCGGTGAGACACTCAGGAAGAAGCTGACTACCTCTCCCGCCCTGCAAGACCGGCTGCGGCTCGTGGAGCTCACCGGCGCGAAGGACGTCTCGGAACTGCACGTCTCCGACCCCACCCGCTTCAAGGAGGACCTACGCGCCGCGTTCGGCCGTGCGGTCCTATGGACGGACCTGCGGCGAGCGAAGAGCAGCGCTGCGGCGGAGGAGTCGTGGCGAGCCTGCGAGGCGCTCGCCCATGAGGATCGCATCCTCGACCGCTTCGCCGAAGCCCTGGAACGCTCCGGTCTCGCCGGCGAAGCGAGGGCGGCAAAGCTCCTTTACCTGGCCCTCACGAGCCGCCTGCTGGAGAGGGTCGCGAGCGTCGCCGTCAAGGGACCTTCGAGCGGCGGCAAGACCTACCTCGTGGAGCGCGTGCTCTCCTTCTTCCCGGAGAGCGCCTACCACGCCATCACCGCCATGAGCGAGCGCACGCTGGCGTACTCAGAGGAGCCCATCAAACACCGCTTCCTGGTGATCTACGAGGCCGAAGGCATGTCCGGCGACTTCGCCACGTACCTCATGCGCTCGCTGCTCTCCGAGGGCCGCGTCCGCTACGAGACCGTCGAGAGCACGCCGCAGGGCATAAGGCCGCGCCTCATCGAGCGCGAAGGCCCCACGGGTCTGATCCTCACGACCACCGCCGTCAGGCTCCACCCCGAGAACGAGACACGCCTGCTCTCCCTGACCGTCACTGACACCCGCGACCAGACCAGGAATATCATCCGTGCCCTGGCGAAACGGAGGAAAGAGGAAGCAGACCTCTCGCCCTGGCTCGCCCTGCAAGAATGGCTCGGGAGCCCCCAGGCCGAGCGTCGAGTCGTGATCCCTTACGCCGAGGAGCTCGCGGAGCTCGTACCGCCAGTCGCTGTTCGCCTGCGTCGCGACTTCGGAGTGGTCCTCAACCTCGTCCGCACCCATGCCGTCCTGCACCAGGCGAGCCGCGAGCGCGACGAGGAGGGCCACATCGTCGCCGACACGAACGACTACACCGTGATCCGCGATCTCGTAGCCGACCTGGTCGCCGAGGGCGTCGAAGTCACCGTCCCGAAGACCGTCCGCGAAACGGTCGAAGCGGCGAAGCGGCTACTTGAAAAATCCGAGGGCGATCCCATAACCACCGCCGCCGTCGCCGGGGAACTGAAGCTGGACAAGTCTGCGGCCTTGAGGCGCGTGCGCGCCGCCATAGACCGCGGCCACCTCAAGAACCTGGAGGACCGCAAAGGCAGGCCCGCACGGATCGTCGCCGGCGACCCTATAGCCGGCGAGGTCGAAGTGCTGCCAGGCGTCGAGAAGCTCGGGGGTTGCAGGGTTGCAGGCAAACCAGAGGAGAGGGACACCCCCTTCCCTCCCACGCACGATCCGGGAGGAGCCGAGGACATGTCTCCATCGAAAAATGGCTCGGTAAGCGGTGATCCGAGTGGCAGAAGGGTGCAATTCACGCTATGAACGTCTGCGCCACGGGCACGAAGATACGAGCTTGCGTCCGTCTCCCGCGCAACCCTGCAACCCACGTGCAACCCCTCCGGCCATCCAGGCGAGTCAGGCAATGAGCACCGCCGCCCTGCTCGAAGAGATGCGCGGCCAGGGCGTCTGCCTCGAAGCCGATGGGCTTACGCTGCGCGTGGACGCCCCGGAGGAGGCCGCCACCGACGAGTTGCGAGAGGTACTGCGCGAGCACAAACGAGCCTTGATCCGTCACCTCGAACGCGAGCGCCAGAGGCTTGAAGTCGCCGACCGCCGCGGCCTCGTTATCAAGTGGGCGAAGGAACCCGGCTACGTCGCCCTCCACGACCCCACCACGGGCGAGTGGCACGAGGTCAGTGCTTCCGACTGCCCGCCCTGGATCCTGGAGGACGCGAAGGCGCACCGCCGTTGGGGGAGGAGTAGATCATGAGCACCTACGCCGAGATGTCCCGCCGCCGCAAGCAGGCCCGCGTACTGTACCTCAAGCTCCGCGCCCTCGGCCTGAAGGTCAACGCGGAACAAGATCCCGATAGTCCGGCAGGTCACAGAGTCGTCGTCGAGGGCCTGCGATCCCTGAACCCGGACCACGCCGACCGCCTGGTGCGACTGGTGCGGTACAACGAAGCTGGGCTTGTCGAGATCTTGCGGAGCGAGTGGGACCCGGACCTCGTGGCGATCCGCCAGGAAGGTAGCAGTCTGTGAGGAGGACTGGAGTTGAACGGACTTTCCTCCTGGTAGCCGCGTTCGCGGCTACTACCCTGGCAGGTGCCTGGCTTGGTCTCGTCGCAGCCGTCGTCTCTGGCATGGCCGCGTCCGGTCCCGTGCGTTTCCCCGGTGAGGAGTTCGCCGCCGCGCTGGCCGCAGCCATCATTCTTGCCGTCGTCTACGTCGTCGTCCGCTGGACGGAAGGGCGGCTCTCGGCCCTCGACCTGATGTTCGTGGCAGTCTACGCAGCCTTCGACCTTCTCTGCTCCATCTACCTCTTCGCCCCGCGCGAATTCTTGTGCTCCGTCCCGGCGCCAGGACCGGAAGCCGAAGCCGGATCGTACGTCTTACTCGCACTCCGTTAGGAGCCCGTGTCCGAGTGTCGCGTGTCCACGCCCTGGGTTCTCTCCCCGAAACTCGTGGCGGCGATGCTCCCGGCGGTGCTTGTGACGATCTTCCTCTGCTGTGCCGGGATCAGGCGCAGCGCCCTGCTACGATCCGCCGGGTTCGCAACGGGAGGTCTCGCCGCGCTCGTCGGGCTCGTGTTGTCGCTCGTCCGGGCGTTCACATGAAGAGACGCCGGAGGGTCGCGCCCGGATCGGTCAGTTGGGGGCCGCAGTGTGTGAGAAACCCTTTATAAGAATGTTGCTCACACGCACAGAAGCCTTCCGGGCTGCAAGGGCAAGGGGTAGAGGAGGTGACGGCCAATGGACTTCGACACCGCATCGAACGGCAACGACGAGAGTAGGCGCCGCACCAGACCCGGCGGCTCTCCCGACTTCTCGACGGGCAGAAGAGCCGGGGCCGTCGGCGAAGATTTCCGCATACCCGCAGGAGCCAGGAAAGCCGCCCTGGTACACCTCGCCCTCGCCGCCTGGCGCGAGGGCCGGTTCGACGCGAAGGAGCTCGGCGAGGTGCGCGGCAGGGACGTGGACGAGGCCGGGCTGCAGCGCGCCCTCTATCGCTCCTCGATGGGGGAGATCGAACACCTCCTCGGCCCCGCCCTCAAGGGCCGCCGCGTCGTGGTCGAGGGACACCTCGCGGGCACCGCCCGCTCGGCCATCGAACGCCTCGGCGCAGAGGTCGAGGAACTCAGGCTCGAGGACGAGAGGCGCTACGTGGACATGACCCCCGTCATCTTCGTCCTGGCTGCAGTCTTCATGGCGGTGCGCTACGTCTCTTTGGGCCTGGACGACCAGAGTCTCTACATCCTCGCCGGGATCGGCTTCGCCCTCATGTACGGCCTGCGTCCCTTCTTCTCCAAGATGCAGCGCCCCAAGGACTAGAGGCGGGTGAAGGCGGAGAGGCCATGAAGGTAGCAACGCACCTGGTCTTCGCGGAGTGCTGCTGGTTCGCCTTCTCCGCCATAGGCGACGTCCACTACGAGACCCCCTCCGTGCTCGTTACCGCCGCCGTCTCCGTCCTCCCGGACGCCGACTACCCGAAGTCCTGGCTTGGCTACCAGCTCGGCAGCGTCTCCGGGGATCTCAACCGCCTCTTCGGGCACCGCTCCTTCCTGCACAGCCTCATCGCCCTCGTGCTCGTCACTCTGGTGCTGGGGTTGCCGCTTTGGTGGATCTTCGGACGCCCCGCGCCGATGCTCGCTGTCTTCGTCGGCTACGGCTCCCACATCCTCGCCGACATGATGACTTTGGGCGGTGTGCAGATCTTCTGGCCCAGTCGCCTGATCGCCGTCTTCCCGGGCCGGGACGAGTACCGCATCGTCTCAGGCGGCAACTCCGAGAGGGTCTTCGTGGCGCTAGCCCTCGTCTTCGCGTTGCTCTTCTACCCCGTCTCCCGCGTGGGCTTCGACGGCCTCCTCCACCGCATGGGCGGCTCCGATCAACTCTACGGCACGGTCACGAAGGTCGCCGATGGCGACACCATCACCGTTGAGACGCAGGGTCGCACCACCCCCGTTCGACTCATCGGCGTGGACACCCCAGAGACCGTCGCCCCCGGCCAGCCCATAGGCTGCTACGGCAAGGAAGCGTCCGAATACACCAAGCGGGTTCTCCACGAACGCCAGACCGACCCCGAAGGCAGGGTAGTGCGCGAAGGTCGCCTCGTGAGGCTGGAGATCCCACGCATCGGTGACTCCGAAGACGCCTACGGTAGGACGCTGGCCTACGTCTACCTCGACACCGACAAAGACGGCTCCTACGAGCACCTCTTCAACGAGGACCTCGTGGAGCTCGGCCTCGCCCGCACCACCACCTTCTCCCATGCACACCGCCGCGAGTTCGAGAGGCTGCGCCAGGAGGCCGAGGATCGGGGCGCGGGACTCTGGGGTTCCTGCCCGGACGTAGAAGGCTACTGAAATCGAGCTACCGAAAACGGCGTTTTGCAGGATAATCGATCCAGGAGACCCGCACCGGGGAGACACGCGAAAGGGGAGAACATGAACGCGAAGACCGTCCCGTCACTACTCGCTGCATTGACGGTGCTCGTCGCCCTGATCCTGCTCGCCTTCCTGGGCGCTAGCGTGGACGCTGCTCAGGACGTCGGGGAAGACAGAACCGAAGAGCGGCTGCTCCGGGCCTCGGAAGGCTTGCAGTACCCCGGATCGGAGTCCGACTCCGCCTGGACCTTCGTCTCCTACGAGGGCTTCACGAAACTGCCGGACGCCGCTACCTTCGAGCAGACCTCCGGCTGCCCTGTGACAGAGCAGGGCGTCACGTCCCGCCTGGACTTCGACGCCACCCTCGGAAGGCTCGGCGCGATACAGCCCTGGATGGACGAGGGCCAGAGGAAGAGCGCCCGCGGCTTTGCCAGGCTCGGGAAGCTGTTCCACCGCGAGTTTGGCGACGACCTCGCAGTCTACCGCTGCGAGACCGGGGCAGCGGAGGTCTACCTCTACTTCATCGGCGTAGACGAAGATCGGCTCGCTGGACTCCTTACCATCAGCATCGAAACCTGACGAATTCCTGCACCGCGTAAGGCGGCTTGGATACTCGTGCCCTTCCTGCTACTTGCCGGAGTATCCTCTGATTCATCCGCGATTCATCGGGTGAGGCTATGACCATTGCCAGGGCCGAAATGTGCCAATCCCAACACCGAGAGAGCGAGGCCAACACACCATGCCCGATGTGACCGATACCCTGCCAGAGGAGATCCTGGCCGACCTGCTCCAGCTTCGCTCCGCGCTCGATGAGGAAGTTCCCGCCAAAGCCCTCGACCGAAACCTCCTGATCGCCACCTGGAACATACGCGCCTTCGGCGACCTCACCGAGAAGTGGGAGTCCGCCGAGGAGGACACCCCCAAGCGCGACCTGCACTCCCTCCTTTGCATCGCCGAGATCGTCTCCCGCTTCGATGTCGTCGCGGTGCAGGAGGTCAAGGATAACCTCAAGGCACTGCGTCACCTGCTGAAGGTTCTGGGACCGAACTGGGGCCTGAGCCTGACCGACGTAACCGAGGGAGATCCCGGCAACGACGAGCGTATGGCCTTCCTCTTCGACACCAGGAGGGTCGTGCCCTCCGGGCTGGCCTGCGAGATCGTCGTCCCCCAGGAGCAACTCGACCGCATAGAGCCTGACGCCCTCTACCGACAGTTCGCCCGCACGCCCTACGCAGTCAGCTTCCGCTCGGGCTCGAAGACCTTCATCCTCGTCACGCTGCACGTCCTCTACGGGGAGGACGAGGAGGAGCGCGTCCCCGAACTCAAAGCGATCGCCGAGTGGCTGGCCGGATGGGCCAGGGACATAAACGGCTGGGACCACAACCTCATAGCTTTGGGCGACTTCAACATAGACCGCAGGGGCGATGCCCTCCACGACGCCTTCGTCTCCACGGGCCTGGATATCCCCGAAGATCTCCAGGGCGTTCCGCGCACCATCTTCGCGGACCCCGAACGCCCCGACCTCGACAAGTTCTACGACCAGATTGCCTGGTTCACTGGTCGCAACGGACTGCCCGCCCTATCCCTGAGCTACTCGCACGGGGGCTTCTTCGACTTCACCAAGTCGGCACTCACGTCACGCGAGTTGACGAAGACGCAGCTCTCCTGGCGTATCTCGGACCACTACCCTTTGTGGTCCGCGTTCTCCACACGAGACTAGCCTTACCTGAGGCCCCGCACACCCACCCCATCGGCGGCTTGAGGCCGCCCTTCGGGTCGCTTCGCGCCCGCCGGGGACCCCGGGCTGTGCTCTCTCGGGCGCAATAGGCGCGGGGCGAAAGTCTGTGGGGCGGGCCGCAAGCCTCCGGCTCCCGGCTCTGAGCGAGAAAGCGTGTCTGCAGGCGAGACAGCGTAATGCGGCCAGCTTCGCTCGCCGCCCCTGGCACGATCCTCGTCAGGACGGCTCGCAGTCGGCTCCGCAGGCTACGCCGACACCGGGCCTCATCTAACCCTTCTCGAAAGCGTCACGGTGCAAAGGCGGAGAGCCGCCCGGAGGTCGGCACACCGCCCCACGAAGCGCGAACCTTCGGCTTATTCCCGCTATCTGCCCAGATACAGAATCCCCACAAGTTTTGCCCGCCGCAAAAAGGCTATCGCAGGGCGGCGGGGACGGCTTCGCCGCCTTCCAGGTGTCAAGGGCCTCCATACCGACCGTGCCCTACCCTTGACATCCCCGCCGCCCCGCACCCTTACGCCCCCAGGCGGGCAAAACATGATTTCTTCCAGCGCACACTCGTTTCCCCTCTCCGGCATCGTGGCCTTCGCGGGTTCCCGTTCCGGCTCGCCTTTTCCCGTCTCTTCCGTGATCTCGGCTGTCTTCTCCGCCGGCGGCTCCGTGCGCGTCGGCTGCGCTCCCGGCGTTGATGCGGCCGTCCGTGCGGCGTGCCCCTCGGCGGTCGTCCTGCGGGCTTCGTCGTTCTCCGGCCCTTCCCGCGTCCGTCTTGCCGCCCGCACCTGTGCGGTGGTCGCCGGGGCTTCGGCCCTCGTCGTTTTCCCTCCTGCTGGCGGTGGTCTCGGTCCCGGCTCCTTGCTCGCCGTCAGCGAAGCCCTCCGGCGTGGTCTGCCGGTGTGGTGTGCTGGCTCCCGGCCCGCGGTCCCGGCGTCCTGGTCGCCCCTGTCTCTGGCGGGCTTGCCGGGTTTCGTCTGCCTCCCGGCTCCGTCTCTGTTCTAGCTCGTAAATATGCTGCAAATCACGAAAAAGCATTGGGAAACCGCGACATTCGCGTATACTTACTGTGCGCGCACAAATACGCGAGACGTGTAAATGGCCTGGCGGTGCACCGACCAAGTAGCGCCCCAGGCCCGGCCCAAGGAGGTAAGCCTTGAGCAAAGGGAGTGTACTTCAGGTGTTGGCGGATCGCGCGGCGGTCGAGCTCGCGCGGGTGGCGGCTGCCCGTCCGTCACTCTCGTCGCGGTGTGAGCGGGCGGTGGGCATCCTGGCGGACCATACGGCTTCACCGCGTCGTGGGCTGATCCGGGCGCAGCTTCGCGGCGGTCGACTTGTCGGCTACCTGGTGAGGGGCTCCGGCGGTGCGGTCTACCGGGTGGAGGCCAAAGGTTCGTGGCGCTGCTCTTGCCCGGACCACCACGGAGGGCACCGGCGGCGGAACGAAGGTTCGCGGGCGTGCAAGCACGGGCTCGCGTGCTGGGCGCTGTGGCGGGCGGCGATGGGGGCTCCGGTCCCCGCCGTCGCGGCCGTCGAGGCGGAGATCCGGCGCGAGAGAGTGGCGGCATGATGGCCGCCGAGGTCAGGGCCGAGGCAGGGGCCGCCGTCCACGTCCATCACGGGGCGGCGCGCTGCCTGCTCTCCCTTTACGACCGCGCTGCAGAGGGTTCCGTTCGCCAGCTCCCCGCCGCCGACCATCGCAGGCTGCATCGGGACGTCGGCGACTTCGCGCGCTGGGGCAGGCGCGGGGGCCTTCGGACGCTTGCGGTCTACGGTCGCCCGTACTTCTCGCTGCTGGCTCGCTTCCGCTGGGGCCGCGTCGAGGTCGAGGCCCTGATGAGCTACAAGGAGGCGATCCGATGAGGGCCGCCACCGCCACCCTCTGGGATCTCAGAGCGGAACGGGACCGGGCGCGGGCAGAGTACCTGGCTGCGGCCCGGACACTGCCGCGCGACACCGCTGAGCGCAGTCGGCTATGGCGGGGGTTCCTGGAGGCAAATGCCGCATACCTTCGGGCGAAAGGACAGACGCGATGACCGACCACCACAGCCTCGCCGACTTCTGGGGCGAGCCGATCCACACCTACACCCGTGCCGATGCTCTGGCCGACGGCGTCCTCGTTGACGTAACCGAGACGGCCCGGGAAGCCGGTTTCCGTATACCCGTCGCCCTCACCGCCAACGTCTGGGCCGACGTGAACGACCTCTCAGGCCGGTACGTGTCCACCGGGCAGAGCCTCGATGGGCGGCTCTGGGATCTGCTTTTTATGGCGGCTCACGCTGCCAGGAGGCCCGAGAACCGCGACACGAGCGAGTTCGTCTACGCGCTCATCATGCCCGTCGGCACCGGCAACAACTACCGAGCGAAGTGCCACGTAGGACCCGGCGACGTGGGCGAGCCCGTCCTCACCATAATGCTCCCCGACAACCCCGGGACTTCCGTCACCAACGCGATAGGGCAACTCGCCGCCGATGTCCTAGACACTCACGACCTTGGGCGCGATCCCGGTCTTCGTCGAACACTACCCGTTGGAGGCCACCGGCGGGCGAGAAGAGACCTTCGATTTGGTCGTCTTCACCCACCACGAGGTCAGCGAGATCATGCGTGGCGGTATCTGGCGTAGGGAGATCGGCTCGCCCACCTGGAAGCCCCTCGGCCGCCGCGCCATCGAGATTCTCGTCGGCTCTCCGATATGAACGTTTCTTGACCGTGCGAGGAGAGTGACGCACAATGAACTGCGGGTGTGCGCGCACAGGGTAAGGAGAACTGTGGAAGTAGAGGCGATCATCTCCGGCCTGGAGGGCCTAGACCGGGCGCAGCTTGCCCGGGTCGAGGCCGCGCTCAAGCGCCGGCTACAGGGCTTCGGGACGGACAGTCAACCCGGCGGGCGCAAGGATCAGCCCGTCTCCGGGGTGGTGGAGTACCGTCCCCACGCCGATGGGACGCTACAGGCCGAGGTTCGCTACCACGTCCGCAAGGACGGGACGGCGAAGCAGCAGGGGCCTTACTGGTACTTCCGCTACCACGAAGGCGGCAGGCAGAAGAAGCTCTACCTGGGCAGGACCGACGATCCGGAAGGAGAGCTCGCGCGGAAGCGAGGGTTAGACGCAGGGTAGACGTTATGAGCGAGTGTCCTGGACTAAAGTTGCTTCGGCTTTTGGACGATAATAGACTGTAAGTCTAGGGTAATTCTTCTTTCCCTTGAGAATGGGGTATGGCCTTGATCGTCGCCGAACCAACGTTTCTCCGAACGGGCACGGTAGCATGACGCGCCTTGAAGACATCAGGAGCGGGGTTTCGGTGCGCGGGATCTCCCCGCAGGGGCTCGCCAAGGTCGTCGGCGTCGAGTGGCACGGCGACTCGGCGATCACGGTCTTCTACCAGGATGGCAACGGCGGCATGGGCAGCCGCTTGCTTTACAGGAACGAAGAATCCTCCCTGGAAGTAGCCGCCTCCGAAGGTCCCTGGTCATTCGACGGCGATGGGGCGCTGCTCCGACTCGTCTCCGAGGCCGACAGGATCCAGCTGGCCCACCTCTTCGATCCCTACCTGGCGGTCCACACCTCCCGCATCGAGCCGCTGCCGCACCAGATCACCGCCGTCTACGGCGAGATGCTCTCCCGCCAGCCCCTTCGCTTCCTGCTCGCCGACGATCCCGGCGCCGGAAAGACCATCATGACCGGCCTCCTCATTAAGGAGCTCATGGTCCGGGGCGACCTGGAACGCTGCCTCGTCGTCACGCCCGGCAACCTGGTCGAACAGTGGCAGGACGAGCTCTCTCAGAAGTTCGGCCTGCTCTTCACCATCCTCACCCGCGACCACGTCGAGACCTCGATGGGCAACCCCTTCGAGGAGCACCCGCTCATGATCGCCCGCCTCGACATGCTGAGCAGGAACGAGGACCTCAAAGCGAAGCTGGCCGACGCGCCGGAGCACGACCTGATCGTGGTGGACGAAGCGCACAAGATGAGCGCTTCCTACATCGGCGGCAAGGCCGAGTACACCAAGCGTTACCACCTGGGCGAAGCCTTGCGCGACCACTGCCGCCACTTCCTCCTGCTCTCCGCTACGCCCCACAGTGGCAAGCAGGACGATTTCGAGCTCTTCATGGCCCTGCTCGACGAGGACCGCTTCGAGGGCAAGCCGCGCGTCGGCACCCACAGGTCCAGCACCACCGACCTCATGCGCCGTCTCGTGAAAGAAGAGCTCTACACTTTCGACGGCAAACACCTCTTCCCGGAGCGCCATGCCTACACGGTCAACTACGAGCTCTCACAAGACGAACAGTCTCTCTACGAAGAGGTCACCGCCTATGTCCGGGACGAGATGAACCGGGCCGAACGCTTCGCCGTCGAAGCCGGGGATGACAGGCGCAGGATCAACGTCGGGTTCGCCCTGACGATCCTCCAGCGCCGCCTCGCCTCCTCGCCCGAAGCCATCTACCGCTCCCTCATCCGCCGCCGCGAACGCCTGGAGGCCCGCCTGGCCGACGAGCGCCTATCGCCCGGTGACTCGGCCCGGCTGCCCAACGGGGAATCCGTGCCCGGGTTCTCTTCCAGCTACCTCGACGATCTCGAGGACGCGCCCGAAGCAGAGGTGGAAGAGGCGGAGGAGAGGATCCTGGACCAGGCCACGGCCGCGGCCCCGGTCGCGGAACTGAGGGCTGAGATCGAGACCCTGGGAGACCTCGAAGAGCGGGCACGCAAGGTCCGCTACTCGGGCACGGATACCAAGTGGACCGAGCTCTCCACCATCCTCGACGATCCGCTGATGACCGACCAGAACGGCAACCGCCGCAAGCTCATCATCTTCACCGAGGCGAAAGACACCCTCGTCTACCTGGCCGAGAAGATCCGGACCCTCCGCGGCAAGCACGAGGAGGTCGTCGTGATCCACGGCGGCCTCCGGCGAGACGAACGGCGCCAGGCGGTCGAGGCTTTCACCCAGGACCCGGACGTTCTCTTTATGGTCGCCAACGACGCCGCCGGCGAAGGGATCAACCTGCAACGGGCACACCTGATGGTCAACTACGACCTGCCCTGGAACCCGAACCGGCTGGAGCAGCGATTCGGACGCATCCACCGCATCGGTCAGAGGGAGGTCTGCCACCTCTGGAACCTCGTCGCCGCCGAGACCCGCGAGGGCGAGGTATACACCCGGCTCCTCAAGAAGCTGGAGCAGGCACGTAAGGACCTCGGTGGCCGGGTCTACGACGTGCTCGGACGCCTCTTCGAGGCCAGGCCCTTGAGAGAACTTCTCCTTGACGCCATCCGCTACGGCGAGAGCCCTGAGGTGAGGTCACGGCTCGAAGAGAGCGTGGACTCCGCTGTTGACCGGCGCCACCTTGAAGAGCTGCTCGAAGAGCGGGCGCTGGTGCGGGAAACGAGGGACCCGTCGAACGTAGAGGAGATCCGGGAGCAGATGGAGCGGGCCGAGGCCCGCAGACTTCAGCCCCACTTCATCCGCTCGTTCTTCCTGGAGGCGTTCAAGTACCTCGGCGGCACGGTCCACGGGAGAGAGCCGGGCCGATACGAGATAAGGCACGTCCCCAGCGCCATCCGAGAGCGTGCCCGGCGCTTCGGACACGGCATGCCCGTCCACCGCAATTACGAGCGCATCTACTTCGAGAAGAGCCTGGGGGAGGGCCTCCCGCCCACGGCCTTCGTCTGCCTCGGTCATCCGCTGCTCGACGCCACCATAGACCTCATCCTCGAACGACACCGGGACCTCCTCAAGCGCGGCGCCGTGCTCGTGGATGAGACGGGCGAAGCTCTCGGCGACGAGCCGCGCGTCCTGATCTACCTGGAGCACGCTGTACAGGACGGCCGCACCACCCGCGACAACCGGGGACAGGTCATCTCCCGCCGTCTCCAGTTTGTAGAGATCGACAGCGGCGGCAGCGTCCGCAACCCAGGCCCGGCGCCCTACCTGGACTACAGGCCGCTGCGCGAAGACGAGCGGCCCTTGCTGGAAGAAGTCCTGGACGCCCCCTGGCTCCGGCAGGACATAGAAGAAACGGTAACGGGCTACGCGATACAGAGCCTGGTACCGCGGCACGTGGGGGAGATCCGGGAGCAGCGCCTGCCCCTGATCGACAAGGTCGAGCGGGAGGTCGAGGCTCGGCTGAAGACCCAGATCAACTACTGGGACCGCCGGTCGCAGGAACTCAAAGCCCAGGAGCGCGCCGGCAAGAAGACCCGTCTCAGCTCCCAGAACGCCGCCGCCACCGCGGAGGACCTATCCGACCGCCTGGATCGCCGCCGCGAACTCCTGGAGCAGGAACGCCAGATCAGCGCCCTCCCCCCGATAATCCGGGGCGGAGCCGTCGTGGTTCCTGGCGGCTTCCTTAATCGCCTGCGAGGCGAAGCCGCTCCCGCCGACGACCTCGATGTCCTTCACCGCCAGGAGATAGAGCGCCTCGCCATGCAGGCCGTCGAGGAGACCGAGAAAGAGCTCGGGCGCGTTCCGCACGACGTCTCCGCCGAGCGTGGCATCGGCTACGACATCGAATCCAAAGACCCGGAGACGGGAACGCTCTACTTCATCGAGGTCAAAGGCAAGTGGGAGAGCAAGGACGACCTCACGCTCACCAAGAACGAGATCCTCTGCGCCCGCAACGAGCCCGAGAAGTTCCGTCTCGCAATAGTGGTCGTCGGCGAGGACGGTCCCAGGCCGCCCCGCTACCTCAAGGGTTACGATTTCGGCGAGCCGGTGTTCGCCCAGACGGCGACCACTTTCAGCCTGCGAAAGCTGCTGCAAGCGGCGGGAGAACCTACATGAGTGACTGGGCGCGGCCTGTCTTGCACGGAGACAGCAGCCTGCTTCTCTCGTCCGTGGAAGCAGGGCTCACCGTTCGTCTCATAACCACCTTCGATCCTTTTTACTGTGAAGCAGACGATGACCTCAAAGAAGTGGTTGGCCGTGAGGACCTGCGCGAGTTCGACCACGTTCCAGTCAAGGAGAAGGATGAGATCGTGGGTTTGTTGCACAGATCTGAATATGACAGTGAGGACGCAGTGGGTCACGTTCGAGAAGCAATGTGCCATCTGCGCGGGGATCTCATCATCTCCGCCGACGCTGGCATCCTCTCTTATATCGAGGGCGCAGCAAGGCGTCCGTGCCGACTGGTTCTTCGCGGGAGTCGGCTCGACGGTATAGTCACCCTATCTGACCTTCAAAGACTCCCTGTGCGCCCGACTATCTTCTTGCTTATAACCCACCTTGAGCTTCTCATGGTCGCGTGGCTTCGTGAAAGGTGCGAACGCACCTCCGAAACCGAGGTTCTGGACAAGCTTTCCGATAGGCGTAAGGAGAAGCTCGAAGAGGAATGGGAGAGGCTGAAGACAAACAACCTCGCTATCGACCGGCTCTCGGCGACGCAGTTTTGTGACAAGCGCGAACTCCTGATAAAGCATGACTTTCCCGTCCCTACCAAGGGAGTCGCCAGGAAACAGCTTGAAGATATAGAAGGTTTGCGCGATAGCGTAGCCCACGCTGGAGACTACGCACTTACCAGGGATAACGCGCTGAGCACCGTCGCCATCGTTAGAAATACGAGGCAATGGATTGATGACTTGGAGCGAGAGCTGAGTGGATCAATGGGTACCGAGATCGAAAGTTCAGCATAAAGCTACACAGGGAGGTCGTGAAAGAAGTATGAGGGCAAGCCCAAACAACAAGAAGCTCGCGGAGTTAATAGAGCAGGCCAGAACCGGCCTGATAACCTTACCCCAGTTTCAGCGCAACTTCGTGTGGCCCCGACGCAGCATCGAGAGCTTGCTAAGCTCGCTGTTACGAGGCCACTACATAGGTGCGCTACTCTTTTTGGAAACTGACCAGGAGCACATGCCGTTCGGGTTCAGACCCATGGCCGGGATCGAGACTAGCTCTAACAATACCCATCCCGATGATCTCGTACTCGACGGCCAACAGAGGATCACGGCGCTTCACTACGCCTTTGCCGCCCCCAATCATCCACTGCGCGACACCAACCACCCTTATCGCTTCTTCTTGCGCCTGTATAGGCTGGAAGATATCGAGGATGGCGATGACCTAATCGTGTCGGGACGCGCGAGCGACCACTGGGTTAAGCAATTGGAGAACCCGGAAATTCAGTTCCAGTGGAAGAACCTGCCTTTCACAGAGGTCTTGCGCTGGGAGGATTGGTCTAAAGAGTACAGCAAATGGCTATTCAACCAGGACCAGCAAGCCGGCATGGAGCACCACGTCGACGGTGAGCGAGACCGCTGGGACGAGGCGGTGCGACGGATACGCGATGCTGAGGTGCCGGTTGTGACATTAGACAAAGTTAGCCCTGACGATCATCCGAAGATTCGGCAGATCTGCGAGGTCTTCGAGAAGCTCAACAGCACCGGCCTCAAGCTGACGGTCTTTGATCTTATGACCGCACGCCTGTACCGAGACAATGTAGACCTGCATTGGCTGTGGAGGTACTCGCTCCAGTCGTACCCGCTGCTGCGGAGGTTCGCGGGCGGCGAGCCCAACGTGGAGGAGGCGAACTCAGATGATTTCGGTGTTCTGCTACTGCGTACCGTGGCACTGTTGCGCGAGCAGGAGGTCAAGAGCAAGCGCCTGATCGAGCTTGACCCTCATAACTTCGAGGAAGATTGGGAGAGGGCGTCCGAGGCGATGGAGCGCGCCCTGGAGAGAGTGACGAGCACGGCGGCAGAGGGCTTCGGCGTCTTCAACCGCAGGTGGTTGCCCTACAAGACCATCCTTCCGGTCCTTGCCGCCATCACAGAGAACCTACGGGAAACGAATGCGGGCGCTGACGCCTACGGCGCCCTGCGCCGCTGGTACTGGGCGAGTGTCTTCCTGGGACGCTACACGGGCGCCACCGAGACCGTTGCGTACGCCGACTTCCTGGACATCATGCGGTACGTGAGAGGAGAGAAAGCGGAGCCCAACATCTTCGACGAGGCCCGGAGCCAGATCGTCCACAATACCGGCTTCTCGCTTCGCGGAACCGCGCGCGTCAGCGCAGCCGATTACAAGGGCGTGATGAACCTTATCGCATTGGGCGGGGCGAAGGACTTCGCCAACAACGACGGCATCACTTTCCAGGAGCTCGACGATCACCACATCTTCCCGCAAGCCTTCCTGAGGAACGAGCGCGGCATCACGGGAGA
>JBPCLT010000234.1:0-18542 GCA_051003015.1 Rubrobacteraceae bacterium | reverse complement strand
CCGATTCCGGCGTCGCCCGGCGCGAGCAGCGACTGGTCGGCGTTGAAATAGGGATCGGAGAAGTCTATGCGCTGTGCTCGCTCGGGCGTGATGGTCATGGAGGAGATCGCCGCGTCGTATTGGTTGTTTGCGAGCCCGCCGATGATGCCGTCGAACGTGACGTTCTGGTACTCGGGCGTGAAGCCCGCCCTCTTTCCGACCTCGTTCATCAGGTCTATGTCGAAGCCCGTGGGTTCCCCATCCTTCTCGAACTCAAACGGCGGATAGGCGATGTCCGAGGCGACGGATATGTCTTCGCCGCCTCCACCTTCTCCACCTCCCTGGCCTCCTCCGCCTCCACTGCCACAGGACGTGGCGAACGCCACGGTAAACGCCAGGACCGCAATGATCAGCGCCACCCGAAAACTATTCTTTGTACTCTTCAATATTCCATCCCTCCCAGTGATGACCGATGTCCGTTCCCAGTCTATAGCAGAGAGCGCACCGTTCGCGCAAGTCTGGCGGTGAGACAAGGCTCGTTGACCAGGCGTCAGGGTGCGTGCTACGTTGGCAGTGTACACGGGTGAAGGAGGATGGAGTTGGGGGATCTCGAAACCGGATTGGGGCGGGAAATTGGACGCGCCGTCGAGGCCAGGCGCGAGAGCGCGATGACGTTGCTGCGAGAACTGGTGCGTGTCCCTTCGGTCACGGGCGAGGAGGGCGCCGTTCAAGAAATTGTCGAGGAGGCATTTCGGGAGCGCGGCCTGGAGGTGGACCGCTGGGAGGCGACGCCGGAGGAGATCTCTCCGTACCTGGACCATGTCGGCGAGCAGGAGACTTTCGAGGACCGCCCGAACGTCGCTGGCGTGAGATCCGGGACCGGAGAAGGACGCTCCATCCTCCTCAACGCCCACGTTGACACGGTGGCGCCCGGAGATCCGGCAACCTGGACCCACGACCCTCACTCCGGCGAGGTCGAGGGCGATCTCCTCTACGGCCGAGGCTCGTGCGACATGAAAGGCGGGCTTGTCACCTACCTCACGGCGCTCGATGCCCTCTCTGACCTCGGCATCCGGCTTCGAGGCGACGTGACGGTGGCCGCGACGGTAGGCGAGGAGAGTGGAGGTCTGGGCGCGCTCTCGACCGTGCTGCGAGGATACCGGGCCGACGCGGCGCTCATTACGGAGCCGACCCGCCTGCGGCTAGTCCCAGCCCAGGGAGGCTCGCTCGTGTTCCGGCTCACCGTCCCCGGACGCTCCGCCCACGCCGCCGTGCGCGACGAGGGCATCTCCGCGCTGGAGAAATTCATCCCCATATTCGAGGAGTTGCGGGCGTTGGAGCGGGAGCGCAACGCCACGCTCTCGCATCCGCTCTACGACGGGATGGAGAACAAGGTCCCTATCAACGTCGGTGTCGTGCGGGCCGGGAACTGGGCCTCGACGGTGCCGGAGTCGCTGGTGGCGGAGGTGCGGGCCGGCCTGATCCCCGGCGAGGAAGTCGGACCGTTCCGGGAACTCGTAACCGAACGCATCGCTTCGGTGGCAAACCAAGATCCCTGGCTGCGCGAGCATTCGCCGGAGATCGAATGGTTCGGCGGCCAGTTCGCACCGGCGGAAGTATCGTTAGATGCCCCGATCTGCGAGGCCGTGAAGCGGGCCCATGAAAAAGCGACCGGCGAGCATCCTGCAGTCGAGGGCGTCCCTTACGGCGCGGACATGCGGCTCTTCGTCCGTTTTGGGGAAACGCCGTGCGTCATGTACGGCGCGGGCGACGTGCGGGCCGCCCACGCTCCCGACGAACACATAAGTATCCCCGACCTGATGACCGCGACGAAGACCGTGGCGTTCTTGATCTCCGACTGGTGCGGCGCGGCCCGGTAGGCGATTTGACCGGGGTACGACAGATAAATACAATTCGCATCCTGTAACCTTTGCGACATACTGTTGGTGGCAAGAGAGGAGCAGGCTTTTGGAGACGCCGGGCGCGCAGCCGACCATTACCCCGAACGTCATGGACCAGCAGGAGGAGCTCGCTCGCGCCATAAGCGCGCCGTTGCTGTTCTTCTACGTGTTGGGAGACGTGCTCGGGTCGGGCATCTACGCCTTGATCGGGGTGATGGCCGCCAGCGTCGGCGGCGCGTTCTGAACTTCATTCGTCGTCGGGGTGAGCGCCGCCATGCTCACCGGCTTCGCCTACGCCGAGCTCATCACCAAGTACCCTCAGGCGGCGGGCGCGGCCCTCTACGTCAGCCGGGCGTTCCGGAATCGCTTCCTGACCTTCTTGATCACGTTCTGCACCGTGGCCGCGAGCCTGGCCGCGACGGGCGCCCTGGCGCTGGCGTTCAGCGGGTACTTCGTGGAGCTCGTGCAGAGCTTCTTGGGCGTGCCGCTGCTCGTGGCGGCGCTCGTCTTCGTAGTCGTTCTGGCGTACATCAACTTCCGCGGCATCTCCGAGTCGGTGAAGACCAACCTCGCCATGAGCATCATCGAGCTCACGGGCCTCGCGTTGATACTCCTGATCGGGAGCGTCGTGCTCTTCGGCGGCGACGCGAACCTCAGCAGGCCCTTCGAGTTCAACGAGGGTGGAAACCCGGCGCTACTGGCGCTCACCGGCGCCGCGCTCGCGTTCTTCGCTATGACCGGCTTCGAGAACGCGGCCAACGTCGCCGAGGAGACCCAGAACCCGAGCCGAGTCTACCCGCGGGCGCTGTTGGGCGGCATGGCGACGGCGGGGCTCATCTACCTGGTTATCGCCTTCGTCGCCTCGATGGTGGTGCCAACGGGACAGCTCGCGGGTTCGGAGGTGGCGCTCTTGACGGTCGTGCAGACGGGACCGATTCCTTTCCCGGGCTGGATCTTCTCGATCATCGCGTGCGTGGCGATCACGACGATCATCGCGTGCGTGGCGATCACGAACACGTGCCTGGTCTCCCTCATAACGAACTCCAGGATCATGTACGGCATGGCGAAGGAGGGCATAGTGCCGCGCATCTTCGCCCGCACCCACCAGTCGCGCCGCACGCCGCTCATAGCCATAATCTTCACCACGATTATCGCCCTGATCCTGATCGTCGGCGTCGGGGAGGCGGGCGTGAACACCCTCGCCAACGCCACCGTCGCCTTCTTGCTGGCGGTCTTCGCGCTGGTCTGCCTCTGCGCCCTCGTGCTGCGCCGCGACAACCTGGACCACGAACACTACACGGCCCCGACCGCGCTCCTCGTCCTCGGCGTGGTGGTCAACGTAGCGCTGCTGCTGTACGTCCTCGGGACGGACCTGCAGGGCCTCATCGCCGGGGACGTTACGGTCAGGTCGAGCGTGATCCTGGTGTGCATCGTGATGCTGGTGGTTGGCCTCGGACTTTACTTCGTGAACAACCTGGCCCAACGCAGGCTGGATTCGTCCCGCGACGGAAGAGGAGAATCATGACCCACGTACTCGTCGCCACCGACGGTTCGGAGCAGTCGCTCAAGGCCGCCCGATATTTGCGCTCGCTCTTGGACCCGGCCTCCGTGGAGAAGGTCAGCGTCATAGCCGTGGTCCGGCCTCTGGCCGCCGTCCCGTTCGCGAGCGATTTCGGCGAGGAGCACCACGCCGCCCAGCAGGCGGAGATAGATCCCACGGGCTACTCGTTCCAGCGGGCCGCCAGAGAGGCCGTCGACCGCGTGGCGAGAGAACTGCGGGACATAACCGCCAACGTGGACACCACCGTCCGCGCCGGCACGCCGGCTGACCAGATCGTGCGCGCCGCCGACGAGCTCGAAGCCGACCTCATAGTCATAGGGGGCCGAGGCAAGGGCGCGATGGAGGCCATCGTCCTCGGCAGCGTCGCCTACCGCGTCCTCCACCACGCCCCGTGCCCCGTGCTCGTCATGCGCTAGGGAACGAAGCGCCTACCCGGAGAGCGCCGCGAGCAGCCGGTCGTTCTCCTCGGGGCCGCCGATGGTCACCCGGCTCCACCCGACGGGGTAGCCGAGAGCCTCGCCCTCGCGCACCAGCACGCCGGTCTTCTCGAACACCTTCGGCCCCGTGCCGACCATGACGAAGTTGGTGTGAGAGGGGACGTACTCCAGGCCGGCCTCCCCGAATGCTTCCTGCACGCGCACGCGCTCGCGTTTCATCAGGCTGGCGCGTTCGGCGATGGCCTCCGGCTGGCGCATCGAGGCCGTCGCGGCGGCCTGACCGGCCTGGTTCACGCTGAATGGGACGTGGGCCCGCCAGACGTAATCGGCGAGCTTTGCCGAGGCTATACCGTATCCGACCCTGAAAGCCGCGAGCCCGTGTACTTTGGAGAACGTCCGCGAAGAGACGATGTTTTCGGATTCCAACGCCAGCTCATGTGAACCTTCATAGAGTGGATCTTCCACGAACTCGTAATAGGCTTCGTCCAGGATCAGGAGCACGTCATCGGGCAGCGCCCCGGCGAACGCCCGCACTTCGGAGAGAGGGTGGTACGTGCCGGAAGGGTTGTTGGGGTTGCAGAGGATCACGGCCCGCGTCTCATCCGTGACCGCCGAGAGCATGGCGTCCAGATCGGCCTTGTGGTTCGCGTCCAACTCCACCTTGCGGACCCGGAGCCCCACCACGTTCGCCGACGAGACGTAGAAGGGGAAGGAGGGCCAGGGAATGATCACCTCCCCCGGCCGCTCCAGCGTCTGCATCAGGTCAACCAGCACCTCGCTGGAGCCGTTGCCGACGATTACGTTCTCGTGCGCGACGCCGGGGTTCGCCGAGGCGATGGCCGCCCTCAGAGGGCCGGAGTCGCGATCCGGATATCGTCCGGCGCGGGAGAGAGACTCGATGATCGCTTCTCTGGCTTCCGGGAGTGGGCCGAAGGAGAGCTCGTTCATGGTCAGCTTCACGTACTCCTTCGAGCCGCAGTCAACCGAGATCTCTTCCCCGAGCCGCGGCGGGTTGTATGGAAGCATGCCGTCCAGCACCGGCCTGGTCTTCATGGAGTCTCCGATCTCCTCGAAACAGAACGAACGTCCGAGAAAGATAGCTCCCCACGGCCCGAACCGCAATGCGGCGCCGGCGACGTGCGGATCTCCCACCCTACCGACGAGCGCGTCAGCGGCACGGAGCCGATGACGACGGAGAAGACAGTCGCATGCCTCCTGGCGGACTGGCGCGGCGTGGACGCCTATGACGTTTGATGTGTAATTTGACAACTTCCTTCCGGTAACCAGTCCAAATACTTCGTGGACGATCTATTGACGCGAAACCGCTCCATGTATAATATGTCGTGTACGACGTGTAGAGTACGACCTATAGAAACGTAATCAGGATGGCGGACGGCATGGAGACTGCAAACGAGGGGTTGCTCCGAGAGGCTGAGGAGGTGGCGGCCAATGTGCATGCGTTGCGTCGGCTCTTGCTCCGTTCTTTCGAGCCGGACATCGCCAAGGGTGGGGTGACGGTGCCCCAGATGAACGCCCTCGAAGAGCTCGCCGGGGAAAATGGCCTGAGCCTCAAGGAGCTAAGTGGGCGGATGGGCCTCTCCCACTCGACGGTCTCTGGCATCATCGACCGCCTACGCCGGAAGGGTTTCGTCAGACGAACGCCGGACTCGAAAGACCGGCGCTACAGCCGCATCTTCCTCTCTGAGGAGGTCAAGGACTACGTCCGCGTGGAGGTGCCATCTCGTAGGCTTGGCCCGATCCTGAGGGCGCTGGATCTCGCGAGCGCCGGGGAGAGAGAGCAAATCCTCGCGGGCGTCGTGACGCTCAGGCGTCTTTTGGAGGCGGTCGTCTCCGAGGGTGGCGGGAACCAAAACATCGAGACGGGCGCAACCGTCCAGGTGCCATGATGCGCGGCGTATCCGGACACCGCTTCGATACGGTCGTGATCGGCGGCGGCCAGGCGGGATTGGCCGTGGGCTATTACCTCAAGGAGCAGGGCCGCGATTTCGTAATCCTCGACGCCGAAGAGCGTATCGGCGATGCCTGGAGAAAACGGTGGGACTCCTTGAGGTTGTTCACCCCTGCCGCCCTCAGCGGCCTCCCTGGCATGCCTTTCCCGTTCCCGGGCGGCTACTTCCCTACCAAGGTCGAGACAGCCGACTATCTCGAGGAGTACGCTGGAAAGTTCGATTTACCCGTGCGCCTCGGTCGGCGAGTGGATTCTCTGAGACGCGAGGGCGAAGCTTACCTGGTAAGCGCCGGGGAGGAGCGATACGTGGCCGAGAACGTGGTGGTGGCTACGGGTCCGTACCATGCGCCTCGCGTCCCGGGCTTTGCGGAGTGGCTGGACCCCTCCATCACCCAACTCCATTCGAGCGCCTACCGTAGGCCCGATCAGATACCAGAGGGCGACGTGCTGGTGGTCGGAGCCGGCAACTCTGGCGCCGAGATCTCGCTGGAACTCTCTGCATCCCACCGCATGTACCTGTCCGGACTGGACACGGGCAACGTGCCCGGCGGAGTTTCCGAAGCACACCTTCCAGGGCATCTCCTGCTCTCGTGGTTCATAGGATGGTGGATCATTGGCCGCCTCACCGCCGACACCAGGTTCGGGCGGAGGGGCAGGAAATTCAGCCGCACTCGGGGCATGCCCCTCGTCCGATTCAGCCCCACGGACCTCATCGAAGCCGGCGTCGAGCGTGTACCGAGGGTCGAGGGCGTCGTGGACGGCAACCCCCAACTCGCAGACGGACAGGTGCTGGAGGTCGCGAGCGTGGTGTGGACGACGGGATTCAGGCCCGACTTCGGCTGGATCGCGCTCCCCATCTTCGGCGAGGATGGCTACCCCATACAACACCGGGGAGTAGTGGACACTGCACCGGGCCTGTACTTCCTCGGGCTCCCTTTCCAGCATACGTTCTTCTCGGAGACGATTGGTGGGGTCGGCAAGGACGCCCGCCATCTCGCAGAGCATCTCGCCAACCGTGTCACGGAGCGTAAGCACAAGCCGGCCGTCGCGCCGCGCATCCCGACGTGAAAAGTTCCGGAGCCGTCGCGGCGGCTGGATAAGCCGGTTGGTCTCGACCCCTTATGGATCGCGCCAGACGTGGAGATACCAGTAGAAAGGCGCGACGAGGATGCCGCCTAAAAGGAGCACGACGACCCACGTGGATTTCTGTTCTTCATCGATCTCGTCGCTGGAAAGGGCGTGAAGCACGAGGATCAGCGGCATTGCTATCGCCAGTAGAACTGCCAGGAACAGCGTGGCGATGCCCAGGAAGACCAGCACGAAGTGCCGCGCGAACGCCTCGAAGAATTCATCGGGCAACTCCTCCGAGCCCTGGGCCGGGGCTTCGGGGAAGAGGAGGATCGTGGCGGCGAGTATGCTGGCGAAGGCCGCGACCAGGAACAAAGGCGAGACCGTAGCCAACCCGAGCGTCAGTTTGGAGAGTTTGCTCAACTTCTTCTCCCCACGCTAGTGAAGGATCTGGTTCAGGAAACGTTTGGTGCGCTCGTGCTCTGGATCCTGGAAGAAGTGTTCGGGAGATCCGACCTCGACGATGCGCCCTTCGTCCATGAATATGATCCGGTCGGCGACGCGCCTGGCGAAGCCCATCTCGTGGGTTACGATGACCATCGTCATGCCGCCGCCGGCGAGCCCGGCCATCGCCTCTAAAACCTCGCTTATCATCTCCGGGTCCAGCGCGCTCGTGGGCTCGTCGAAGAGCATGATCCTGGGTTCCATCGCCAGCCCGCGCGCTATGGCGACCCGCTGCTGCTGACCACCGGACAGGCTCTCGGGATACTTGTTCGCCTGCTCGGGGATGCCGACCCGCTCCAGCAGGCGCATGCACCGCTCCCCGGCTTCCTTCGCTGAGACCTTCTTCACCTTCATCGGAGCGAGCTCTATGTTCTGGGCGACCGTCATGTGCGGATAGAGGTTGAACTGCTGGAAGACCATCCCGATCTCACTCCGCAACCGGTTGAGGTCCGTGCCCTTGTCGCCGGGGCGCATCCCATCCACGACCAGCTCGCCGGAGGAGATCCCCTCCAGCCCGTTAATGCACCGGAGCAGCGTGCTTTTCCCCGACCCGCTCGGGCCGATCACGACCACGACCTCGCCCTCGTCCACTGTGAGGTCTATGCTTTCGAGGACCTGGAAATCTCCGAAGAACTTGTCCACCCCGCTGAACTCGATGATGCTCATGGCCCGCGCCTCTCTCGAACTCCGCCCCGGTACGGCGGTAGAATAGCATAGGCGATATCGGCTCAGAACGATGGGGGAGGAGCATTGGATAGCCTCTTCGACAGCGCGGAGGGTGGCGAGAACCGTGAGGCGCGGCTCGCCGAACTGGCCCGGCAGGTGGCGGTGTGTACCCGGTGCGATCTGGCCCTCAGCCGCACCAACACGGTCTTCGGGACGGGCGACCCGCACTCGCCCCTGATGCTCGTCGGCGAAGGACCGGGAGAAAATGAAGATGCCACGGGGCTGCCATTCGTCGGACGGGCTGGCAAGCTCCTCGACGACATCCTCGCGGCGGTGGATCTGACGAGGGATCAGGTGTATCTGACCAACACCGTGAAGTGCCGGGCGGCGGTCGAGGAGGGAGGTAGGATGAAGAACCGTCCGCCCAAGACGGGTGAGATCCGGGCCTGCAATCCTTACCTCGAAGCCCAGATGGAGGCGGTGAAGCCCGAGATCATACTCTGCCTCGGCGGTCCCGCCGCCAAGACCCTCATAGACAAGGACTTCCGCATCACCAAAGACCGCGGCAAATGGCATGAGGTCCACGGCGCCAAAACGATGGCGACCTTTCACCCCGCCTACGTACTGCGCCAGCGCGGCGACGACCTCCAGCAGGCCAAGCGCCTCGTCTGGAAAGACGTGCAAGCCGTCTACGCCGAGTACCAGAAGGCGATGGAGGCGCGAGGTTAGCCCGGCGGGCAAACTCGCCCGGCTCTGCTCATCGTCGCTGCGGTCTTCTTGCTGGGCGTGGCCGTCTTGTCGGTAGCGCTGTACGTGGCTTATCTTGAGGACTCGTGCGCGAGTGGAGGCGCCTGCGCACCCTCGGCGAAACCCTGATCTGCGGAGAGCCCGGAGCAACCTCGGGTTTTCCTCTTTTTGCGAAGACGACAGATTGTGTTTGTGATACATTGAATCACGAAGGGAGTCCGACTCGTGGCGCGAATCCGGAGGTTGGACTGGAGGCTGGATCGCGTGGAGCACATCGCGAGGCACAACATCGTGCCGGCGGAGGTCGAGGAGGTGGTCTTTGAGGATCGCAAAGCGGTACTGGAGAAGGCGGGGCCTGCCAGAAGGGATCCAGCGCAGATCGTGTACGTGCTGCTTGGGCGTACGCAAGCCGGGCGCTATCTGATGGCGGTTTTGATCTACGAGGGTAGAGGGGTGGGTTTCCCGGTGACCGCAAGGGACATGAACCAGGCCGAGCGCGGGAGGTATTCGAGATGAGCGAAGCGAGAAATGCTGCTGGAAGCGGAGCGCGGGAAGAGATGGAGGAAGTTCTGGCACGCGGTGACGTGCAGGAGATGGCCGAGTTCTTCGACCGTGCGGATACGGGCGAGCTGGACCTGAAGCCAGCGGACGATCTGGTAGTAGGGCCGGAGTTGGAGCAGATCTCAATACGATTGCCGAAGGAAGACCTTGAGGCCCTCCGCCGGCGGGCGGCGCGGAGCGGCGTCGGCTACACGACCCTGATACGCATGATCGTACGCGCCCATCTCCAGAACCCGTTGACCTATTGAGAAAAGGCATGTTCGAGGACGAAGCGTAGAAGCGCGATCCGTAAACATTCTCATACCGGATTCTGGACGCTGCTGTTATCATTGCGTGCGACAGAGTAGGAAATCGTCGAGAAGGGCTTGCAAATCGTGGTAAGCGCAACTACCGGAAGCCGCATGATGGACGGCACTGACAGGGAGATACTCAACTTCATTCAGCGGGAGTTTCCGCTGGAGCGGGAGCCTTTCTCCGCCATCGGGCGCGAGGTCGGCGTCGCCGGTAACGAGGTCATCCGCCGCATAGAGTCCCTCAAGCGCGGCAAGGTCATACGCCAGATCTCCGCGATCTTCGACACCCGCGTGCTCGGGTACCAATCAACCCTGGTGGCGGCCAAGATCCCCGAGGAGAAGCTAAACGCGGGCGCGAAGGCCGTGAACTCGCACCCCGGCGTCTCCCACAACTACGAGCGCAACAACGAACTCAACCTTTGGTACACGGTTGCCGTCCCGCCGGACTCGCGGCTCGGGCTGGAGGGCACGGTGGACGTGCTGCACCACATAAGCGGCGCTGAGAAGACGCGCATCCTGCCCACTCTCAAGCTCTTCAAGATAGGCGTCACCCTCGACATGAACGCTGGGGCCACCGCGAAGAAGGAGGCCCCGGCCTACGGCGAGAAGGACCGCGTGGGAGCCGACCGGAACATCACCGAGGACGACAGGGCCGCCATCCTGGCGCTTCAGGAGGACATCCCGCTCACGCCCAGGCCGTTCGATTTGTGGGGCGAGCAGATCGGGATGTCATATGGTGAGTTGCTCGAACGGGCGCACGACTTGCAGCGGCGCAAGATCATGCGCCGCTTCTCCGCCGTCCTCTACCACCGCAAGGCTGGCTTCCGGGCGAACGCGATGGGCGTGTGGAAGGCGCCCGAGGAGCGCGTCGAGGAGGTCGGCGAGATGTTCGCCCAGTACCAGGCCGTCTCCCACTGCTACCAGCGCCCCGTCTACGAGGACTGGCCCTACGCCCTTTTCTCGATGGTCCACGGCCGTTCGGTCGAGGAGTGCGAGGCGGTGCTCACCGCGATGTCCGAGGAGAGTGGGCTCACCGACTACGCCTCCCTCTACTCCACCCGCGAGTACAAGAAGACGCGGGTCCGCTACTTCACGCCGGAGATGGACGCCTGGGAGCGCCTCTACGCCGGCGTCCTCCGCTAGAGCGCGAAGAGAACACCCGTGCTGAGCTGGGCGCTGCTGGTGGCTTTGCCGGCGGCGTTCATGGCTGGCGTCGTCACCGGCATGACGGGCTTCGGGCTGGCTCTCATAAGCACTCCCCTTCTGCTCTTTGTCTACGAACCCAGGACGGTCATCGTCCTGACGACGGTATTCTCGATCTTCATCACCGTAGCGGTGGTGCGGGACTCGTGGCGCGACGCCCACCGGCGGCTGGCGCTCGCGTTGCTTCCGCCGGCTTTCGTGGGGATCGTGGTGGGAGTGGAGGTCCTGCGCGCCGTGGACCCGGTCTACATCCGGCTTGCGGTGGGAGTAGTGGTGGTCTTCTCGGCACTGCTCTTGCTCAGGGACATCCGCCTGCCGGGAGCAGGCTCGCGGTGGGGGCCTGTGGTGGCGGGCTCGGCGAGTGGCGTGCTCTCGACTTCGACGGGGCTCGCCGGTCCCCCCATAGTATTGCTCCTCGCCGCCCGCGACTTCCCCAAGCACGACTTCCGCAGCACGAGCGCCCTCTACTTCCTGGTGATGAGCGTGTTCGGCATAGTCGTGCTCGCCTTTCGCGGGGTCGTACAGACAGAGCATGTCCCCCTCGCGGCTGTCCTCGTCCCCGCAGCCCTCGTTGGGAAGGTCGTCGGCACGGCCGCCCTGAAGCGGGTCTCCGAGAAGGCTTTCCGGGGGATCAGCCTCCTCCTCGTCCTCTTCACGGGTGCTTTGGGCGTCGCGACCGCCGTCTGGGCGCTTCTGTAGCACGGGAGCCGAGCGGTCGTACGAGGTGATCAGGGGCTTCCCGCTCGAAGGGCTCGGCCCGCGACGCGGGTTTTGATCCCCCTATAAAATCATGGGGGGTTGGTACTTTCACGAGGAGGCGGGGATGGCGATACGGGTAGGGGCGCAGATACAGCCGCAGCAGGCGGGCTACGCACGAATGCGCGATACGTGGCTGAGGGTAGAGGAAATGGGGGCGGACACGCTCTTCAACTGGGACCATTTCTATCCGCTGTACGGAGACCCGGACGGCGAGCACTTCGAGTGCTGGACGCTTCTGGCGGCGATGGCGGAGGTCACCGAGAGGGTGGAGTTCGGGGCGCTGGTGACGTGCAACTCCTACCGCAACGCGAACCTGCTCGCTGACATGGCCCGAACCGTGGATCACATCTCCGGCGGGCGGCACATACTCGGGATCGGGAGCGGCTGGTTCCAGAGGGACTACGACGAGTACGGCTACGACTTCAAGACGGCTCCGGATCGGCTGCGCGACCTCGACGCCGCGATGCCGGTCATCGAAGAGCGGATGGGCAGGCTCAATCCACCTCCGACCCGCGAGATACCGGTCCTGATCGGGGGTGGCGGCGAGAAGGTGACCCTTCGCATCGTCGCCCAGCACGCCCACATCTGGAACGGCTTCGGAGACCCCGAAGCGGCGGGCCGCAAGAGCAAGATACTGGATGACTGGTGCGGCAAGGTGGGACGGGACCCGAAGGAGATAGAACGATCCATCAGCGTCAGGCCGAACCAGATCCCACACGCCGACAGCTACGTGGAGAACGGCATAACGCACCTGATCGTCGGCGTCGGCGGCCCTGACTATGACCTGAGCCCGCTGGAAGACCTGATCTCCTGGCGAGACGAGTACCGCAAACGTAACCCGGAGGTCCTCGCCGGGTAGAGCTATCAGCGGTCAGCTTTCAGCCATCAGCAAGACCAGAAAAGGCGGATGCCGGACAGCATCTCCGAGGGTTCCAGAGAGAAGTCGCCGCTAACCGTCACGCCCGAGAGCTTTCCGCCTCGCGCCCCGAATCCACCGTGGATAGATTAGCCTATCGCCCGTTCCAGGTCCGCGACCAGGTCCTCCGCGTCCTCGATGCCGACCGAGAGCCGGAGGAGGCCGTCGGTCACTCCCCGCGCCTCGCGCTGCTCGCGCGGGATCGCCGCGTGGGTCATGGTGGCGGGGTGCGTGATGAGCGATTCCACTCCGCCCAGAGACTCCGCGAAGGAGAATACCTCCGTCTTCTGAACCGCTGCGTAGGCAGCCTCCGCGCCGCCCTTCAAGGTGAACGAGACCATCCCGGAGAACCCGCTCATCTGCCGTTTCGCCAGTTCGTGCTGCGGATGGCTCGAGAGGCCAGGGTAGTTGACGGTCTCGACCTGTGGATGACTCTCCAGGAACCCGGCTATGGCGAGGGCGTTCTCCTCGTGTTGGCGCATGCGGACGGCGAGGGTCTTGAGGCCGCGGAGTACGATCCAGGAGTCGAACGGCCCAGGCACCCCGCCTGCGGCGTTCTGGTAGAAGGAAATCCTCTCGCGGAAACCTGCGTCGGAGGTCATGACCGCGCCCCCGATCACATCGGAGTGGCCGCCCATGTACTTGGTCGTGGAATGCACCACGATGTCCGCGCCGAGATCCAGCGGTCTCTGGAAGTACGGCGAGGCGAAGGTATTGTCCACCGCCACGACCGCCCCGCGCTCGTGGGCCATCTCCGAGAGGCGCGCTATGTCCGAGAGAGTGAGCATCGGGTTGGTGGGCGTCTCGATCCAGAGCATCTTCGTCTCAGGCCGCAGCGCCCACTCGACCGATGCCGGATCGGTGGTGTCAACGTAATCGAAGGCGAGCCCGTTGCCATCTTTGAGTACCTTGTCGAAGAGACGGTAGGTGCCGCCGTAGAGGTCGTCGCCGGCGACGACGTGGTCTCCCGGCGACAGCAGGCTCATCACTGCGGTCGTCGCGGCGAGTCCGGAGGCGAAGGCGAGCCCGTGATCCGCGCCTTCGAGCGCCGCCATGCACTCTTCGAGGGCGGCGCGGGTCGGGTTGCCGGTGCGACTGTATTCGTAGCCCTTGTGTTGGCCGGGCGCTTCTTGCGTGTATGTGGAGGTCTGGTAGATCGGCACGATAGTGGCGCCGGTCGCCGGGTCGGCCTCCTGCCCAATGTGGATGGACCTCGTCGCAAACTTCATGCTTCCTCCCCGAAGACGCGGTACGGACGCTTCAAATCCTCTTCCGTGGCGGCGGAGTTGGCGAGCACCCATTCGTCGTCGAAGACCTTCGAGACGTAGTTGCGGCCTGTGTCAGGCAGGAGGACGACCACCACGGCGCTTTCCGGCAGACCCTTCGCCGCCCGAACCGCCCCGACGGCGGCCATCCCGCAAGATCCCCCGGTGAAGAGACCCTCCTCGGCCATCAGGCGGCGGGTCATCAAGAACGACTCGCGGTCGTCCACCTGTACGATCTCGTCCACCACCGAACTGTCGTGGTTGCCTGGATAGAAGTCCTCGCCGACGCCCTCCACGGCATACTGATGGATGTTCTCGGGATCGGAGAAGATGGAGCCCTCCGGGTCAACCCCGACGACCTTCACGTCCGCGCTCTGTTCCTTCAGATAACGCCCCGTGCCGGTGATGGTGCCACAGGTGCCCATGCCGCAGACGAAGTGGGTGATGCGCCCGGCGGTCTGGCGCCAGAGCTCCGGCCCCGTCGTCTCGTAGTGGGCCAGTGGGTTGGCCGGGTTCTCGTACTGGCCTGGCTTGAAGCCGCCCGGTATCTCGTTCGCCAGCCGCTCGGCGACCGCGTAGTAGCTCTCCGGGTCCTCCGGCGGCGCGCTCGGGGTGACGACGACCTCAGCGCCCATAGCCTTCAGTAGATTCTGCTTCTCTTTGCTCGCCTTCTCCGGCATCACGCAGATGCAGCGGTAGCCCTTTACCGCCGCCGCCAGGGCCAGCCCCGCCCCGGTGTTCCCGCTCGTCGGCTCGACCACCGTCCCGCCCGGCTTCAGAAGTCCTTGCTCCTCCGCGATCTCCAGCATCTTCACGGCGGGACGGTCCTTCATCGAGCCGCCGGGGTTCAGATATTCGACCTTCGCCAGCAGCGTCGCCGCGAGGCCCTCGTCGCGTTGGATGCGTCCGAGGTGGATCAGGGGCGTCTCCCCCACGACATCCAGCACGTTCTCGAAATACTCCATGATGGGCGCAGTATAATCCCTCGTCATGGAGAAGAGTCCGTGGACGATGGATCGCGTGCCTGGAGAAGTGGAACTGGCGATGGGCCGCGCCGGCGAAGGCCCCAACCCTCTCATATGCCTGCACGGCATCACAGCCCAGCACCGGGCGTTCAACACGCTGGCGCGCCACCTCGCTCCCTTCCGTTCCCTCGCGGCGCTGGACCTGCGCGGCAGGGGCGACTCCGATAAGCCCGAGAGCGGCTACGGCCTGGACGCCCACGCATCGGATGTGGTCCGGGTCCTCGATCACCTCGGCCTGGATAACGCCGTGCTCGCCGGACACTCGATGGGCGCCTTCGTGGCGCTGCAAACGGCGCTTCGTTATCCGGATCATATACAGGCGCTCGTCCTCCTCGACGGCGGCTGGCCGCGCATCGAACGTTCGCCGGAAGACCTCTCCGAAGAACAGAAACAGGAGGCGCAGGAGATGCGAGAAGGACTCGCCCGCGCCTTCTCCCGCCTGGACATGGTCTTCGAGAGTCCGGACGATTACCTGAACTTCTGGTTCCCCGGACAAAACCTGACGATGGATGACCTGCCCCCGGATCTCGACGATTACTACCTCTACGATCTCGGAGAGGTCGAGGATGGTTATCAGCCGAAGGCTTCATCGCAGGCCGCCAACGAGGACTCACCCTGGGTCTCCTCCCGCGCCCCGACCGCCATGGAGATGAGCGCCGTCCAATGCCCCGTCGCCCTCGTCCGCGCCTCGGAAGGCTTCTTCCCCGGTAGCGAGCCCCTGATCTCCACGCCAGCCCTCGCCGCCATGAACGACGCCCTCGACATCCGCTCCGATACCCGCCTCGAGGGCGCCAACCACTACTCCATGCTCTTCGGCGAACATGGCCAAAAAGCCGCCCAGGCCATCGAAGACTTCCTCCAATAAGCCGGGTAATTTCCGCCACAAGTTCTTAAAGGTCAAAAATAAAGTACGGGGAAACACGCCGTACTGCTTGACACGACCCACGCAAAGCATGTATAAATAGGCAATCGTTAGTTAGAATGATTTGGTAAGTTCTGGGGAAGGTGGGTTCATGCGGAAGGTTTCGTTGGCAGGAGCGACGGCGATGGTGATGCTGGCGGCGTTCGTCGCGGCGGCTGTAGTGTTCTTTTCCGTCGTGGGGCAGGAGGCGGGCGCTGCTCCGAGGGGCGCGGCGCAGGAGAGTCCGGAGGAGGCGTTGCCAGCGAAGATTTCCCCGGAGGTTCTCTCCGGCGACAAAGCTGCGCGAGAGACCTTACACCGTTACGCACGGGACACGTGGGCTTCGTTCGACGCGATGACGGATACGGAGTCCGGTTTGCCGGCTGACACTTTGCGCGCGGACGGTGAGCGAAGCGTGCAGACCTCCACCACCAACATCGGCGCTTACATGTGGAGCACGCTCGTCGCCGAGGAGCTTGGCATCATCGGGCACGAGGAGGCCGTCTCCCGGCTCGACAAGACCATTACCTCGCTCGAGGGCATGGAGCGTCACGGGCCGAGTGGACAGTACTACAACTGGTACGATCACAGGACCGGCGAGAAGCTCACGACCTGGCCGCCGTCGGGTGAGCCCCTGAGACCCTGGCTGTCTTCGGTGGACAACGGCTGGCTTGCGGTCGGCCTGGAGCTCGTCCGCAACAGCACGCCAGAGCTGTCGGATAGGGCGGGGGCGATCTACGACAGCATGGACTTCGGTTTCTACTACCGGTCTGAACCCAACCGCATCCTATTCCACTACGCGCCCAGCACGGAATCGGAGCCGGAATCGGCGCCTTGCTGCTACGACACGATAGTGAGCGAGAGCCGGATCGCCAGCTACATCGGCATCGGCAAGGGTGAGATCCCGCAGCGCCACTACTTCGGGGCGAACCGGACCTTCCCGGACAGTTGCGACTGGAGCTGGCTGGAGACCAGGCCGGAGGGCTTCCACCGCACCTACTACGGCGAGGACGTATTCGAGGGATCATACGAGTACAACGGCACGCGCCTCGTCCCAAGTTGGGGCGGGAGCATGTTCGAGGCGCTCATGCCGACGCTGTTCGTCCCCGAGGAGCGGTGGGCGCCGAAGAGCTGGCGGATCAACCACCCGCTCACGGTGCAGTCCCAGATCCATCACGGCCTCGAAGCGGCGCAGTACGGTTACTGGGGCTTCTCACCCTCGAACATCCCGGAGGGCGGTTACTCGGTCTACGGGGTGGACGCGGTCGGCATGGACCCTGGCGGCAACCCCTCGAACAAAGACCGCACGCTGGTCGACCATGGCTGGGACGATCCCGCCTGCTTCCGCGCGCCGCAGCCAGACCCGCCCGCCTCCGAGTACACCAACGGCGTCGTGACCCCGCACGCGGCGTTCCTGGCGCTCCGCTATGCGCCGGAGGAGACGATGGCGAACCTCGCCAACCTCGAACGCGACTTCGATGATGCGTACACGGAGTGGGGTTTCCGCGATTCGATCAACGTGGATTCGGGCCGGGCGTCCGACTACTACCTGTCTCTTGACCAGGGCATGATCATGGCCGCCATCGGCAACGCCCTCGCCGACGACATGCTGAGGGAAGACTTCGTCACCAAAGACTTCAAGAAGAACGTCAAGCCGGTGATGAACATCGAGAAGTTCAACGCCACCCCGCGCGCGCGGTAAGCGAGGGGGCGGGATCGGGGAATAGGAATGTCCCCCGTTTCGGGGGGCATTCCTGCCCGATCTGACATCTCCACTATTTCGGCTCCGGTGCTCCTTTGGCTCCGGAGCTTCCTCGTGATCGCTCCCTTGCGACTCCGCAAAGCTTTCATGCGGGCCTCTGGCTGAAGTCCCGTTCGAGTCCTGTCTCACGCCGCCGGAGCAACGGTGGTTAAGGGGTTCACGGCCCGCAAGTATGTGCCGGTATAGTATCCACTCGTAACAGCAAGTAACGTATTGGAGGCGGCGGTGAAGGGTTCTGTGGGCACGGTTTCCACATTCTTCGATGAGATGGATGAGCGGGTGATCCGGCTTCTGTCCCGGTACGGTATCCTCTTTTTGAGGGTTTCGCTCGGCCTGACGTTCGTCTGGTTCGGGGCGCTGAAGGTCTTCGACGTCAGCCCGGTGGCCGAGCTGGTGGCCGGCGTCGTGTACTGGGTGCCGCCGGCGCTCTTCGTGCCGTTTCTCGGGGTGTGGGAGATCCTGGTTGGCATCGGGTTGCTCTCGGGCCGCTTCCTTCGGGTGACGCTGCTGTTCTTCCTGATGCAGATGGCTGGTACGTTCCTGGTGCTTCTGGTCAAACCGGAGGTGGCCTTCCAGGGTTACAATCTACTCCTGTTGACGACCGAGGGCGAGTTCGTCATCAAGAACCTCGTCTTGATCTCCGGCGGCCTCGTGGTCGGGAGCACGGTCCAGAGCCGGCGCGAGGGAAAGCATGGGACGCGGGGAGAAACGGTGGCCGGGCATTAGAAAGGGACGCGCTTGACAGCGGAGTTGTGGCAGTTTGGGATCATGCTCGCGGTGTTCTGCGTGGTGCTGGTCCTGTGGCTCAAGATCATCTACCTGCCTCGCCGCACGATGGAACGCTGGGAAGCTCGGGACCCGGCGCCCAACGATTCCGCGGAAAAAAGCCGCGAACTTCGGTTCTGTCGCTTTCCTGGTGAATAAGCCTTACCGTTAGGCTCCGTCGAGCGATGGAGGCACATAAAACGGCCGCACCTGGCGGGGGCGAGCGTCAAGGACATCGCCGAGTGGGTCGGCACCAGCCA